>DASYYN010000299.1:0-37225 GCA_035933815.1 Acidobacteriaceae bacterium
CTTGGGTTCCTTCAGCGATCGGACGAAGCGTACGATGCCTACTACAAATCCACGTGGAACGCAGCGTGGCGTGGCCCTGCCTTTCATCGCCTGGCAGAGCTGGACTGCGCGCGCGGGCACTGGTCGACCGCACTCGACCACATCGACCGTTCGCTGAATGCCGGTGCTGACAACTTGAATGCAAGAAATCTGAAGACCGTCATTCTGCGACAGCTGGGACGCGAGCGAGAAGCTCAGGATTTCCTGATTGCGACCTGCGCGCTCGACCCGCTGGACATCTTCAGCCGCTTCCTCGCCTCCGGCTCACCGCCCGCCGACCACCAGCAACGTCTTGACCTCATCTTTGACCTGCTGCGTGCAGGACTCGCGGAAGAGGCTCTTACCGTCGCGTCCGCGCCGTTCTCCCCATCTGCCGACGGCGCCATTCCCATGCTTCTGTATGCACGCGCCCACGTCCTTCGCCGCCTCGGGCGTGCGGAGGAGAGCGCTGCAGCGCTGCACGACGCGGCCGCAGCCGATTCCGCATACGTCTTTCCGAGCCGTCTCGAAGAAATGCTGCTCCTCGAAGAAGCCCTCCGGTTCAATCCCGGGGACGGCTGCGCGCACTATTATCTTGGCAACCTGCTGTACGATCGCCGCCGTCATCGCGACGCCATTGCAGCCTGGGAGCGCGCCACGCAACTGGACCCCGATCTGCCTGTGGTCTGGCGTAACCTGGGCATCGCGTATTACAACCAGCTGCACGATGTACCTCGCGCCCAGGCCGCGTTTGATCGCGCACGCCGGCTCGCGCCGAAAGACGCTCGCATCCTGTACGAGCAGGATCAGCTTGCGCGGCGCGCCGGAGTCCCGGTTGCCGATCGCCTCGCGAATCTGGAAGCGCATCGCGATCTGGTCGAACAGCGCGACGACCTCTCGGTCGAACATGCGAGTCTTTACAGCAGCACGTCTCAGCCCAAGCGTGCTCTGAATGTCCTGCTTTCCCGCAAATTTCAGCCGTGGGAAGGTGGCGAAGGAATGGTCCTCGCAGAATACGTCCGTGCCAATATTCTCCTGGGGCAGCGGGCACTTGCGTCCAGGCAGCCTGCCGAGGCGTTGCGCTTCTTTGAAGCGGCGCAGAATCCACCCGAAAGTATCGGAGAAGCACCGCACCTGCTCTCGAATCGCAGCATCATCGAACATTGGCTCGGAACAGCCTGGGCGCAGGCCGGAAATCCCGCAAACGCTGCCGCCCACTGGGAGCGCGCAGCGCGCACCCACGGCGACTTCCAGAGCACGCAGGTAAAAGCCATTTCCGAGATGACGTTCTGGAGCGCGTTGGCCCTCCAACGCCTCGGTCGCCGTGGAGAAGCCCTGACTCTCCTCCACCAAATCCGCGACTACGCGATGCAGCTCGACGAGCGGACGCCGAAGATCGATTATTTCGCCATATCTCTTCCCGCCATGCTGCTCTTTGATGAGGATCTGAAGCTCCGCCAAAGCATCACCGCCCGCTTTTTGCAGGCGCAGGCGCTGCTCGGCCTCGGTGAACGAGAACGCAGCCTGCAGCTGCTTCAGGAAGTGCTGCGCCTCGATCGGAGCCACACCGGAGCGATTGACCTGATGCAGGCAGAGTTCCCGCAATGATGCCGGGCTCCGCCACGCCGAGTGCTTCGCAAGCGATTGGCGCTCCCGAGCACCGCGGATACGTCTGGGGCATCGCGATCGCCGCTGCCATGGGCGGCCTGCTCTTCGGCTACGACTGGGTCGTCATCGGTGGCGCGCGCCAGTTCTACGAGACGTACTTCCACCTCACGTCGGCTGTCCTTGTGGGCTGGGCGAACAGTTGCGCTCTGGTCGGATGCCTCATGGGATCGCTGATCGCCGGCTCGCTCGCCGACCGCTACGGGCGCCGCCGCGTGCTCCTGATCTCCGCCGTCCTTTTCGCCGTCTCCTCAGTGCTGACCGGAGAGGCGCAGTCTTTTCTGCAATTCATTGTTTGGCGTATTGCCGGCGGAGTCGCCATCGGCCTCAGTTCCAATGTCTCTCCCATGTACATCGCGGAGACCAGCCCGTCAGCGATTCGCGGCCGCCTCGTCAGCCTCAACCAGTTTGCAATCGTTCTCGGTATCCTGCTGGCGCAGATCGTCAACTGGCGCATCGCACGGCCCGTGCCTTCAGGCCTCACAAGCTTGGCCATTCTCCATTCGTGGAACGTCCAGCATGGCTGGCGCTGGATGTTCATTGCAGTTGCCGTTCCTGCCGTTGTCTTCACCGCCGCTTCGCTGCTGCTGCCGGAGAGTCCGCGCTGGCTGCTGGTGCGCCGTCGCGAAGCGGAGGCTCGCAAGGTTTTGAACCGCATCGGAGGTCCAACGTACGCTGCGGATGGGCTGGCCACGGTCGCGCATGCTCTGGCCGCCGATGCCGACGATCGATCCTCCTGGCGCGAACTGCTCCGCTCTCCGGCACGGCTTATCCTGCTGATCGGCATTGCGCTGGCCGTTCTCCAGCAGTGGACTGGAATCAACGTGATCTTCAACTACGCAGGCGACGTGTATCGCAGTGCCGGCTACGGCGCCAACCAAATTTTCCTCGACATCGTCGTCACCGGCACCATCAATCTCGTGTTCACCATTCTCGCCATGCTTCTGGTGGACCGCATCGGCCGCCGGCAGATGATGATCTACGGATCGGTGGGCATCGGCATCTCGCATCTGCTCTGCGCGTGGGCATACCATGCGCACTGGCCAGCTGCGGCCGTGCTTACGCTGACACTTGCGGCGATTGCGTTTTTTGCGGTCACTCTGGGCCCGGTGACCTGGGTGCTCATTTCTGAGATTTTTCCCAATCGCATCCGCGCCCACGGCGTCGCCCTGTCCGTCAGCGCGCTTTGGGCTGCATCTTTCCTGCTGACTTACAGCTTTCCCTCTCTCAACGCGCATCTTGGAAGCGCGGGGACATTCTTCCTCTACGGCGGCATCTGTTTCATGGGGACTGTCATGGTCCTCGTCCTCGTTCCCGAGACAAAAGGCCGCAGCCTCGAACAAATCGAATCCGAATTCGGGTACGCGGATCGAGGTACCCGGCCTGCGTGAATCACGCCCAGCGTTTCGAAGCGTGAACCAAAGCAGCTATGGCTACAATGATGCCGAGGCGGCGAACGTCGTGACGAAAGACCAGGAAAGGAATCCGGCGGGGATCAAGGAAATTGCCAGGGCTCTGGGCATCTCTATCGGAACCGTGGACCGGGCGCTGCACGGGCGAGCCGGGATCAGTCCGCAGACGCGAGCCAAAGTGCTCCGCATGGCGGACAAGCTCAACTACCGTCCCAATATCGCCGCGAGAAGCCTGAAGCTGAACCGCCGGCTGCGAATCGCAGTCCATCTTCCGCATCAAATTACGTCCTTCTTCGATCCCCTGCGCGAAGGCGTCCGGGCGGCAGCGCAGGCCATGATCGGGGCCACCCTCGAGCTCGATTTCCGCACTTATCCCTACATTGGCAAGGGCGACGTTGAGCTGCTCGAATCGGATATCGCGCGGCACTACGACGGAATCATTCTCACTCCGGGTGATCCTGGCAAATTCGACCCCATCATCCGCAGCATTACCGCCCAGGGAACCCCAGTCGTCTGCGTTGCCAGCGATGCCTCACGCAGCGGGAGACTGGCCTGCGTCTCCGTCGATGCAGCCATCAGCGGATCGATCGCGGCGGAACTCTTTGCCCGAGCGGTGCAGAAACCCGGGTCTGTAGCCACCATTACCGGGGACCTGAGCACCCAGGATCACGCCGAAAAGCTGAAGGGATTCGCGGCGACTCTGGCCACGATTGCGCCGCATCTGTCGCTCCTCCCCGCTATCGAAACCCACGAGCGAGCGCAGGATGCGCGGCGCGAAACCCTGGCTCTCCTGAACCGTAAGCCTCGCCCCGATGCCATCTATATCAGCACGGCGAATAGTCTTCCCGTTCTCAGCGCTCTGGAGCAGCATAATGCGCTCGACCGGACGCTCGTCATCACGACGGATTTATTTCCCGACCTGGTGCGCTTTCTCGAATCCGGCAGGATTCTCGCTACCCTCTATCAGCGTCCTTTCGTTCAGGGCAAGACCGCGTTCGAATCGCTAATTCGTCACATCGTCGATGGAGTCCCTCCGCCGCCGGTCACGCGCCTGGCTCCGCACATCGTTTTGCGCAGCAATTTGCCGCTCTTCCTCGACCGTATTTCCGCCTCCGGAAAGGCGCAGACCAGCATCGCCTGACATCGGCGAGTGCAAAGCACAGCCCGGCATTTGGCTTTGACATTTCACGAAAGCAGCGCATAGGATGGGTGTCGTTAACGTACACGCAGATGCCGTGGCCGTTCGAGAGGAAGTACATGAAAGTTCGCCGTGCGCTGTTCGTCTTCGCTGGTTTCGCCCTGATGCTGCGCATCGAGCCGCTGCTCGTCGCACAGTCCGCAGACAAAACGGTAGTGCTCGACGGAACCAGCGTGGGCCGAACTTTCGATGGTCTGGGCGCTGCCAGCGCCGGAGCCTCTTCGCGGCTGCTCATCGATTATCCCGAGCCGTATCGCAGCCAAATCCTCGATTATCTCTTCAAATCGAACTATGGCGCTTCGCTGCAGCACCTGAAAGTGGAGATCGGCGGAGACGTGAACTCCACCGACGGCTCGGAGCCCAGCCACATGCGTACCCGCAGCGACCACGACTACACCCGCGGCTACGAGTGGTGGCTGATGAGCGAAGCTCGGAAGCGGAATCCGAAGATCGTTCTGGATACATTGGCCTGGGGCGCGCCCGGATGGATCGGCGGCGGCAATTTCTACTCCGATGACATGGCCAACTATGTCGCCGACTTCATCGAGGGCGCAAAAAAGCAGTGGGGGCTCGACATCGCCTACACCGGCATCTGGAATGAAAAGCACTTCGAAAGTCCCGAGTACGTCAAGACCCTGCGCCGCGTGCTCGATGCGCATCACCTCGACACAAAGATCGTCTGCTGCGATGAATACCCGAGCCCCAGTGTCGATCAGTGGGCGATTCTCAAGGCGATGGCCGCCGATCCTGCGCTGCGCGATGCGATTGCCGTCGTCTCCGTGCACTACCCGCGCATGCACGGCAAGCTGACCACTCCGCCCACCGCACTCCAAATCAGCAAGCCCCTCTGGTCCAGCGAGGATCAGCCGCAGTCAAGCGCCTCCAACATCCTCTCCCGCGACTGGCAAATCGGCGGCCGCTCCCTGGCGCAGCTCTACAACGAGAATTACCTGAAGGGCGGCTTTACCGCGACGGAGATCTGGAGCCCGATCACCTCCTACTATGACAATCTTGCGGCGCCAAACTCCGGATTGATGTATGCCAACACGCCCTGGTCCGGACACTACAACGTGCAGGGCGCGATCTGGGCGACCGCGCACACCACGCAGTTCGCGCAACCCGGCTGGCATTATCTCGAGAAGTCCTGCGGCTACCTGCCCGAAAAAGGTGATTACGTCGCATTGTCAGACGGTCACGACTGGAGCGTCGTGCTGCAGACCATCGACGCAGCACATCCGCAGACCGTTCGCTTCCAGGTTCAGGGCGGCCTCTCCACTGGAACGGTTCACATGTGGGAGACGAATAGCCGGCACACCTTTGATCATGTGGCCGACGTCCCGGTGCGCGGCGCTGCGTTCACCTACACCTTCGATCCGGATTCTCTCTACTCCCTCACCACGACGACTGGGCAGGCCAAAGGGACCGTCGAGCCGCCGTCATCCGCTCCCTTTCCCTTTCCATACCGGGATAACTTCGAATCCACCGAGCTTCACCGCAGCCCCAAATTCCTCTCCGATCAGGACGGTGCCTTCGAGGTCCTTCCCTGCAGCGGCAGATCGGGCAAGTGTCTCGAGCAGCTGATCACGGAGCGTCCGATTCCCTGGGGACCTCTCCCCGATCCGTGGACGCTTGCCGGGAACGCCGCGTCAACCGACTACCAGATCGATGCTGATGTCCGCATCGACGGCCCCGGAAGTGCGATGATCATCGGCAGGATCGACTCCGCGGACGTATTCCGCAGCCACGAAGCACGTCTGCCCAGCGGCTATACCTTTCGGCTGCACAGCAACGGCGACTGGGAGCTGCTCTCCTCCACCTATCGCCAGGTCACCCGCACGCTGGCTCAGGGAAAAATCGCGCCGCCGCAAGGCCAATGGCACCACCTGCAACTGCGACTTGCAGGCCGGCAGATCGTTGCCAGTCTCAACGGAAAGCCTCTGGCCCAGGTCGAGGACAGCAGCCATACGCATGGGATGTTCGGGATTGGCTCGGAGTGGAACCGGGCTCAGTTCGACAACCTTGCAGTCACGCCATCAGGTCAGTAGCGCAGCCTGCATTTCCACGCGCAGCTACTCGGGTTTGGTGAGGAACACCGTCATCTCCCGCACCTTGGTGTTCACGTTGTCCTCCTCATCGCGGCTGTAGCTCTGGAAGAGAGCGAGCTCTTTGCTGCGGTCTCTCGGACGATGCAGGTGTCCGTACACCTTCGCGAGTTGATAATGCGCTGAAGCAAAGGATGGTCGCAGCGCAATTGCCTTCTGCAGGGCCTGCGCGCTTTCTTCCCAGCATTCGCGTTCCGCATCAACCCGGCCCAGTTCGTACCATGCGTCGGCCAGGCCAGGGCTCGCCGCTGTGGCGCGCCTCAGCAGCAACTCCGCTTCATCCAGTTCGGCCGCGGAGTGCGGGCGGCTAAGGATTTCGTACGCGACGTAATAGTCAGCGGCTGCGTTCTCGGAGTGCTTCTTCGCCGCATCCTGGTCCGCTGTTGTTCGGACCAACGCTGGCAGGCAATACGGTCTGCGCCATGAAGACCAAATCCGTTGACCACCCGCCCGCCAGTTCGTTCACCAGCGTCTTGCTGTTGGCCAGAAATCTTCTGCCGCGCCCGAATGGCAGCTCATACTGGCCATTGAAAGCGACGCGCTGGCGAACATCGCATATTCGCTGATCATGGGCAGGTTCAGCGGCATGCGGTACAGGTTCCCTCCTCCATTCAGAGGCGTCTGCGTGTCGTCCAGCGCATGTCCATAGGTGTAGTCCGCCAGGAACGAGAAGCCATTCGCCAAGTGCTTCTGCAGCGTGGTCTGCAGGGAGTTGTACTCGCAGACGCCCTCGTGCATGTCGAACTGCGATCCGCCAAAATCCGGGAATGGCCGAATCTTGTTCGCGTTGTCGCTTGGCCCCACCAGTCCATCACGAGCATTCTGGTCCGGAAATCCTTCCAGATTACGAGAGTTGTTCCCGACATAACCGATCGTCCACGTCATGGAGTTCGACAACGCATACTCGAACGACAGGTTCCATTGCTGCGTATAAGGCGTGTGGTACTGGGCCTGGGCGCCAATCAGGCTTGGTGTCGAAGGATTGGGGTCCTTCGCCAGTCCGTTGTCCCAGCCCGGCTGCGTCGAGAAGCCGGTAGCGAGATTGATTCCATATAGCTGCCCGATGCTTGGGCAGGCGTTGGGTTTACGCGACGTACGGCTAAAGTTCACCGAGTACTGGAACGGGTAGCTGTATCCCAGGTTCGGCGCTCCGCCAATCCTCTCCAGTCCGCCGTAGAAAAGCCCGTAGCCGGTGCGGGCCACCAGCTTGTTGCTGAACTGCCACGCAATGCCAACGCGGGGAGCCAGCTGGCTATATTGCGAGTTCACAAGCGATCGCGTTGCCGTGTACTCCAGCCAGATGTTGTCCTTCGCCAGCAGGTTCCGGTCTTTAGCAGGCGACAAAATGCCACTCGATAGCCCAGGAACTGGCGACTTAATATACTCGTGATCCAGGGATGCGCCAGCGTCTCAGCGCCGGCCCGGTCCACTCCTTGTCGAAACCGTCAAGGCGACACCGGAAGCGGATCCCGTCCTGTGAACGCAGCTCCACGGGCGCCCAGTCGACTCCAAACCGGCTGCTGCCCGGGCGAAGCACGGGCGTTGAAGGCGACAAGCATCCACAAGTTGCGGTAATGCGCTGACCTGCGGCAAGGCCTGCTCACCAGGCCACAGTCATACCGCTCGTACGAAAGAACGGATCGAACAGCTTTGGTAAATCAGCGTTTGACACCCCGGGCGGTGATCTCGAACCGCCGGCGTAATCGAAGACGCTTGCTTTACAACATCGACATTCACACTGGATGAAGTCGCGGTGTGCCGAGTCTGCCGCCGGTGTCGAAACTGCCACGGCCTTGAAATTACCGATCTCGATGTCGCTGGGCGGGTGTCCGGCCCGGAAGGGGTTCGGGAGCTGGATGCTATACCCGGGCCACAGCTGCATCGCGGCTCACGCCCGAAGCCCGCATCCTCCGTCCGGGGGCAGCAACACGCGCGACATTAGTCAGGGTACCCCGGCATTGTCAGCGGCTTGTGAGGCGGAACGGCGAGGCGAATGCGCGAACTGGCAGTTTACGGCACAGCGAGGGAACAATCCGACAAGCTGGGTGGCAAGCTATTGAATCTACTTGGCTGCCCCCCAGGGATTCGAACCCCGATATGCTGATCCAGAGTCAGCTGTCCTGCCGTTGAACGAGGGGGCAGTCCTTCAGAAAGGCCACAGCGCGACGCGTTTCCGCATCAAGTGCTGCATTTTCATAGTATCGGCCCCGCCGCATCCGGTCAATGTTTCCGGGCGCTTTCACGGTCCCGGCTTTCGCTCCCGTGTGGCCGGGCGTGAAGGCGCGCTGCACTCGCCACGATGTTGTTACCCTGAGTCTATGCAGTGGATCCGGGTGAGGTCGTCAGCCGTTTCCGCGCTGGGCTACGATCCTGCGCATCGCACTCTGGGCATCGAGTTCGCGCCGACGCATCAGGTTTACTTCTACTTCGATGTGCCGGAGTTCGAGTTCGAGGCCTTTGCCGACGCTCCATCGAAAGGCAACTACCTGACCCAGGTATTTCTGCCAAAGAATTACCGCTGTTCGGGACCCCATGTGCAGCGCCGCCGGGCGGCGTGACGGCCCTGTCTCAGAGGGGAGCAGTGCGGGCAGACCCAGACTTTACTCCTCGCGCAGCACTTCCAGAGGCTTCTGCCCCAAGATGCGAAAGCTTGCAACCCATCCTGTGCCCACAGCCAGCACCGCGGTCCCGGCAATGGCCAGCAGCGAGCCGCTCACGTCACGATGAAAGACCACTTGCATGCGGTGGAGCAGGATCCTGCTCAGCAAGTTGGCAAACGCTACCCCGACCGCCCCAGCGAGCAGTCCCAGCACAAGAAACTCCACGCTGAACACAGTCGCGATGCGATTGCGCGTGGCACCCAGCGTCTTCAGAACAACCACTTCGCGCATGCGCCGGAAACGCGTGCTCGCCACACTGGACGCCAGAATGATCAGGCCGGAGAGAATCGAGAATCCAGCCAGGAACCGAATCACCAGCGTGATCTGATCGACGACGCTCTGGATCGTTTGCAGAATATCGGCGACGTTGATCACCGTCACGGTGGGATAAGCCGCGAACAAAGCTCGTTCTACCGTTGGAATCGCATCCGGCTTAGCGTGGACGTCGCCGTACCAAACCGTCGGCTGGTCCCTCAGCAGTGCCTCCGGCATGATGAACTCGCTTCGGGCGAAGGCGTGCTCGCCGGTGACTTTGTAGATCGCCGTCACCTGCACGGGGATTTGCTTGTCTCCGGAAACAAACGTCATGCGGGATCCGATCTTCAGATGCAGGCGCTGCGCCACGCGATCCACGACGGCCAGGCTGTTGCCGCCGTCCTCGCCGCTCCACCACTTCCCTTCTGTGACTTTGGTGCCTTCCGGTACTGCGGTCGTCCACGACAGTGTTGCTGAGCGCAGCAGCCGCTTCGGATAATTCTTCACCTTCACGTCATCCACGGGCGTGCCGTCAATCGACTCCACATGGGCCGAGATAATCGGAATCGCTTCTAGCCCGCCGGCGATTCCCGGCTGCTGCTGCAGCAGAGCCCGAATGCCCGGCAACTCTTCAGTACTGATGTCGATGAAAAACAGATTTGGCGTCGTCGGCTTCACGTCTTCACGCAACGCCCCAATGATTGAACGCTGCATGAGATAGATGCTGAGGATCAGCATGACTCCCGCGCCGAGCGCCGCCAGCACCGCTGCCGATTGGTTGCCGGGACGATAAAGATTCGCCAGTCCGTGCCGCAACGCGGAATGCAGATGCAGGCGAGTGCGCGACAGAAAAGCTCGCAGCGTGCGCAGCGTGACGGCGCTGAGCCCCAGAATGAAGAGCAGCAATCCGGCGAGGCACACGGCGAACCACTTGCCCACCAGCCAGGAGTCGGCGAGGGCGGCGGCAATTCCGCCAAGCCCGGCGAGAATGACGATGATGGCCAGGAACTGCAGCTTCTGTCCTTTCAGCCACTGGATCCAGCTACCGCGATCGCCGCTCTCCACAGCCCGCCGCAGCACCAGGCTCGGGCGCACTTTGCGCACGTCGAGCAATGGAGGCAGGCAGAACAGCAGCGTGGTCATGATGCCCGTGCCCAGCGCCGCCAGCACAGGATTCAGCGGCAGGCGAAGATCGGGGCGGAGCGGCAGCAGTTTTCCGAAGACGGACGGGAGCACGTACTCCACGCCGAGTCCGAAGGCAATACCAATCAGCGCCCCGCCGAGGCCGAGCACGAGCGTTTGTAAGAGGTAGATCCGAAGAATATCGGAGGAGCGCGCGCCGATGGACTTCATGATGGCAAGAATCTCAATGCGCTGCTGCAGGTGCGCGCGCATTGCCATGGCGACGCCGATGGCGCCGAGCACCATGGCGACCAGGCAGATCAGGCTCAGGAGCCCTGTCGCCCGGTCCACACCTTCGCTCAGCGCAGGGCTGGTCTCGCGAAAATCGCTGATTTGCGCGTCGGGCAGAACCTTTTCAATCTGCGCGCGCACGTCGGCCACCTTCTGCTTATCTCCGAGTGCAAAGAGATACCGCTCCGTTGCGCGGCTGCCGGGCTGCAGAAGCCCCGTTTCTTCCATCGCATGGCGGGTCACCATCACGCGCGGTCCAAGTCCAACACCCGCTGTCATGCGATCGGGCTCGCGAACAATTACCGCAGTGATGCGAAACCAGCTTCCGCCAATCTTCAGCACATCGCCGACCCTCGCGCGCAGGCGGACCAGCAGGTTGTCGTCGACAACGACGGTCTGGTCGTTGAGAAGGTCGTGCAGACTTCCGGCGGGCTGCAGCATCACCTGCCCGTAGAAGGGATACTGACTCGGATCAACGGCTTTCAGCGTGACCAGGAGCGGCACGGGATCGGTCTTCACCATGGCCATGGACACCGTCTCGGTAACCACGGTTTCGCGCACGCCCTGGCGGGTCAAGGCCTGAAGTTGCTGCTGCTCAGAGGGCGTCGCCTGGCGAAACATGCGCGCGCTCAGGTCTCCTGCCATGATGCTGCGGGCCTGCAGCAGCAGCGCTCGCGAAAACGACTGGCTGAATCCGCGGACACCGGTCAGCGCCGCGACACCCACCGCGACGGAGAGCAGGACAAAGAGAAACTTCGCTTTCCCCACGTGCAGTTCGCGCCAGGCAATACGGGCTGCGGTGTTCCACGAAAGAGCTGGCTTCATCGCACTGGCTCCCCTGCCAGGCGCATCTCGTCGGCGACAACGGCGCCATCGCGCAAATGAATGCGCCGATCGGCGCGATCGGCGATCTGCGGATCGTGAGTCACCATCACGAGGGTTGTCCCGGATTCGCGCTGTCTCTCGGTCAGCAACTCCAACACATGCTGGCCGTTGCGGGTATCGAGATTGCCGGTCGGCTCATCCGCCAGAACGATGGGCGGATCCAGCACAAAAGCGCGCGCCAGCGCAACGCGCTGCTGCTCGCCGCCCGAGAGTTGCACGGGGTAATGATGCAGCCGGTCCTGCAGCCCTACGGTAGTCAGCAGCGCCTCCGCTTTTCGCCGCGCGTCGCCACGCGCATTCAGCTCATGGGGCAACATAACGTTCTCGAGCGCGGTAAGCGTTGGAATCAGCTGATACGACTGAAAAACGAATCCGATGCGACTGCCGCGAATCTCGGCAAGCTTGTCCTCTTCGAGGCCCGAGATGTCGACGCCATCGAGGATTACCTGTCCTTCGGTCGGCGTATCGAGTCCTGCCAGCAAGCCAAGCAGAGTGCTCTTGCCACTGCCGCTCGCACCCATTACCGCTGCAAATTGCCCCTTCGGAATCGTCAGGTCGATGCCGCGAAGAATCTCCACGACTCGCGTCCCGTTCCGAATCGATTTTTTCAAGCCCCGTACTTCGATCATCCGCTCTCCTGCCTGCCCACTCGCAGATTACCAGCCCGCCCAAGCCGCCGCTGTTGTAGGCGAGCCGCGCAGAATTGCTATCCTTTTCCTGTGCACCGCCGCATTTTTGCCGCCGCACTTCTCTTGCTTCCTTATTGTTACGCTGCGCCGCGCCCTTCCGTTCCCGTCATCGACTGCTTTGGCGACAGCATTACGGCCGGATACGGGCTCGACCCTGGCCGTGCCTATCCCGCCATTCTGCAGACGGAACTCGACAAGCGCGGCTACCATTACCGCGTCGTCAACTCCGGAATCAGCGGCAACACAACTAAGGATGGTGTCGACCGGCTCAGGAACGTGCTCGCGCTGCATCCGTCCATTGTCATCGTCGAATTCGGCGGCAATGACGGGCTCCGAGGCATTCCCATCACCGATACCCGCCGCAACCTGAACACGATGGTCCGCACGCTGCTGCAGGCCGGGAGCAAGGTGATTGTTGCCGGCATCACTTTGCCACCGAATTATGGGGCCGATTACGTGCGGCAGTTTAATGAGACATTTACGCAGGTTGCCGCGCAGAATCACGTCCCCGTCATCCCGAATATCTATGCACGCGTTTACATGGTGCCTGGCGCCATCCAGGAGGACGCCGTCCATCCCACGGCCAAAGGCGCCCAGTTGCTGGCCGATGCTTTTCTGCCGATGCTGGAACCTCTGCTGCGCAAATAGATGAGCGGTTTCCACAAAACACGGTGCGCGCGCTCGCGATTTTCCCGCAACATCTGCGTGCACGCTGTGTCTTCACGAGTACAAGCGAGCGGCAGGAGCAACAATGCAGTAAGCCGCTCGCAACAAGGAGACCCCAGTTTATGAAACTCTCAATGTTTGCTGCTGCGGTGCTCGCAGTTTCTACCAGCATGGCCATGGGCCAAACCTCAGCCACCATCAACCAGCGCAAGGAAAACCAGCAGGACCGCGTTGCTCAGGGCGTGAAGAGCGGTCAGCTCACTGCCGGCGAAACCCGCAACCTGGAACGCCGCGAAGCCTCCATTAATCGCGAAGAGCATGCGATGCGGCGTGCGGACAACGGCCACCTGACCCGTGCCGATCGCGCTGCCCTCACCCATCGCCAGAATCGCGTCTCGCACTCCATCTATCGCGACAAGCACAACGCTCGCCGCCAGTAGCGGGGTCGGCCCGGAAGCAAGGGCCACAAAGCGGCTTCATCCCGGCCCTGCACAGGCTGGCGGTGAAGCCGCTTTGCTGTTCCCTCGAATGCCTCCGAAGACGCAAACGGCGGCCACTCAGCACAGCACAACAGCGGGCTGAAACAGTGTGCCGGCGACACGTTTGCCAATAGCAACGAGATCCCGCTGCCCCGCGAAAATCTTCACCAGCGCGGCTTCTGAATACTCCGGCAGGTTCACCTGCATGCCGTTGCGGATGCGGCCGACGGTCTGTTCATCGGCGGTGATCGATGGCATTTCCGGCAACAGCGTACGCGGGTGAACGAGCCGATGCTCCAGCCGGCCTTCAGCCGCGATGCACTCAGCGTTGTTCAGGGGGATCGCCTGCTCGAGCGTAAACGGCCCGGCAGCCGTCCGCCGCAGGCTCGCCAGATGCGCGCCACAGCCTAGCGCTTCGCCCATGGAATGCGCAATCGCGCGCACGTACCCTCCAGCGGAGATCCGCATGGAAAATTCAGCCCGGTCGCCCTCCACCTTATCAATCGTGAAGGCATCGACGTGGATGCGAACCGGCTTCAGTTCCGGAGTCTTGCCGGCGCGCACCAGTTTGTATGCGGGCTTGCCTGCAATTTTCTTTGCGGAAAACGCCGGCGGCATCTGCTCGATTTCGCCGAGAAATCGCGCTGCGACCGCGCGCACCTGATCGAGGTTCACAGCCACGGTACGGGCCTCACCGACCATCTCGCCCTCGGCATCGTACGTGTCCGTTGCAAACCCAAATCGAACTGTGCCGGTATACGCCTTCTCGCTGGAAGTGAAGAACTGCGCCAGCCGCGTGAACTTTCCCAACAGCAGCGGCAGCACGCCCGTTGCCATCGGATCCAGCGTTCCCAGATGGCCCACGGACTGCTCGCTCGTAATGCGGCGCACACGCGCCACGACGTCGTGCGACGTCATACCGGCCGGCTTGTCGAGAATCAGGAGGCCGTTCACTCTGTAACGATACAGCGTTGGCTGCTGCGGAAAACCGGCTACAGGCGCTCGTTCGACCGCTCTTTAATCAGAGACAGAAATTCATTGCGCGTGTGGTGGTTGAGAAAGACTCCCACCATCGCCGAGGTCACGGTGGAGGAGTTCTGCTTTTCGACGCCGCGCATCATCATGCACAAGTGCCGCGCCTCCACCACGACGCCGACCCCCTGCGGATGGATCGCTTCCTGAATGGCGTCGGCGATCTGCCGCGTCAGTCGTTCCTGCACCTGCAGGCGCCGCGCAAACACGTCTACCAGCCGCGGAATCTTGCTCAACCCGATCACCTTGCCGTCCGGAATATAGGCGACATGCACCTTGCCGAAGAAAGGCAGCATGTGGTGCTCGCAGAGCGAGTACATCTCGATGTCCTTCACGAGCACCATCTCGTCATAGGCCACATCGAACATCGCCGCCTGCAGAATGCCGTTCGGGTCCTCTTTATAGCCGCGAGTCAGGAACTCCAGCGCCTTTTCGACGCGCTCCGGCGTCTTCTCCAGCCCGTCACGTGTTGGATCCGCATCGTAGCGGCGGATGATCTCCCTGTAAATATCCTGCGTTGATACATGCTCGAGCCCTGTCTTCCCGATGATCTGCCCCTTGGCCCTTTGGGGTATCAGCGCATGCTTCTTTGCCATGTCGTGTCCTCTTCCAGCACCGCTAACCTGCACTCTCGCTGAATTCAAAATAGTTGTTGGAGGTCTCTTCGATGCGAACCGCAAGCGAGAGTCCCGGCCGGATGGCTCGCCGCAGCCGCCGCTGAATCTCAATACAAAGATTCTCCGTGGTCGGCACAAGATTCCGAAAAGCATCGAGCGTATTCAGATTCTCGTGGTCGAACGGCTCCAGGATTTCGCGCTGCACCCATCCATCCAAATCCGTCAAATCGCAAACCATTCCCGTCGATCCATCGAGTTCGCCGCCGACCAGAACTTCCAGCACATAATTATGTCCGTGGCCGTGCGGATTGGCGCACTTGCCGTAGGTGGCGTGGTTTTCAGCTTCGCTCAGCCGTTCCGAGCAGAGACGATGGGACGCGCTGAACCGATATCTTCTCCCCAGATAGGCCTTCATCTCAGCGCTCCCGTCACTCTCCCAGGTAATCGGCAAACAGATCCGGCATCTCGTATACGCGCACACGCCGGAGCCTGGCGCCCGGGATTCTTCCCTCCAGCCTGCGCCAAATCGCCACCGCGATGTTCTCCGTCGTGGGGAGCGCGCTCCGAAATTCCGGCACCTCCAGGTTCAGGTGGCGATGATCGTAGGCCGACAATACCTCGCGCTCCATCACGTCCTTTAGCTGCTTCAGATCGACTACGAACCCGGTCACCGGATCGACATCGCCCGCGACCGTCACCTCAACGGTGTAATTGTGACCATGCCCGTTACGATTCGCGCATTTGCCGAACGCACGGCGGTTTTCCTCCTCGCTCCACCGGTCATTCCAATAGAAGTGCGATGCGGAAAACTCGGCCTTCCTTGTCAGCAAAATCATCCCAGCTCCTGAGTCGTCGGGGTCCGGGATGGTCATCTGCGGTCCGTCCGGATTTCCCTGCCCTTCCAGACTACCTGCTTCGTTACGTTGAGACGAAACCAGCTCTGCCACAGCATGGCGGCATAGATCGGAATCCCCAGGGGAGACCAGACATAGTCGCGGAAGGGAAAATTCGACTTCGCTACTCGGCTGTAGAACCCCCAAAGCGCTCTCAGCCAGATGATGGCCAGTGCAACCGACGCCAGCGGCGTGCCCAGAACGCCTGCCGAAGGGCGGAGTCCTGTCGGCTGGCGGCTGGCCCACCATAAGAACCAGATCAGCAGCGGGATGCCGAGCAGCACGGCAAACTGCAGCATCCGTATACCGGCGAGCATCATGGCATTGCCGAAGAGCAGCGCCAGGTTCTTGGTCCACCCCTCCCACATCGCGCCAAAGCTGCGATACATGCGCGCTGCGACAGCCTCCGGCGCATAGCGGAACCGCAGTCCCAGCTTGCGGCGCTTCGCGAGGGACGCCAGTGCGACGTCCTCGAGAATCGCCTCGCGCACCGCCGCGTGGCCGCCGATCTTCTCGTAGGCGTCGCGCCGCACCAGCAGAAACTGCCCATTGGCCGCGGCGGTCAATTTCGCTGGATCGTTTACCCGCGCCGGCGAGTAGGTGGCCGCCAGGTCACTAAAGATCAGCGGCATCACCAGGCGTTGCAGAAATCCATACAAAATCTGCCGCGGCGAGTAGGACAGCATGCCGGCCCCGTGCCGCTCGGCCTCGATCATGGCGATCCGCAGATGCCCCGGCTCATGGATCGTATCCGCATCCGTAAAGAGCAGCCACTGGCCGCGCGCGGCCTGCGCTCCCGCCCAGACCGCATTTGCCTTGCCCGTCCAGCCCTTCTCGAGCTTCGGAGCGTCGATCACAACGAAGCCTTCGAACCCCTCCGCGATCTGCCGCGTGTGGTCGACCGACGCATCGTTGACCACCAGAATCTCCCAGTCGCGCCCCAACTCCCATCCCGGTTCCTGCTGGCTGACCAGGGATTGCAGGCAGTCGCCGAGGCAATCCTCCTCGTTGCGCGCGGGGATAATAACCGAAAGTACCAGGGGAGGAGCAATGGAATCCAAGGGTTTTCGCGGCTCTTCACTATTATAGGAATGTGATTCCGCACCCGGATTCCAGGCTCTTCACCGCGGCTGGCCCACGCAGGCGCCACCTGCCGGTTATTGCGCTCTGGTCCCTCCTGCCTGTTGCCTGTTCCCTGTTCTCCGGATGCAACCGCAGCAATCATCCCGCGCAGGTGGGCGAACGCGCGCCGAACGTCACGATCCGCGATGGCTCGCAGGCCGTGCGGCTCCGCGACTATCGCGGCAAAGTGGTGGTCCTGAATTTCTGGGCGAGTTGGTGCGCTCCCTGCATTGAGGAGTTCCCCTCGCTCATCCAGCTCCAGCACGACATGCCCAACGACGTGGTTGTGCTCGCAGTGGCCTTCGACACCGACGAGGCTTCGTACCGTCAGTTCCTCCAGGATAACAACCTGCACGGCATCACGACCATCGACGACCTCAGCGACGCATCGAATCACGCCTTCGGCACGTATCGGCCGCCGGAGACTTACATCATCGACCGCAACGGCGTGATCCGCCGCAAATTTATCGGCATGCCCGTGGGCGGCTGGACGATGCCGGAAATCGTCAATTACCTGAAACACCTCTGACCAGAACCTATGCCCAACGCCCCTGCACGCCCTGAGCCGCGCTGGCCCGCGATGCTGGCATTGCTTGCCGTCGGCGGGCTCCGCCTGGCACTGCCGGAGCAGCTTTCCGTCGGACCGGGCTGGCTGCTGCTGGCCATCATCGTGGTCCTCATCATTCCTTCTGTCTGGGCGCACACGGCCGGCAGAGCGGCTCTGAACCGGGTGCTTGGGTTCGTCGTCACGGGCGTCATCACCCTCGACATGATCTGGTCCCTGTGGCTGCTGATCTCCGCCCTGCCGCAGCACCGCGAGAGCCCACTGGCCCTGCTCGAGTCCGCCGCCGCATTGTGGATCACCAACATCCTCGTCTTCGCCCTGTGGTATTGGCGCCTCGATGCCGGGGGTCCGAACGAGCGCGATTTGCGCGGCACCCACAGCGACGGCGCATTCCTCTTCCCCCAGATGACGCTCGACCTGGAAGCAAAGCGAGCCATGGGCGAAGAGAACTGGAATCCCGGATTTATCGACTACCTCTTCATCGCGTTCAACACCAGCACCGCGTTTTCGCCGACGGATGTGCCCGTGCTCTCGCGCTGGGCCAAGGTGCTGATGATGGTGCAGTCACTCATATCCCTGGCGACGATCGCATTGCTCGCCGCAAGAGCCGTAAACATCCTCTGAGCCTGGGCGCGGAGAAGGGTCGGTGGAACGGTATGCCTTCACTGGGCAGCGGAAAAGTGCGCACAGATTCGCTCGATCCCCATTCGGAAATCCGCCTCCGGCGTGAGCAGGCTCACGACCAGCCAACCCTCGCCGGCGAATCCAAAGAAATAGCCGGGGTGGATGGACACTCCGTGTTCCTGCACCAGGCGAACGGCCAGGTCCTCGTCGCGGCCCAGTGCCGGAACCCGCAGCACCGCGTACCAGCCCGCTTCGGCCTGCAAACGCGTTACAGCTAGGCAGCCGCCGAGCAGCCTGTCGAGTGCGCCCAGATTGGAGCGCGTACGCTGCCGAATCTCATCCTGAATCGCACCGGCTCCTCGCAGCCACGTCTCCATAGCGCACTGCACCGGCGCATTCATTGAGAGAAATGTGTCGGCGATCACCTCCAGCCGCTCCAGCGCCGGACGCAATTCCCTCTCCGGGCCAGCGGTCGCGATCCACGCCGCCTTCATCTGCGGCAAAGCCGCGATCTTGCTAATGCCGCTGAGGACGAATGTAAGCGCCGGATGCTCTCCGGCCGCGAAGCTCGTCCCCGGTACCTCGTCCAGTGGGTAATCGAGAAAGACTTCATCGACAATCAACGCCAGCCCGCGCTCCGCGCATACTTGCTCCAGCTCACGCCGCTCGCGTGTCCAGTGACCCGTCGGATTATTCGGGTGGACGATGGCGACAGCCTTCGTGCGGTCCGTAATCCGCTCACGCAGACCGCGAAGATCAGTCTGCCAACCGTGGTCGTAAAGCAGGGGGTATGGCGTGAGCCGAACGTCCTCAAGTTGCGCCAGAAAACCGAACAGCGGGTAACTCGGCTGCGCGATCAGGACTTCGTCGCCGGGATCGCAGAGCAGCCGAAACGCCCAGCCATATGCCTCGCTGGTGCCGGTAGTCAGGAAGATGCAGTCCGGCGAGATGGCAGCGGCGTGGCCGGCGTAATATCCGCAAACAGCCTCGCGGCCCGCCCGCATTCCTCGCGGATCCGGGTCATACGTCATCGCCCGTTGATCGGTGAGAGCCGCCAGAATGCCGCGCTCGTGGTAGCTGAACCCGCACTGCGTCGGGTTCGATGCCGTGAGATCGATCAGCGGCAGGCCGGCGTCCCGGCGTGCTCGCAGCGCACGGGCCAGTCGCGTCTCTTCCACATCCCAATCGGTTCTCGCGGAAAACCGCACCTCAACATCTTTTCACACGAGTGCGGGCGCGACCCGCAGGGAATTCCCCGGACGCCGCCGGGTGAAGATAATGTCTATAGCAGCATCGGATCAGACTGAGGAACTCATTTTGCAAATTCGCGCCGTCATCTTTGACTACGGACTCGTTCTGTCACACCAGGACCCGGTGGCCCACCAAAAGCTGGTGAGAATCACCGGGCTCGACCTCGACACCTTCGAACGCATCTACTGGCCGGGCCGCCCGCAGTACGACCTGGCTCAGGTGGATGGCCCGGGGTACTGGCGGTGGTTTGCAGGCGAGGCCGGCCTCACCTTCACACCGGAACAGATTCAGTCTCTGGTCCATAACGACGTGCTGATGTGGGCGGCGCTGAACCCGGCGATGGTCGCCTGGGCCGCAGCGCTCCAGCAGGTTGGCGTCCACACGGCGATCCTCTCGAACATGATTCCGGACCTGCTGCATTACATGCGCAACAGCGCGGACTTCGCGTGGCTTTCCGGATTTACGCAGCTCACCTGGTCCTGCGAACTGGGCATGGTTAAACCCGATCCGGCGATCTACACGTACACCTGCGGGAAACTGGGCGTCGCGCCGCAGGAAACACTCTTCCTCGACGACAACCCGAAAAATATTCGCGCTGCCGAAGCGCTCGGCATCCACGGCATACAGTTCACGAGTACTGAGAATCTTCGCCAGGAACTGGCAAGCCGCGGGCTGCTCCAGGATGTGCCGCAACCCGGCGAGGCCGGAGTCGACGCGCAGCCGATGTGCTGATTAGCTGCGTAGCGGTGCTTCAGACGGAATCGGCACCTGCTCGACGATTTCCACGCTGAAGCCCTGGAGCGCCGGAACGTGCGTCGGCGTATTGCTCAGCAGGCGGATGCGGTGAATGCCCAGATCGGCAAGGATTTGCCCGCCGAGACCCACTTCGCGCAGGATGCGCTGCCGGCGGTCCTCATGCGCTTCGCGGGCGCGCGCCTCGCGGTGAAAAACGATGCGGTGCGGGTCGACGGTGCGGTCGATCTCAAACCCGCGGCTCGCATTGTGCAGATAGATCAGCGCGCCTCGCCCAGCCTGGCCAATGGCCTTCAGCGACTGTCGCATCGTCTGGTGGCAATCGCACAGTGTGGTTCCAAACACTTCGCCGGCAAGACAATGGGAGTGCACGCGGACCAGCACCGGTTCCTGAGACGTTCCGCCGCTGCTCACGTCGCCCATCACCAGCGCCACGTGGCTCTCACCGCCGTTCACTTCGCTCTCGTAGCCAATCATGCGGAACTCGCCCCATTCCGTCGGCATCGCGCTCTCGGCGACGCGCACGATGTAGCGCTCGTGCTGCAGCCGGTAACGGATCAACTCCGCAACGGTCAGCATCTTCAGTCCATGCTGCCCGCAGAACTCGATGAGGTCCGGCACGCGAGCCATCGTGCCGTCATCCTTCATCACTTCGCAGATAACGCCCGCCGGGATGAGGCCCGCCAGCCGAGCCAGATCGACAGAGGCCTCCGTCTGCCCGGCGCGCACCAGCACGCCGCCTTTACGAGCGCGCAGCGGGAACACGTGCCCAGGCCGCGCCAGATCGTGCGCCGTCGATCGCGGATCGATGGCGACGCGGATCGTATGCGCACGGTCGTACGCCGAAATGCCGGTCGTCACGCCCTCCCGCGCTTCAATGGTCTCAGTGAATGCCGTCCCAAAGCGCGATGAATTCTGCTGTGTCATCGGACCGAGACGCAGGTAGTCCGCGCGCTCCTCAGTAAGTGCCAGGCAGATGAGCCCGCGCCCGTACCGCGCCATGAAGTTGATCGCTTCCGGTGTGACGTGCTCGGCCGCCAGGGTCAGATCGCCTTCGTTCTCGCGGTCCTCGTCATCGACCACGACGATCATGCGCCCGGCCTTGATTTCCTCAAGCGCTTCCGGCACATCCGTCATGGGGCTGCTGGCTGGCATGGTCCTATTCTCCGCTAAATGCCTCGGTTACGCGACAATTCGAGTCTGCGGGATCGACCAAAAGTCACTTGCCGTTTTGCCCTCCAGCTGGAAAAGCATCCCAGCCCGCTCCTGGCAACGGAATCGTCCCCGCCCGTATGATGGTCGTTCGTTTCAGGAGGAATCCGTGCTGCAACGTGCCTGCGGTCTCATCATTGCCGCGCTCCTCAGCGCCGCCGCCTTCGCGCAAACCGCCGCTCCTGTGTGGCATCCGCCCGCGCCTCCGCCGACGCACTGGCCCATCAAGGACGGCTGGTACACCATTCCGAATTTCCGCTTTGGAACCGGCGAGACCCTGCTTGAAATGAAACTTCACTACCTCACCCTCGGCAACCCGCATCGTGACGCGTCCGGCCACACGGACAACGTCGTTCTGTTGCTCCACGGAACCGGTGGGGATGCGCATTCGCTGCTGAACCCGGTCTTCTCTGACGTGCTCTTCGGCCCCGGCCAGCCATTGGACATCACCAAATACTTTATCGTCCTGCCCGACGATATCGGCCACGGTGAATCCAGCAAGCCGTCCGATGGCCTGCGCATGAACTTCCCGCATTACGACTACGACGACATGGTGCGTTCCCAGCACCAGATGCTGCTCGAGGGCCTGCATGTCGATCACCTGCGCCTGATCCTCGGCACCTCGATGGGCTGTATGCAGAGCTTCGTCTGGGGCGAGACGTATCCGGACTTCTCCGACGCGCTCGCGCCCTTCGCCTGCCTGCCCGTTGAACTCGCCGGCCGCAATCGGATGTGGCGCTACATGTCCATGCAGATGATCCGCAACGATCCGGCCTGGGACAACGGCAACTACACGACTGAACCGGTCGAGGGCCTGCGCGGCGCCAATGACCTGATCATCATCGCGGGCTCCTCGCCGCTGCAGATGCAGAAGAATTTCCAAACGCGCCAGCAGGCGGAGAAATACGTTGACACCACACTCGACCGCCTCATCGCCCGCACCGACGCGGACAACTTTCTCTATTACGTCAACGCATCGCGCAACTACAATCCCGAGCCGAAGCTGGAGACCATCACGGCTCCGGTCCTGTGGATTAACTCCGCCGATGACTTTATCAACCCGCCGGAACTGGGAATCGCGCAGAAGCTCGTAGGCCGCATGCCGCACGCCAAATTCATTTTGATCCCGATCTCCGACCAGACCCGCGGCCACGGTACGCACACCGTCGCCTCAGTCTGGAAAAACTACCTCATCCAGTTCCTTGCAGAAACGGAGAAGAAGTAGCTCTCTCCGCCGCATCAGGTAGCCATCAGCGTTGCTTCTTCGCTCAGAACGGATGCGCGAGGGATTCGCAGCATCAGTTGAACGCTCCTGTAAAGGAGCCAGGCATTTCCACACACGACGATCGCGTCGCATGGCAGGAGGAATCCGCCCACCAGCGCCGAATGAAACAACGTGGAGTGGAGCGCTGTCGCAGGCTGAAAGTGCAGGAGAATCGACCAGATACTCGGGGCGAACACGTAAACAGCCGCCCACCCTGCGTACAGGACAATCTCGGTGAACGTGAACTCGGCAATCAGCGTGCACATCGGAAACATCGCCATCACCAGATAGCGATCCCAGGTGTTCTTGCTCAAAACCTGGATGCACATCAGCTCGGCCACGAGAGAAAACAGCAGAACCCTGAGCTGCGAGGAGCGGTCATCCGGCGCTCTCCGCATCCCGACAAACGTGGCGGCGACGACAACCAGCCAGCACAAGCCCAAAATAACGTCGGGCAGTCGATTGCCGACATCGTGGCCGGTAATCAGTTCGACCAGGAAGATCAGGTTGGCGTCCGTCTTGTGATTCGCCTCTGCGTGCAGCGGGTATGCGATATTGATTCCGTGCGCAGCAAAGCCGCCATAAATTCCCACAAGCGCGATCAGGAATCCGAGCACAGCAAATGTGCGGCGCCGGGAGATGAACAGAAACCCAGGAGCGAAGATCAGCGTTAGGAACTTGACCGTCGCAGCGCTCATTCCAACCCACAAACCTGAAAGGAATTCCCGATTCCGCACAACCGCGAGAACCGCCAGCGCCAGGAAAAGCGAAATCAGCGCGTTGAACTGACCATCAACATCCACGGACATCAGCTGCGTCGGATTGACAAACAGCAAAGCGCAGGCTGCAAACAATGTGGTCTGCGGCAGAAATGATTTCGCCGCGCGCATCCACAGCCAAACGGCCGCAATATCTGCAAGCACTGCGAAGAAGATGATCGCCTGAGCGGAATGATGAATCCACAGAATGGCTGCGAGGATGTAACCATCGAGCGGAGCGTGCGGCGTCAGCACGTCTTTGTATAGGGTTCCGCCGGCCAGAATTCCCGTCCCCTCCGGGACGTAATAGACCGTAACGTCGCCACCGGGCTGGATCCTGAGCACCAAAAACACCAAAACGAAGACCGCGATGCGAGTGACAGCATACGTCCACAGAAAAAGGGACAGAAATTTCTCTGTCGATAAATCGAGACGGCGCGAAATGGACCAGAACACGATCGAAGCAGCGCCGAAAATAACGCCAACGGCGGCGCGCACTTCCAAATGCCGGATTTCAGTCATTAACGAAGTCTTTCTGGCAAATACGATCAGCCGGTTACCGGGACCCTGCACGTGCAGGCGGATTCAGAACAGGCTGCTTTGATGATAATGTCTCATTGCACCGCGGAGGGGTACACGAATGAGGGCTGTAATGGCGTTCCTGGTGAGGGGGTCGATCCTGGCGGGTTTTGTGCTTTGCGTTGCGACGGCCGCAGCTGCCCGGTCGGGCAATGACAATCAGGATCCTCGTCTCAAAGGCGCCTTTACCTTTCAGCAAAACGGCTGGACCTACGTGCACCTGGAGGGATCGCCGGAGCAGATCGGCTTTCAGCATGGCTATCTCCTCGGTCCCCAGATTGCCGACGCGCTTGATGTCTTCCGCACTGAGGATGTCCACGAAACCGGTCGCGACTGGAAATTCTTCCGAGATGCGGCGAAGAACATGTTCTGGCCCCACATCGAGCCCGAATACCGTGCCGAGCTGAGCGGCATCGCCGAGGGCGCTCAGGCGCGCGGTGTGCATGTCGACGTGTGGGACATCGTCGCGCTGAACGGGACCATGGAACTCGCCGAATATTACGTTCCCTGGCTCGACAAGCAAAATCACGCCAGGAATGCCCCGCCCATTCATCCCGCCGAGCATTGCAGCGCCTTCATTGCCACCGGCAGCTATACCCGCGACGGCAAAATCGTCATCGCGCACAACAACTGGTCTTCCTATGCTGAAGGGTCGCGCTGGACCATGATGTTTGACATCGTCCCCGCGCACGGCCACCGCATCCTGCAGGACGGCGTGCCGGGCATGATCACCAGCAATGACGATTTCGGCCTCAACGACGCCGGCATCATGATCACCGAAACCACGATCAGCAAGTTTGCCGGCTGGAATCCGGACGGCATTCCCGAGTTCGTGCGCTCGCGTAAGGCACTGCAATACGCCAATTCCATCGATGATTATGTGGGCACGATGATCAGGGGCGACAACGGCGGTTACGCGAACGACTGGCTCATCGGCGATCGCAAGACCGGCGAGATTGCCTACCTCGAGCTGGGTCTGCAGCACACGCCCGTTTGGCGCAAGAAGGACGGCTACTTCATCAGCTCCAATTTTGCACGCGACCCCGCAGTGCTGAAGGACGAGACGCCGGGATTCAAATCCGACGACCTGGCTTATTCGTCCAATGCGCGGAGGGTGCAGTGGGAGCAGTACATGCAGCAGTACAAGGGTCAGATCGACGTAGAGCTCGCAGAGAGATTCCTCGGCGACCACCACGACTCATACCTGCACAAGGAAGTCGCCGATCAGCGCTCGCTGTGCGGACACTGGGAAGTTGCGGGAGACGTCGAGAAGCAGGGCAACTCCGACATGTGGGGTCCGCACTACCCGGCGGGCGCAGTGCAGGGCAAAGTTACCGACAGCGACATGGCGGCAAAGATGCAGATGGCCGCGCATGCCGGCCATCCCTGCGGAGAGGACTTCCTGGCGAGGCCGTTCCTGGCGGCGCATCCGGACTACTCCTGGATGGCGCCCATCCTGCGCGACATGAAGTCGGGCCCGTGGACAGTCTTCCAGTCCGGCGAGAAGTCTCGGTCAGACGTGGCAACACAAGCCGGACGCTGAAGCAGCGGCTGGCGCTATTTCCGGTTCAGGACCTTACCGCTGTTCGCATCGACCAGCACGCTGTAGCCCGCTTTCTTGTCGCCCCACTGCAGGTACCACACGGGCCCCTGGAAGCGGTAGGTCTGGCCGATGTCGAACGACGCCAGTTCCCTATTCGGATTCTTCTTCAGCCAGTCGCCGGCCAATCTCGAGCCCGTCTGAAAAGCGGCATCGGAATCCACGTTAAACTGCGTCAGATCGATGGCCATGGCATCGCGCGTTTCGCCGCCCCACGCCATCGCCAATCCACCCCTGACGCCCTTGAAGATGTTTGGCGGCACCGCCGCAATCGAGTTGGTGAAGAGCCGGTACTGGTGCAGGCTGGGCGAGCCGAACGCCGCCTCCCACACAGCCGCTTTACCGCTTTCGTTCTTAAAGCCCGGGAGAGACTTGGCCGTTAGCCGAATCAAAACCACGTCGGGAGACCAGCTGCGGGCCGCTTTGTACATGGGCCAGAACGCCGTCTTCGCGGAAATAATCTCCGGTGTTGCTGCGCTGACGGTACTCGGCTCAGGAGCGTTCTTCGCGGCCGGAGCAGTGCCTGAACCAGCACACCCAGCCATCAGCAAAGTTGCCAGTACGCCAAGTCCGGCAACGGTAATCGATTTGCGCATCGAGCCCTCCCCGCCCCTCCCGGGAATCCGGGGGTGAAGGTTTCATCTGGGCTCAATTTTTAGCACAGCCGGTTCCCCGGAATTGTGATGTTGGTCACCAGGACCAGAGGGCGGCATTACGCACGAAAGGGGCGGCCGAAAGGCCGCCCCTTCGCGTTCCATGCCTCAGGCTACTGCGGCGGACGCTGGTTCAGCGTGGGCTCGTAGGGCTGCCGCTGCGTCGACCCGCCCGGCGTGACCGTGATTGTGAACGAGAGCGGCTGCTGCAGCGTGAAGTTGATCAGCGTCTCGGACGGGATCTGCACCTGCTGGCCCCGGGTTGCGGCGTTGATGCCAGTACCGGCGCCCGCACCCGCAATGGCTCCGATGGCCGCTCCCTTGCCTCCGCCGGCCAGCGCCCCAATCAGGGTTCCGAGCACCGCGCCGCCGCCCGCCTTTTCGGCGGTGTTCTTGCCGCGGCCCGCGCCTTCCTTCGAGAAAGCGTCGGTCGCTACGGACATCTTATTCCCGCCTAAATCAATGCGGGTCAGCTCCACGGACAGCAGAGAATTGCCCTTGAAGTGCGTGGCGTTCTTCGCTTCCACCACGCGACCCAGCACCGGCGTTCCCTGCGGAATAACGACCCTGCCGTTGTGGACGAGATCGGAGGCCAGCGAGCCGTGGAAGGTGTCGTCCGTCTGCGCGTTTTCGCTGTTCAGGGATTCGGTGATGCGCACCGGAATCACGGTGCCCGTGGCCAGCGTGATGGTCTTCTGCACCGGCTGCGGTGGCGGTGGAGGAGCGCTGACCGGCGCCGGCTCAGGAGCGGGAGCGGGGCCGGCCGCCGGCGGCGGCACGTTCTGGCTCACCGTCGGGGCGGCATCGTAGGACGCATCGCTCCGGTGGCGATCATGGCGGTGGCGATCCCGCGGCGCGGGGGCCGGGGATGCTTCGGGCGCGGGCGAGGGCGGCGGCGCGGACTGCGCCGTCGTAGCAGGCCCAACTTCGAGGTTGTTCACGACAGTCTTCACGCCGGGAACCGCACCGGCATCGTTGCCGGCGAGGGCGCGAGAGGCCGCATCGGAGGCGGTGCCGCTAAGAGTTACCACCCCGCCATTAACCGCAACCTGGATATTCTGCCCGGCCAGAGCGCTTTCGGCCTGCAGTTTCGACTGAACATTGGTGGTGAGCTGCGGATCGCTCGGCGCGGACGACGCGGACTGCTTGTTGCAGCCGGCGGCGAACAGCAGCAGCGCGACAACACATGCGAGGGAGACACGTGATGTTTTCATTTCAGGAATCCTCGAACAAAGTGGGCCCGGTGAATCGCAACAGGGAGTGATAGCTCCATGTTAGACGGGGTGGCGGGGGTCGCGATAGCGGTGGGAACCAGACGGGTACTGCCGGGTCAAAATGCTCCGGGTTGTTGAACAGGGGCACGCCCCTGTACAACTGGACAGTGCCAAGTTGCTGATTCCGCAGGGCTAAATCTTGTTGTGAAAGTTGACAACAGCTTTGAGTCCCCGACCAGCGCCGCTGATCAGCGATCCGGCGTCAGAAAACGAAAGCTCTGTCCCCCATGCGGACAGAGCTTTCTTCTTTTCAGGGTAGATCCAAGATGCTGCCAGGGCAATGAAATTTCCGCCCCGCACCGTTACTTCCGTGCGGGAAGCGCAGCCGCTTCACCGCGGCCGGAGAGACGCATACTCGGCCGTGGTATACCCGACCACCGCGCCCACGAATACGTCCGACGGGAAGTGCTCCTGCCCGGTGATGCGCGACAGGCTAATCACCGTCGCCATCCCGTACGCCAGCACCGGAACCCATTTGTGATTGCTGTAGCGGTGCGCCACGACGGTTGCGACCGACCAGGCCGCTGCCGCGTGCCCCGAAGGGAAGCTGCTGCCCTTGTACCAGGAGTCCTTGAAGAACTCGTCGCCAAACTTGGTCAGGGGTGGTACTTCCGAGGGCCGCCGCCGCCGCGCGATGGCCTTGATGGCCAGGGGTGGGATAGCGCTGTCCACATAGGCATCGGCGCACAGGAGGGCCGTGCTCTGCTCGTAGGGATCGTGCCGCAGGTACCCGGCCGCCAGCAATCCAACCGGGACCGCGGCGATCTCGCCTGCCGAAATTCCGGAGCTGAAGGTGCTGTTCAGATCGCTCAAGTTCTTCTCGTGCGACCGGAAGTAGTTCAGCACATGGGGATCGGCGTAAAGGAGTCCGGCCGTAGCCCCTGCCACCGCCAGCACGGGAACCCAGTGGTGGCCGTGCGCCATCTGGCTCGGGAATACCCCCCAGATTAGCTTCTGGTCGTGCAGGAAGTCTTTGGGCAGCGCCTTCCACGACTCCTCGCGGTCGGTGGGATAGCCGTGGTGGTTGGGCGCCACTCCGCCGCCGGACCCGGCGTCATAGTCGAGGTCCACATGGGGCGCCGGACTGTCGGGCAGCGCAGCGCTGGCTGTTTGTTGCTGGCACCATGCCGGAGTGCAAACGATCAGAGTGGGCAGTAAAAGGAGAAAGGAGAACCTGCTCATAGACATCACGCGACAACCAGTTGGATGCGCGCAATCCAAATCGCATCTGCATGGTCTGTCGCGGAATCAGCGGGTTGCATGAAGGAAAAGTCATCTGCCCGGAGCGGGCGCCCTAGAGGCAAACCTGTCCTGTCGCGGAGCGACGCTCCCAGCAAAGCTCGCCGGGGGCCCGAGACAACATGGGGCACCCCGGCATCTGGTGGGCGGCGCTAATGGGCGGCGAGTTCGTGCGTGGGGGCGGCTCCGATCTGCTCGAGGAATCCGAGGCGGTCGTAGTGGACGACGGCTTCATGGATTCGTCCGTGGCTGACGTGACCGATGGTGACGCCATGGACCTCGACGCGCTTCCCGGTCGGGGGAGCACCCATGAACTCCCCGCGATGCGTGCCGGTGCAGGTCCAGCAATGGACGAACTGGTTGGCATCGGTCATGGTGCGGGTGAGTGTCATGTGGAAGTCGGGGAAGGCGGCGTGGACGGCGGCGATCCACTGGGCGATTTCCTTTGGGCCATGGATCGGCTGAGCGCCGGGCTGACGGTATTCGGCGGTGCTGGTGAAGACCTCGGGGGCAAGATCGGGATTAGCGGTATTCCAGAGTTCAACAAGCATCTTCCAGAGGCCGTGACTTTCCTGGGGCATAGACACCTCCAATGGGTGGTCATTGTAGGCGGCGGCGCTGTGGGAAGGGCGTGGGTGCGGAGGGTGGGTTTGATGGGGTGAAACGGGGGCACGCCTTCTGATCAGTCGAGGATTCCGAGGCGGCGAAGGTCGGGTTCTGTCCAGCGGGCCTGCATCTCGACAATGCTCTTGAGCGTGCCGAGCGGAAAAGTGTCAGAGGAATGATGAAAGGACAGGGTCACACGGCGGCCGTCAGCATGCCGATAATGGCGATGACTTCCCTTCTGTCGCTGCAACTGGAAGCCATCATCGGAGAGCGCTGACGCGAGGCGGCGAGCGGTCATTGACCGAAGCCTCGAATAGCCGAGGCTCATACGGTGACAGCGACCACCGGATCATCGACCTGAGCCACGCCCGGCGGCAGCGGCTCGCCGTCTTCGATCATCGACTCGATGACCATCTGGGCAACTTCGTGGATATTGCGCAGCGCCTCTTCCCGCGTTGTGCCCCAGGTGGCGCCTCCCCTGGATTCGAGTTCAGGAATCCAGGCGCGCCAGGCATCTTCATCCGGCTCAATGACCACGCGAAATACCCAGGATCTCACCGTTGTCTCCGTGTCTCTGCTATTGCCGTTTCAGAATACTCTCCTCCGGATCAGCCCGGGGCCGTTCGCTCCCCGGGCATCCGATGTTACGCCCTGGCGGTTCGCTCAAATTCCAGAAGCACACAGCCGCCGTGGTCCCGGAAGAAAGGCCTTTTCGCGACGATCCGGTCCATCGCTCCGAGCATGCTGATGACTTTAGGAAACCGGGCGGCCGTCTTGTCCAGAAGCGACGGGGGCACGAAAATGCCGATGCCCTTTCGACTCCGCAGGTCGAACCAGGGCTGAAAGGCTGCCTCCACTTCCCTGCAGGAATATCGTGTGACCTGGAAGCTCCTGGACTCTGGACGCCGCTCATCAACGTTGCCCACTCTGTGTTGCACGATGCGCCAGAAGCGCTCCCATTTCATGGATGGCCCGAGCATACAGAGCAGCACAACAGAACCTGGGCTCAGCCGGGCGGCGAGGGTTTGGCTGACTGAGCTGAGGTCGCGGACACAGTTCAGGCCGGAAAAATTGGAAAAAGCGCCTGCGAAGCGTTCGTCAACAGGTATGCGGTCAAGGTCCTCGGTTGCCAGAACGCGAAAGTGGAGGAGCCGCTCCAGGCCGGCTGCGGAAGCGTTCGCTCTCGCGCGTTCGATCATCGCGGAGGAAATGTCGCATGCGCAGACGGCGACGCCTCGCTTTGCCAAATGGATCGCATCCACGCCGGTTCCGCAATTCATCTCAAGGACTCGTGATCCTGGACGGAATACGCGGTCCAGCTCGCTCCAGACCGCCGATCGCCAGAGTCGGCCCGTCAAAGTCTCGACGAATGCCTTCTCGTAGGTCTGTGCAGCGATGTCCCAGAGTTCTTTCGATTCCTCAAGTGTTGTCATGGCGTGCGGGCTGGAACCTCGCGTTCTCCCGGAGAAAAACTCACGATGCACGAGCAAGAATAGGCGGCAGCTCGAATCGCGTTGTCACGAAAATGTAAGGCTTCCATTGGGGAAGATGCGATCTGGCGGTTCGGCAACGGGTCGCAACTTCGGCCCCAGACGTCAGCACGAGACGCTTCAGAACATGAAATGTGGTGACAAAGGCGTGACATCTCTAAGGGCGGCGGACGGTACGGTATCCCTTGCGATTTCTCAAGCGCTGCGAGGGCGATCGCAGTCAGACTGCTCATGAAGAACGGCATTTACAAGATGGCGCGCAAGGTTGTTCTGGGGAAAACCGACCTGCCGCAGGCTTGCGACATTGGGCTGGAGCATCCACAAGAGGAAATTGTCGTAAGACTGGTCGGTTTGGGAGCGCCACGCGACGTGACGCAGCGACATTCAGTCGCCTGCGCTGTACCCTTTACGTTCTGTATCGGATTCGAATCGTCAGCGAGAGATGAGCTGACTCCGGACAAGGACCTGGCACTTGAGTTCTGCGAGCGCCGAAATCAAGGTCGGGTACTGGGCAGGATCAAGTTGCGGTTCAGCACAGCAGTGACCATGAAAGACTATTGCCTGGGTCTGTTTGAAGCAGTCGAATGCCATAACTTCTGCATTTCGCGATACTATCTTCGCGCTCACCAGGTCTTTAACACCATCAAGCGGTGGAGAGATACACGGCCGGATAAAGAGAGGGTTCCCGCCCTTGACTCCCGGTGCAATGCAGTCACATTTATCTGCCCGAGACCGGTCGTCCTCGTGTGTGTCGCCGATGGGAAGGGCGGCAATTTATTCCCGATGAACCTCCTGGGAGATCTGGGAAGCGACTATTTCGGGTTTGCGCTGAACAGCCGGAAACGTGCATCGCCGCTGGTCAGGCGCCTTGGACACCTGACTGTAAGCAGTGTCCCCCTGAACAAGAAGGAAGTTGTGCGTCAGCTCGGCAAGAATCATTATCGAGAGTCGATTTCGTGGAACGAGCTTCCATTCGCGCTGCAGCAGATGAGCGGCTCCGAGACTTCCGCACCTGAATTTGCGATTCGGGTTAAAGAGCTACAGGTTCTTGAAAGCCTGCCTCTCGGCAGCCATGATTTCTTCCTGGCCAGGACGGTCCGGAGCGTTACAACGCCGGGAGAAGAGTTTCATATGATTCACGGGCACTATTCCGCTTATCGCAGGCTCCAACTGGAATCTGACCAACAACTAGCTTTCGGACGCGGGTCTCCGGTCGCCGGTTCGCGAGAGAATTAAAAGTCCCGCATCACTGCGGGGCTTTTTTCCTGCTCTGGAACGCCGAGGCTCCTACCGGCGATGGCGAAAGCACCCCGGGAGAATCTCACAGGCAGGCGCGGCCCCGAGTCCGTGCCCGTCTGCGACTCTCCCAGGGTGCCTTCATCGCCGGGCACCAGGAGACTGCGACCTAATTCGTAATGCGGCGCGCAACCATGTTGAACCCGGTTCCGGTGTAGAACACCAGACCGCGCACTCGAATCGTCTGCCCATTGCTGACCGCCGAGAGGTTCTTCAGATCGGTGCCGGGCTGCCAGAAGACCATCACCTGGGTCTGGCCGGACAACATGGCAAAAGCCGAATCTGAGGCTACCGTCAAGGTCAGCGTCACCGGGCCGGCGTTGGCTGGGGACTGGAGTCCGGAGACCGTGCCGACCAGTGTTTGCTGTTGCAGGCGCACTTTGTCACCCTGCAAACTGCCCCCCTTACCACCGTCTTCATCCTCAGATCCGCTGCTTTCAACCTCCGATTCTTTGCTCTCGAGCTGGACCCGCTGACCGGCATGTACTGTCGATGCGCTAAAGGGGAATTCAGGCGCAGACGGCAATCCACCGATTCCGGCGGTATCGATATCGCCGGCGTCGACAAGGAACTGCGCGTTGCTCACGTTGGCCGTCACCATACTTCCAACACCACTTGCCATGCCCTTGCCCGATTCCTCGTCGGCCACAAGAGTGAGGCTTGTAGCAGGGTTTCCAGCCACGGCGGTGATCAAGCCCTCTGCTTCCGCGCCGCTTTCGTCCTCACTTCCCTCGACTCTGGCTGCGTAGAGCGTGCCATCCATCCGCGTAATGCCATCGACCGTGACCATGGTGTTGACAGCCAGCGATGCTCCGTCCCTGAATTCTGTATTGGCATCGGTAGTAAACATGAGCACAGCACCGGTCTGAGTTACGGAGAGGGTGAACGATGTTCCATTCACAGCTGTAATGGTGCCGGTTGTATCTTCAAGTTCGCCGTCATCATCCGATTGCCTGTCGTTGCCAGCAACAGCCGCCGAGCCCACGCTGAAGGAAGCGGCGTTGAGATTCACCCCGGTGGGATTCCCCTGCGCGTCAAAGGAGAGCGCTTTGGAAATATCGAGGTCGATGCTGACCACAGATGATGCGCTGATGGCGAGCGAAGGGTTGAAGTCGATTGTGATCGTCTGGTTGAAAGCCGGCTCAATGTGCTGCACCTGCCCGGCGGAGTTCAGGAAGGTTATTTCAGGATTTGCGACGCCGATCGAAGCGGAGCGGTAGCTTCCCTGAGGGATGCTCAGAACAGAGAGCGGTACGCTCGTCGCAGACAGATGGGACAGCTCAACGCGTTGTGTTCCTGACAAGATAGTTACCGGCGCCCCGGTATCGGGTGTGAGGCTAATGGGCCCCAGCGTGACCTCGAACGCGAACACGCGATCCGCTGGAGAATCTCCAATTTTGAACTGTACCGTGCTCTGCTGAGCCTTTGGCGCCATCGAACTGGGCGGCGTCGTAACCATTCCGCACGAAACGGCGAACAGCATGAGGGTGAGGCTGAGAAGCGATGGCAGAATGCGGCCCATCGCATGCGGTCGAATCAAAGACGTCTGCTTCATTTCTTGCGCTCCTGGCCGACTATCTCGCTGGGATCGGCATGAAGAGCATGCGGACCGTCGAGCCGAACATCACTGGATGCAAGCTATCCCTGTGGCTAATTGGGATTGTCAGAGCTCTGTCAGCCACCGGTAATCCTTTGGCAGATTCTTGTAATCGGCAGAGATATTGAAGCCAGGTTTGATGGGGTGAAACGACCGGGCACGTTTTCTGCCGAAAAGGGAAGCTTGTCATTCGCGTAGCGGAGTGAACGCCGTCCAGTCGAACTCGTGTACCGGCGCGCGTCGCTCGTCCGGAAGAGATCAATCCCGGTATCGCGGACACACGCTGGCTGGATGTCTCAACAAAACAAAACGGGCGCCCCGAGGGACGCCCGCTGTTTTGATCCCACATCTGCCAAACCGGGCAGATATGGGCACGCAGGTTTTTGCGCCGTGAGGCGCGTCCGCCTGAGCGGCCAGCTCAGTACATGCCTTCCATGCCGCCGCCGTGGCCGCCTGCGGGGGCTGCCGCCTTGGGCTCGGGGATCTCCGAGACCATGGCTTCGGTGGTCAGCATGAGGCCCGCGATCGACGCCGCGTTCTGCAGCGCAGTGCGGGTGACTTTAGTCGGATCGATGACGCCGGCTTTCACCAGGTCCTCGAAGACGCCGCTCTGCGCGTTGTAGCCATAGTGCGCATCCTTGCTGTCGAGGATCTTGCCCACAACCACAGCGCCCTCTTCGCCGGCATTGCCGACGATCTGGCGCAGCGGCTCCTCGAGCGCGCGGCGGACGATCTGGGCGCCGATCTTCTCATCGCCCGTGAGGGACTTGATGAGCTCTTCGACGTCCTTCTCGCAGCGCACCAGCGCAACGCCGCCGCCGGGGACGATGCCCTCCTCGACAGCCGCGCGGGTGGCGTGCATGGCATCCTCGACGCGAGCCTTCTTCTCCTTCATCTCGGTCTCGGTTGCTGCGCCGACCTTGATGACCGCGACGCCGCCCACCAGCTTCGCAAGCCGCTCCTGCAGCTTCTCTCGATCGTAGTCGGAGGTGGTCTTCTCGATCTGGCTACGGATCTCCTTGACGCGGCCGGCGATGTCCTTTTGCTCGCCGCGGCCTTCGACGATGGTGGTGTTGTCCTTGTCGATAGTGACGCGCTTGGCGCGGCCCAGGTCCTCAAGCTTGATGTTCTCGAGCTTGATGCCGAGGTCTTCGGTGATGGCCTTGCCACCGGTGAGGATGGCGATGTCGCCCAGCATGGCCTTGCGGCGATCGCCGAAGCCCGGAGCCTTGACGGCGGCGACGTTCAGCGTGCCACGCAGCTTGTTGACGACCAGGGTGGCGAGCGCTTCGCCGTCCACGTCCTCAGCGACGATGACGAGCGGCTTGCCGTTGCGGGCGACCTGCTCGAGCAGCGGGAGCAGATCTTTCATGGAGCTGATCTTCTTTTCGTAGATCAGGATGTAGGGCTCTTCGAGCACTGCTTCCATGCGGTCGGGATCGGTGACGAAGTAGGGGCTCAGGTAGCCGCGGTCGAACTGCATGCCTTCCACGACTTCAAGCTGCGTCTCGAGGGTCTTGGATTCCTCGACGGTGATGACGCCGTCCTTGCCGACCTTCTTCATGGCCTCGGCGATGATGGTGCCGATGGTCGTGTCGGAGTTGGCAGAGATGGTGCCAACCTGGGCGATCATGTCGCCGCTGACCGGCTTCGAGAACTTCGCCAGCGCGCCGCCCTGCACGTTGCCCTGCTCGTCGCGCTTGCCGACCACGGCTTCAACGGCTTTGTCGATGCCGCGCTTCAGCGCCATCGGGTTCGCGCCGGCGGCAACGGTCTTGACGCCTTCGCGATAGATGGCCTGAGCCAGCACCGTGGCGGTAGTGGTGCCGTCGCCGGCGACGTCGCTGGTCTTGGAGGCGACTTCGCGGACCATCTGGGCGCCCATGTTCTCGAGCGAATCCTTCAGCTCGATCTCTTTGGCCACCGTCACGCCGTCTTTGGTAATGGTGGGCGAACCGAATTTCTTCTCGATGACGACGTTGCGGCCCTTGGGACCGAGCGTCACCTTCACCGCATCCGCGAGGACGTTGACACCGCGCAGGATGGCCTGGCGGGAATCCTCTCCATGCAGAATTTGCTTTGCCATTTTTGAGTCTCCTTAGAACTTGTGGTTCGGAACTTTGTTCGATCCCACTCAAGCCAAAACCGGGCTTGAATGGGCCACCCCGGACATGGGGCACCCTCACCCGTTACTTCTTCAGGATTCCGAGGACTTCTTCCTCGCGCATGATGAGGAACTCTTCCCCATCGATCTTGATTTCGGTGCCGGAGTATTTGCCGAAGAGGACGCGGTCGCCCTTCTTCACATCGAGCGGGAAGACCTTGCCTTCGTCGTTCGACTTGCCCTTGCCGACGGCGATGACTTCGCCTTCCTGGGGCTTTTCCTTGGCGGAATCGGGAATGATGATACCGCCGCGCACGGTCTCGCTCTCTTCAATGCGGCGGACGAGGATGCGGTCGTGCAGCGGAGTAAAGGTGGTGAGTGCCGATGCAGTTGCCGTTGCCATTGCGTCTCCTTCACAGTGTTCCGGGAGCGCACAGGGCGCTCCGCAGTTTTTGGCCCGCAGAGGACCGGTCCCCTGCGGAAGAACCTGAATTGCCGGGATTTCGGGGCGACCGCCGGACAGAGGCCGAGGGCCGGGTCCGGGGGTGTCTCGGCAGAGACACGGTTTAGCAGTTTCGCCCTTTGACTGCTAACTTACGCGGCTGGAGTTGTGGATGTCAAGGGGTCGGCGGGTGAAAAGTGAGTGAAAGACACTCAGGTAATCGGATGGGGTATTTAGCTGGATCGCCCCGCCGGTGCTGGTTTTCGGCCGGAGTGCCAATTCTCCGGCGCGATTTGGCGTGGCGCGGTGCGGTCTTCCACGCTAGAATCAGTCACACTTACCGAGTATTTTCCTATTTTCATTTGCAAGACTGCATTCTTGCCTTCCCCTCTGTGTCCCGGAGCGTGAGTGTCATGGAGATGCCGGAGACCGCCGCGGCGCCGCGAGTCCTCGTCAGTGACGACGAGGAACTGGTTGCGAAGACGCTGGTTGCGATCCTGAACAAGAGCGGCTTCAACGCGCGGGCTGCGTTTGACGGCGCTTCGGCCGTGGCGCTGGCGACCGAGTGGCGCCCGGAGATCCTGCTGTGCGACGTGATCATGCCGGAGATGGATGGGATTGAGACAGCGATCCGCATTCGCGGCATGCTGCCCTCGTGCCGGGTATTCCTGATCTCGGCGCAGGAGCGCGAGGCGGCGCGCGTGGCCGAACAGAAGGCGCGCGGGTACGACTTCGACTTCATCCTGAAACCCATTCATCCGCTGGAGCTGATCCAGCTGCTGCAGTTTGCGCTGCAGGAAAGCAGCCGGTAG
>DASYYN010000300.1:0-8003 GCA_035933815.1 Acidobacteriaceae bacterium
GGCGGTCGCCTGCCCGTCGGTGATGACGTACTGCACGAACTGCTTCAGCGCAGTGACCTTTGCCTTGTCCGTTCCATCTTTCGGGATGATGAGGAACGTCAGGCCGGAGATCGGGTAAGCATCGGCCGCACTCGATGGCGGGTTCACGATCGGGCTGCGAGGATCCTTTGTCAGCTGATCGGTGAACGCCGCAATGGCTGCGGTGGTGCCGGCGGCGGTCGGCTGCACGTACTGTCCGGCTGCGTTCTCGACGGCCGCGGTGGGCAGATGGTTCTGCTGCGCGTAGGTCAGCTCAACGTATCCGATCGCTCCCGGGGTGTTGCGAATATTGCCCGTCACGCCTTCGCTACCTTTGCCGCCGATACCGGCCGGCCAGCTCACGGCAGTTCCCTTCCCAACTTTCGCCGACCAATCAGGGCTGACCGCGGCCAGGTACGTGGTGAAGATCGACGTTGTGCCGCTGGCTTCAGAACGGTGGGAGACGACGACCGGCAGATTCGGAAGCTTCACGCCTGGATTGTCTTTGGCGAGCTGCGGATCGGTCCACTTCTTGATCGTGCCGAGAAAAATACCGGCGAGTGCCTTATCCGAGAGCCGTAGTGGGTTACTGAGGTCGGGCAGGTTGTAGGTGATGCAGACCGGGCCGGCGCTTTCGGGAATCTGGATCACCGGCTTCATGCCGGCCATTTGCTGATCGGTCAGCGCAGCGTCGGAGGCGCCGAAGTCCACTGTGCCGGCCTTGACCTGCTGGATACCAGCGCCGGAGCCGATGGACTGGTAATTGATGCGGATGTTCGAGTGCTGCTGCGAGAAATCCGCAGTCCAGCGCGTCATGACCGGATTGACGAACGTGCTGCCGGCGCCTGACAAATTCACGTTCTCATTGTTGTTCGACTTGCACGCGGTCAGCGCGCCCATTACCGCGACCGCTGCAAGCGCGGCCGTCATCTTCCTGGTCATCGATACCCTCCACAGATAGAAACTTTCGTTGGCGGTGCGTTTCAAGCGAAATGTACATGTGGAACGTTACAGTTCAGAGAATTTTGACCCCTCTTTACTCCCGACAAAAATGGCAACGCCGCGGATGCAGATTCCGTTCTAACTCCGTAGAAGCCACGTGGAGGGATGTATGGCAGAAAATCTGCACGGGAAGAAGGTTGCCATTCTGGCGACCGATGGATTCGAACAGTCCGAGTTGCTGGAGCCGAAGAAGGCTCTGGAAGAGGCGGAGATTGAGACCGAGATTATCGCGCCGAAGAGCGGCACGATCCGCGGCTGGAACAAGAAGGAGTGGGGCGACGAAGTCCTCGTGAACAAGAGCCTCGATCAGGCTGATCCGGAAGAGTACGACGCGCTGCTGTTGCCGGGCGGCGTGATGAATCCGGACCATCTGCGCATGAACCCGAAGGCAGTGAGGTTCGTGAAGTCGTTTGTGGAGAGTGGGAAGGTGGTCGCGGCTATTTGCCACGGACCGTGGACCCTCGTAGAAGCCGAGGCAGTGCGCGGCAAGACCTTCACCTCGTGGCCGTCGCTGCAGACGGACCTGAGGAATGCCGGCGCAAACTGGGTCGACAAGGAGGTCGTCCGCGACGGCCAGTTCATCTCCAGCCGCAAGCCGGACGATATCCCGGCGTTCAGCGATGCCATCATTGAGGCGCTGGAGAAGCAGGAGAGCAGACGGGCGGCGTGACCGAGCCTGTGGTCGGCAGCCAGCGGGCAGCTCGTAGCGAAAGCGAGCCGAGGTTGATCACTTGAGGGTCGTGAATGATCAAAGCAGGCGGCCGTGAGCGGGTCTCCTGATTGAAAACAGGGCAACTGCAAAGACGGCCGTCTGTGATCAGTTGAGGGACGCGAGCTGACGGGTTCGCGGCCGTGAAGTGATCACAACACGACCGTCAACTGGTCAACTGGAGTAGCTGCGGATCCACTCGATCACGCTTCGGACCCCGGTGCCCGTGGGGCCGGAAGCCAGCCAGGGCTTCGCGTCGTCGTTCCAGGAGACGCCGGCGATGTCGAGGTGGATCCACGGCGTGTCGTCCACAAATTCCTTCAGGAACATAGCCGCCGTGATCGCTCCGCCGTATCGGCCGCCGGTGTTCTTGATGTCGGCGATCTGGGATTTGATCAGCTCGCGGTAATCGTCTTCGACAGGCATGCGCCAGAAGCGCTCGCCAGTGATTTGCTGGCCGGCAGCGAAGCGCGACCAGGTTTCGTCGTCGTTGGAAAAGCCCCCGCCGTTGATCATGCCTAACGCGACGCCGATGGCTCCCGTGAGGGTGGCGGCATTGATCAGGTGTGTGGCTCCGAGGCGCTTCGCGTACGTGAGGCCGTCAGCGAGGACGAGGCGGCCTTCGGCGTCGGTGTTGATGATCTCGATGGATTTGCCAGGCTTGTCGTCGGCGGCCGGCATGGCGATCTGCACGTCGCCAGGCTTCTGCGCCTTGCCGGAAGGCATGTTCTCTGCCGAGCAGACAATCCCGATCACGCGGACGCTCGGCCGCAGCTGTGCGATGGCGCGCATCGCGGCGATCATCATCGCGCCGCCTGCCATGTCGTACTTCATCTTCTCCATGTTGTCAGCGGGCTTGATGGAGATGCCGCCGGTGTCGAAGGTAATCCCCTTGCCGACCAGGCCGAGGATAGGGCCATTGGCGGGCGCATCCTTCGGCTCGTACCGCATCACGATCAGCGCGGGGGGCTCGTCGGAGCCCTGGGCGACGCTGAGGAAAGCACCCATCTTCAGTTCGCGGAGCTTTTCGGTAGAGTGCACCTCGCACTGGAGCCCGAACTCCCGGCACATGGCGGCCGCGCGCTCGCCCAGAATGGCCGGCGTCAGGCGGTTGCCGGGCTCATTCACCAGCGAGCGGGCGAAGTTCTGGGCATCGGCAATGATCGTTCCCTCCCGCACTGCGGCCTCGGCAGCGGAGCGGGCCGCGCCAGGGGCGAGGACCAGCTGGAGCGACTGCATGCTGCGGTCTTTGCGGTCGGAACGGTAGGTGTCGGAGTCGAAGTCGGCGAGGATGGCCCCTTCGGCGAGGGCGCGAACGGTGCGCTGCGGGTCGAGGCCGTCGGTGACGGGAACGACAAGAGCGAGATCCCGAAGGCCGCGGGGTTTTGTGTAGCGGACGGCAGCGCCGGCCGCCTTGCGAACTTCGTGAGGCGTGACTTTAGACAGCTTCCCTAACCCAATGATCAGCAGGCGTTTTGCGGAAAGGGCGGCAGGCGAATGGAGAAGCACCGTTTCGCACGAATCGGCTTTGAATTCCCCGCTGGCGAGGACGGATTGCGCAGCCTTCTGCAAAGCCGCGTCGGGGGTCAGCAGGCGAACTTCCGGCTGAGCATCGGCGGATTTGGTGGAAGCGTCGGCCGCGAAGACGGCCAACAGTTCGGTGGAGAGGGCAGACGAGGAGTTCTGAACAATTTCAGTTTTCATAATGAGCAGGCTTTACCAGGAGGAGCTTAGTAGCGGCCCTCCAGAAACGCATCCACTTCCTGGTCGGTCATCGGATCGGCCCAGTGCGGATCGATAATGCGAATGCGGCCCTTGCCTGTACCAAGTCGTCGTACCCCCTTCGTTTCAGGCTTGGCGGGCGCGGGGGAAATCACGGCGACTGGTTTGTTGTAACGGGAGATGACCACCGTTTTCCCCTGTTGAACGTCTTTCAGGAGCCGCTGCAAATTCTGCCGGAAATAAGCGACATTCACCTGGATGGGAGCGCTTTCTTTCGCCGGGCTGGTCATAGCCGGATTATATCGGAAATGTTGTACAACTTTTCACGATTTCCTGCCCCGCGCAATGGCCGCCCGGGCTTCCTTGTCGGCTTCGCGGCGGCGCTCGGTTTCGCGCTTATCCCAGTCCTGCTTGCCGCGGGCGATGGCAAGTTCGCATTTGACCCGGCCGTTACGGAAATACAGACGCGTGGGGATGAGCGTTAGCCCTTTTTGCTGCGTCTTTCCCGTGAGTTTACGGATTTCTTCCTGGTGCAGCAGCAATTTGCGGGTGCGCAATGCGTCGTGGTTGGTATAGCTGCCGTGGGAATAAGGGCCGATATGCGCATTCAGGAGAAAGGCTTCGCCATCTTTGATGAGTCCGTATGCATCCCTGAGATTGGCTTTGCCTTCGCGGATAGATTTGACCTCGGTGCCGCGCAGCGCCAGCCCGGCCTCGTATTTTTCCAGAAGAAAATAGTTGTGCCCAGCCGCACGGTTCACCGCGGCATCGCGCGTGCCGGAGGCGACGGGATCGCGCGGTTTTTCCTTCGGGGGACTGGGTTTGGTCTGATGCGTGGACGGACGAGCCATGGAAGAACCGTTAAGCTTTCATCGTATATGGTTGCGCCAGACGGCGGATACGATTCCGCGGCCTGGCGGGGAACGGGCCAACTCGAAGGGACGCAGTGCGATACTATACGGGTCGCGCGCCGGGCACTCAGACCAGAGTCGCCGCGCTCAACCGTACCGGCCGCACAATCCACTGCCAAGATGGAGCTGCATGAAGCGTAGTTTTGTTTGGGCTTTTCTTGCCGTGATTCTTGTCGCGCTCCCCGGGGCGCATGCGCAGTCTGCAAAGCACTTCTACAAGCAGGGACAGGCGGCCGAGGCGAAAGACGACACTCTCGGAGCCTACCAGGCCTATTTCCGCGCGTTCCAGATCAAGCCGACGGACGAGAGATACAAAGTCGCGTACGAGCGGTTGCGGTTCCCCGCGGCGTCACTGCACGTGGAACGCGGAGAGCATCTGCGCGATGAGGGGAACTACACCGCGGCCCTGACCGAGTTCCTGCGCGCGCTGGAGATCGACCCCAGCAACGAGCTGGCGGCCGAGGATATTCAGGCGACGAAGGAGAAGCTGAACGAGGGCACGCCGGCTCCGCAGAATGCCCCGAAGACGTCCGACGAAGCGATGGAGGAGCTGGCTCCTCCGGTGCAGCTCAAGCCGCTGGTCAACGAGCCGCTGACGCTGCACATGGTGGAAGACAGCCGGGTGGTCTACCAGGCCGTGGCCAAAGCCGCGGGGATCAATGTGCTCTTCGATCCGGCGTACAGCTCGAAGCGCATTCAGGTGGATCTGAACAACGTGACTTACTACGACGCGCTGCGCATTGTAGCGACCGTGTCGGGGACGTTCTGGCGGCCGATCACTTCGAACACGATCTTCGTAGCGGAGAACTCGCGCACCAAACATACGGAGCTCGATGAGCAGGCGGTGGAGACCTTCTACCTGCACAATGTGGCGCAGCAGAACGATTTCACCGAAGTCCAGCAGGTGCTGCGAAACCTGTTTCAGACGGCGAGGATCAACGGCGTCGCCGGGCAGAATGCGATCGTGATGCGCGGCACGCCGGACGAGATCATGCTGGCCCGCAAGCTGATTGGCGATCTGGACAAGGCGCGCCCGGAAGTGGTCATCGACGTGGCGGTGCTGGAAGTGAGCCGCGATCTGCTGCGTAACATCGGCGTGCAGCTGCCGCAGACAGCGAGCATCAACTTTCAGCCTTCGAATGCAAATCTGAACAATACCGGCAATACCGGCAACAATAACAACGGCAACGGCACGAATACGACGTCTACTACCACCAGCAGCCTGACGCTGAACAACCTGGCACACCTGAATTCGAGCAATTTTGCGGTGACAATTGGGCAGGCTGCGGTGAATCTGCTGCTGACCGACACGCGGTCGCGGATCGTGCAGAATCCGCAGATACGCGCTTCGGACGGGCAGGAGGCGAAGCTGACGATCGGCGAAAGAATTCCTGTCGCCACGGGTTCTTACCAGACCGGTGCGGCAACGGCGATTGTGAGCTCGCTCGTCAACACGCAGTTCACGTATATCGACGTCGGCGTGATTCTCGATATGAAGCCGACGATTCATCCTGATGGGGACGTGACCCTGAAGAGCTCGATCGAGGTTTCGGCGACGAACGGCAGTTCGAATATTGGCGGCATCACCGAGCCGATCATCACGCAGCGCAAGGTGGACCAGGTGATTGACCTCAAGGATGGCGAGGCCAATCTGCTGGGCGGCATCCTGCAGCGGCAAAAGACGCTCACCGTGAGCGGGACGCCGGGGCTCGCCGAGCTTCCGCTGATCAAGTACTTGTTCAGCACGCAGTCGAACCAGACGACGGACGACGAAATTGTCTTCCTGATGGTGCCGCACCTTGTCCGCCGCGAGCTGATCGATCCGCAAAACGTGCAGGAGATCGATTCGGGCACGTTCAATAACGTTGAGGTGCGTCCCGTTGCCTCGCTGGAGCAGATCTCGGCACCCGGCGGAGCGCGGCCGACGGGAGCGCAGGGGCAGCAGCCGGTAACGCCGGCGACGCCGCCGGTCACGGCCCCTCAGGCTGCGAACAGTGCGCTGGCGCAGATGCAGCAAAACGCGAATCAGGGACCTCCGATCACCGTGGAGGTCGCGCCTGCACAATCGGCGCAGAAGGTCGGGTCTACGTTCCAGATGGCCGTCAACATGTCCGGGGCCCGCGATGTCTTTGCGGTGCCGATGGACGTGCAGTACGACCCGTCGAAGCTGACCCTGGTAGACGTGCAGAGCGACACCAGGACCGATACCAACCTGCTGGGGAAGGATGGTCAAACGGTGGCTCTGGCGCACCGGGACGACGGCAACGGCAGTGCTGCGATTGCCGTTTCGCGGCCTCCGGGAAGCAAGGGCGTGAGCGGATCGGGCATGCTCTGCGTCCTTACTTTCAAGGCCAAAGCGCCCGGAGATGCTACCGTTGCGGTTACCCGGCCGGTCATACGGAATAGCCAGCAGCAGGTGCTGCCGGGGACCGGCTCGCAGGCCGTCGTGCATATTCAATAAGCCCGGTGAGCCTGTAGCCGGTAGCCTGTAACGGGTGGCGAGTACCGGAATCCGGCAGAATTGTGGATGTTCAAATTGCAGAAAACTCGAGGCCTCATGTTCGCCGATACCGACAGGCCCGACGAACGCGGCCTCACGCTCGTTGAGCTGATCGTTACGTGCGCCATTTTGGCGATTCTGGCGTCTGCGGCGGTGCCGATTGCCCGCTTTCAGGTGAAGCGGCAAAAGGAGCGCGAGCTGCGGTATGACCTGTGGGAGATGCGGGCGGCCATCGACGCGTACAAGGATGCCGCGGACCGGCACGCCTTCATGACCAAGATCGACAGCTACAACTACCCGCCGGATTTGCAGACGCTGGTGGATGGCGTAGATGTTCAGGGCAAGAAGGTGAAGTTCCTGCGGCGGATCCCGGTCGATCCCATGACCGGTAAGGACGAGTGGGGAGAGCGGTCGATGCAGGACGATCCAACCGCCGATTCGTGGGGCGGACAAAACGTCTTCGATGTGTTCTCGAAGTCGGACGGAACGGCGCTGGACGGGACAAAGTATTCGGATTGGTAGAAGATTGCAGCAGCAGATGAGAAAAATTCGCAATGGCGAGAGCGGCTTCACTCTGGTGGAGCTGATGATCGTGATGGCCATCATCGCGGTGCTCGCCATGGTGGCGATCCCACGGTTTACGGCGGCGATCCAGAACGCGAAAGAAGCGGCGCTGAAGGAAGACTTGCACGTGATGCGGGACGCTATCGACTCGTACACGATGGACAAGAACAAGGCGCCCCAGTCGCTGGATGACCTGGTGCAGTCGGGATATTTGAAGACCATCCCCGTCGATCCGATGACCCACAGCCGCGATACGTGGCAGACCGCAACTGATGACACTTACCAGGATGTCGATCAGTCGGAGCCCGGCGTGACGGACGTGCACAGCGGGTCGGATGGGGTGGGCTCGAACGGGCAGCCGTATTCGAGCTGGTAGTGCGGTGCGGCATCACAGAATGTCTCTGGCCATGCCTCTGCCCGACATTTCTGCGATCCACAATCAGTATCTGGCGCTGAGCCGAGTCGCTCGCGAGCGGTTCTCCGGCTTGCTCGGCGGCAAAGTGCTCCTGAGCATCGGGGCGGATGGTCTAGCGTCGATTATCGCGGCGAGCATCGCCGGAGCGGCTTCGCTCTGGGT
>DASYYN010000253.1:0-3469 GCA_035933815.1 Acidobacteriaceae bacterium
GATCTGCGCGGTCTGGGCATGTCCGCCAAGCCTGCCGATGGCTTCGACAAGAAAACGCAGGCTGGTGATGTCGCGGGTGTGCTCGCGGCCCTTGGGGTCGAGCAGATCGGCCTCGTCGCTCACGATATCGGCAACATGGTCGCTTTCCAGTTCGCTGCGCAACAGCCTGAGCGGGTCAGGCGCCTGGTGATGATCGACGCGCCGGTTCCGGGAGTCGGCCCTTGGGAGGAGATTCTGAAGAACCCGCTGCTATGGCACTTCCGCTTCGGCGGACCCGATATGGAGCGACTGGTCGCCGGGCGCGAGCGCATATATCTCGATCGATTCTGGAACGAGTTTTCGTCCGATCCCGCCAGCTTCAGTGAGGCAGCACGGGTTCATTATGCTGAGCTCTACGCGCTGCCCGGTGCCATGCATTCCGGCTTCGCGCAGTTCGCCGCCTTCGATCAGGACGCGGCGGACAACCGCGCGTGGCTTGCCACAGGTGCCCGTCTGCGGATGCCGGTGCTGGCGGTCGGGGGTGAGAAATCGTTCGGTCCTACAATGGCGGCGGTGATGCGGGCTGCTGCCAGCGACGTGCGGGAAGCTATCATCCCCGGGTCCGGGCATTGGATCATGGAGGAGAATCCGCGGGCGACGATCACCCTGGTCCGCGACTTCCTTGCGCAGCGGCTCTGAGGGCGTTCAGAACAGACCTTCATAGGCGGTGCATTGTCGCAGACCGCGAGCCAGGAACTGCTTCCGGCCCATTGCCGACTCTTGCAGCGCTCGCAGCCGTCGGACGGGAGACCAGGCAGAGCGGCGAGGTTTGTGGAACCGTAGCCGACCCATTGCGGACTTGGCTGCTGCAGGTTGTCCAGGAGCCAGCGCTGGGCATTCCGATGAGGATGGGGTCCAATGGTCCTGAAGTTTCAATCAGGAAAATTTTTCGACTCTGAGCTGCGCGAAATGGTCACCATCAGATAGATACCACTCCGCCGATGATAAAATACATGATCACAGGTGGGTTTTACGCCGTCGCCGAATTGAAGGTTGCCGACTCCCTCGCAAACGGCCCGCGCCAGACGGCGAGCATTGCTCACAATACGGGGACACTTGCTGCTCGCTCCGACGGTTGCGCAGAGCGCTAGCCGCGGCCAAGCGCCACTCCGCCAGGGAAGCTCGGCAGCGCCGCCATGGCGAGACCAAAGCTGACCGACGACCGAGAACCATACGGCCGTTCGTTCTTTCGAGCATCCCTGTCCACAGCCTCTCCCTGCCGATCGAGCCGCCGTCTGGCCTCCAACGGTTCCGCGCATAAAACCTCATAGTTCGAACCGCGTACAAGCACTCATTGCTGCCGGCTTGAACACCCGCCCTGAACCATCCAGATGACGCGGCCACCGTGGTGCACCATGGCGCACATGGGTAATATTGCACCACCACGATGAATCCGATCTAAGGGCTTGTGGGGGAATAAACGAATCGCTTGAGTGGCGCGCCGGCCTTCCCGCGTCATGGTGCGCGCAGGCGCACCATCCACGACTTCGCATGTGCAGTAAGGAAAATCGAGTAGGGGGCGCGCCTCGCGGCGTCCCCCTCTCACACCACCGGGCGTACGGGCCCCGTACCACGGCGGTTTCCAACAGCATTCAACGCAGCATGATGTTTCGCCGCCGAGGCCAGCCCGATCCTGTCGAACCAGTCGTTCGACATGGCCCGCTGGGCCTGCTCGGTGGACGATAAGCGCCACCAGCCCTTCCCCGACGAGGCCACCCGCCGTGCCGCCCCCTCCTCCACCCCGCCGCGTTCCAGGAACGCCACGACGCTGGACGGACGCTTGCACTGCTTCAGCCGCACGCAACGCACCTTGCGGCGTAGCCAGCCGTCCATGTCGCGCAGCATGCTCTGCCCTCGGGTGTTGCGGAAATACGTCACCCATCCACCCAGGAACCGGTTCGCCGCCTCCACCATCCGCTCCACCGGGGCAGCCCGGTTTCGCCGTGTGATCTCGCGCAGCTTGTCCTTGGCACGGGCCAGGCTCTTGCGCCCGATGCCAAGGCTTCCCCCTTTCCCCAGCCGGTGGCCGAGGAACTGCCGCTCCCCGACCCAGGCAACCGCGCTCTTCTGCCGGTTCACCCGGAGCTTCAGCCGGTCTTCCAGGAACGCCGTCACCGACGCCATCACCCGTTCTCCCGCCGCCTGCGACCGCACGTAGATGTTGCAGTCGTCGGCATAGCGGCAGAACCGGTGCCCCCTTCGTTCCAGCTCCTTGTCCAGATCATCCAGCAGCAGATTGGCCAGCATCGGCGACAGCGGTCCCCCTTGCGGGGTTCCCTCCTGCCGCTCCGTGCACACCCCGTCCTGCATCATCCCCGCCTGTAGAAAGCGGCGGACGATGCGCAACAGGCGTTTGTCGCCAATGCGCCGGGCCAGACGGGCCATGAGAATGTCGTGGTTCACCCGGTCGAAGAACTTCTCCAAATCCAGATCGACCACGATCTCATACCCATCCGCCACGTATCCCCGTGCCTGGCGCAGCGCATCGTGTGCGCTGCGGCCCGGGCGGAAGCCGAAACTCGACGCCGAGAAGCTCGGATCGAGGATCGGTTCCAGGACTTGTGCGATCGCCTGCTGCACCAGGCGGTCCACCACAGTCGGGATGCCGAGCTGGCGCTCCCCGCCGCCCGGTTTGGGGATGCGCACCCCCCGAACAGGTTGCGGCCTGTAGCTGCCGTCCAGCAAGCTGGCGATCAACGCCTCGCGGTTCGCTGCGATCCAGCCAGGCAGGTCGTCCACGGTCATCCCGTCGACCCCCGCCGAGCCGCCGTTCGCCTTCACCCGTTTGTAGGCCAGGTTCAGGTTCACGGAGCCGCTCACCGCCTCCGTCAGCTCTTGCGTCAAGGAGCGTTCTTGGTCCCAAGCCGTACGTGCTTGTGACTCCTCGGCTGGCGCAGGTCCGGCTCCGCCTTCACCGCATCCATCGGGGCGCAATGCGTCGCGCAGGGCTTCGTCGAGAAGGTCCCGTTGCACCACACTGCCTTGCTGCCGCGTCACACGCATCGATCGGTCCAGGCTGCCTCCTTCTCTGTCGAATTCGGCCCTTCGCCCGGTGCGCGGGCTACTATGGCCTCTGCTGACTTCTCCCGTCCCAGCGGTCCCCGTCGCCGGTTCCCTGCTCCGATCGTCTGGAGAGGACGAGAGATCTCCCAGGGTAAGACGCTGCTCCTTCCCTCGATCGCTGCCGGATTTACCTTTGCGGTGTCCGTAAAGCTTTTGGGCTTTCCCGTCAGACGCCGCGTCACCCCACCGCACCGGCCTGGTATCCGGTTCCTGTTCGTCAGTACCGAGGTTTGCCTCAGGGCTTCCTCCCCACCCCACCTCACGGTGACGCAGTTGCCATCAGCTAACGGTTCCGGCCTTCCGGCCCGTAGAGGACTTTCACCTCCTGGATCAGCGCCATGCCTGGCGCACGTCGTGGATGGTGCGC
>DASYYN010000003.1:0-60380 GCA_035933815.1 Acidobacteriaceae bacterium
TCGCGCCGGCCGGTGGTGGATTGGTTCGAGATCATCTCTGAGAACTACATGATCGACGGCGGACGCCCGATGGAAATCCTCGATCAAATTCTCGAGCAGTACCGAGTCGTGCAGCACGGCGTTTCGATGTATTTCGGATCGACCGATCCGTTAAGCCGCGAACACCTGAAGCGGCTGAAGGCGCTGGTTCGCCGCACAAAGACCCCGTGGCTCAGCGATCATCTGTGCTGGGGATCCGTCGATGGGCGCTACACGCACGATTTGCTGCCGATGCCCTACACCTGGGAAGCCGTCGAGGTGACGGCGCAGAAGATCCGCCAGGTGCAGGACTTCGTCGAGGTGCCGGTGGTTGTCGAAAACGTCTCCAGCTACGCGGAGTTCCACGTCTCAGAGATGACCGAATGGGAGTTCCTCACCGAAGTGGTGGAGCGGGCCGATTGCGGCATTCTGCTGGACGTGAACAACATCTACGTCAGCTCGAAGAACCACAATTTCGATCCGTTCACGTATGTGAACTTCGTGCCCGCCCACCGCGTGGCACAGATCCACATCGCCGGACACAGCAAGTTTGAGAAGTACATCCTCGACACGCACGATCACCCGGTGCTGCCGGCGGTCTGGCGGCTCTATGGACGCGCGATCGAGCGGTGCGGCCCGACGGCCACGCTGCTCGAGTGGGACGACAACATTCCCAGCTTCGAGGAAGTGCATGGCGAAGCGCTCAAGGCGAGGAAGTTCCTGAAGGCTGCTGCTGAGGCTGCCCCGCAAAACGCGAGCCTCGCCGCCATGCAGGCAGTAGCCGTGAAGGATGTGGAACACGCAGGAGCACAACCATGAGCGCCGCACAGCCCACCACCCTGAAGGAAATTCAGCGGCGCATGGCCGCTGCGGTGATGCATCCGCTCACGCGAGCCGAAACAATGCCGCGGCGCCGACGCGACGGCGCGCTGAACCATGCGGAGGCCGAGGCGATCATCCGGCCCAATGACCGGCTCACGTCGTTTGAGCGGCTGGAAATCTATAACCGGCAGTACTGGTTCCGGCTGTACACCAGTTTCGAGGAGGATTTTCCCGGGCTTGAGGCCATCGTGGGCCGCGCGAAGTTTGACCGGCTGATGCGCGAGTATCTGACCGAGTGCCCGTCGGAGTCGTTCACGCTGCGCAACCTCGGCTCGCGGCTCGAGGGCTGGCTCACGGCGCATCCGGAATTCGTTGCGCCCCACACGACGCTCGCGCTGGATATGGTGCGCCTGGAATGGGCGCACATCGAGGCATTCGACTCGGAGGAGCGGCCGCCGCTGAGCGCCGATGCTTTTGCCAACGTCGGCGAGCAGACGGAACTGCATCTGCAGCCGCATCTTCGGCTGCTGGCGCTCAGCTATCCCGTCGACGATCTGCTGCTGCAGGTGCGCAGCGAGAACGGGAGCACCGCATCCTCTTCGAACAATGCGAGCTCCGCGCGCAAGCGGCGTCACGTCCGCCAGGTGGCTGCTCTGGCGCCGAAACCGGTGCATCTTGCAGTGCATCGCCTCCAGAATTCCGTCTGGTACAAGCCCCTTTCACTCGAGGAATTCCGGCTGCTGGAAGCGATTCAGGCCGGCAAACCACTCGGCGCGGCGATCGACGAGGCTTTCCAGTCCAGTGGCATTCCTGAGGACCAGCGGCCTGCATTTCTGCAGGAATCGTTTGCGGCATGGGCTATGCTGGGGTGGTTCACGCATTGAGGCCCTGAAAGCCGAGGGGAACCATGAGCACACCCGCCGCGAAAAGTCCGTGTGACGAAAAGGTGAGCGTCCCTCGTTCGCTTTACCACCGATTTCAGCGCGGGGCGGCTTCGTTGCAGTCGCCGTTTCTGCTCCTGGTCCGGCTGTACTGGGGATGGCAGTTCGCGCAATCCGGCTGGGGCCGCCTGCATCATCTGGACAACGCCACCTCGTTCTTCGCCAGTCTCGGACTGCCTGCGCCGCACGCCACCGTAATCGCCATCTCGCTGCTGGAGTTTGTCGGAGGAATCCTGCTGATTCTGGGGCTGGGCTCCCGAGTGATCTCACTGCTGCTGGCCGGGGACATGATTGGGGCGTATGCAACGGCGGATCGCGAGGCGCTGGCGTCGATCCTGACCGATCCCGGCAAGTTCTACGGGGCAGACCCGTACACGTTCCTGTTCGCCTCGCTGCTAATCCTCATCTTCGGTCCTGGCAAGTTTTCACTCGACTACTGGTTGTGGAAGCGGCGCCAGGCCTAAAATCGCCGCAGCCAAACCCCTTTGGGGTTTGCGCCGTCTAAACCTCGTTCAGCAGCACCAAACCCTATGAGAACTCTGAGCTTCCTCCGCTTCTCGGTTTCGCCGGCCGCCCTCGTCGCGTGCCTTCTTCTCTCCGGCCCGGCTCTTTCCCAGCAGACGAATAATCCGCCAGCGACTGAAAAAACCAATCCGCCGACTGCCGAGAAGGTGGCGCCCGGCGTTGCCTCGGCCGTTGGAGCCGTCACGCTCCCGGTCACGGCGGTCGATGAAAAAGGCAATCCCGTTAAGAACCTGACGGCCGCGGAACTGAAGCTCACCGACAACGGCTCGGAACAGAAGATTCAGTCCTTCGCGCCCGCCGCGCCCACTCCGATGAATTTCGCCATTGTGGCCCAGACCACGCCGGGGCTGAAGACGGAGCTCGGCGACATGCGCCTCGCCAGCGAGCACTTTATCGATCACACTCTGCCGGCGGGGCAGGACAACTTCCTGCTGATCCAGTACGGGACCGAAGTCGATCTGCTCGTTGACCCGACGCGAGCGCAGGATAAGCTCCACGATGCGACGGACCACCTGGGAGGACCGCAGTTCGGCGGCAACGATGACACGGACGCCACTCACTGGGGCGGTACGCTGTACGACGCGATCTATCTCGCCGCGACCGAGGAGCTGAAGAAGCAGCCGGGACAGCACGTGATCATCCTGATCAGCGATGGAGTCGATCGCGACAGCAAAGAGAGCATGAGCGACGCCGTGCAGGCGGCGCAGGCTGCGCACACAGCGATTTTCGCGATTTATTATCCGTCGGAGACGCCCCGGCAAGCGCCGCAGCGCGACGACCGCGGAGGACGGCGCGGCCCTGGCTTCCCGGGCGGAGGCAGCGAATATCCCGGTACAACTGGGGGAGGCGGCGGAGGCCAGGGCCGGCGCGGCGGCGAGCAGCCACGCGAAGCACCGCATCCGGACGGCAAGGCGAATCTGGAACACCTATGCGGGGCGACCGGCGGCTACATGGTCGAGGGCAAGCACGACAAGGCCGACGACGCGTTCAACAAAATTGCCAATCTGCTGAAGAACCAGTACACGCTGACCTTTGTCCCGACGCAGGAGGCCGCAGCCTCAGCCTTCCAGCGGATCAGCCTTACGACGGAGAAGAAGAACGTCTGGCCGCTGGTGCAGCAGGGCTACACCGAGCAGCAGCAGTAGAGCCGCCAACCAACGCCGCTGGCGCGTGCGGTGGTCCGTTGCGCATCTCTGCTGTTAGGATTTTCGAGCGATGAGAAGAGCGCTATCGACGCTGTTGCTGCTGGCTCTGAGCCTGCCCGTCGTTGCGCCTCCATTCATCTCGGCTGACATTGAGAGCGCGCTGCCCGCGTGTTGCCGGCGCCATGGCGCACACCACTGCGCGATGGGCGGGGTTTCCGTCGCGGTCTCATCGCATTTCCGAGCGATTGCGCCGATCTGCCCCTATTCGAGCGTCGGGCATGGACCGCTGATGCTGCCGCACGCCTTCGCACCATGTACGGCGGCGCACATCGCGGCGGCGGCGGTTCCCGGCACAGCGATTGCCGAAGCTGAAGCTGGCTACCGCATCTCGTCGATCCGCGCGCGCCAGAAGCGCGGACCTCCGGCGGTCTCCCTCCTCTAAGCACACCGCAGCTGGATCTTCGCGCGCGATGATGCGCGATATTCGCCTGCCTGAAAGCTGTCCCCAGTTTTCTGCACATTTGAGGAGTGTTTCCGCATGTCGCACAGGCTCCTTGTAGCCCTGTGGATTCTTGCCTGCATGGCCGGAGGCCGCGCCGCCAGCGCCGCTGTCCTCGGCCACGTTCAGGGGATTGTGCACGACCCGGAGCATCGGCCCATTGCCGGAGCGCGGGTGATGCTGCGCGCAGCGCACGAGGACCTTTCGTTCACTGCCATCACCAATGCGGATGGGTACTTCTCGATTCCGGGGGTCACGCCGGGGCCGTACGTCATCACCGTTTCGAGCTCCGGCTTCGATAGCCTGCAGCAGTCCCTCACGGTGACTTCCGCCGGAACTGACGTGCTGCATCTGCAGCTTTCGATCGCGGCGGTCCACCAGACGGCGGTGGTTCACGCCGAAGCCCAAACGGCGAATGTGGACTCGGTCACGCCGACGACGATACTCAGCCGGGCTGACATCGCAACGACACCGGGCGCTGACCGTACCAATTCGCTGGCCATGATCACCGATTACACGCCAGGGGCCTACATGACGCATGACATGCTGCACATGCGCGGCGGCCACCAGGTGAACTGGATGATCGATGGCGTGCCGATTCCGAACACGAATATCGGCAGCAATGTCGGGCCGCAGATCGATCCGCGCGACATCGACACCATCGAGATAGACCGCGGCAGCTATGGAGCCGACCTCGGCGACCGCACCTATGGAATGTTCAACGTGGTGCCGCGCACCGGATTCGAAGCCGACCGCAGCGGAGAGTTCGTTACCACCTTCGGCAGCTTCGACCAGACCGACAGTCAGCTCAGCCTCGGCAATCACAGCGAGCGCTTTGCCTGGTTCACGGCCATGAACGGTAACCGCAGCAACTACGGATTGATGGCGCCGATCGAAAAGCCGGTGCATGACGCTGAGAACGGGTACGGCGGATTCGCCTCCTTCATCCTGAACCGCGATCCGCGCGACCAGTTTCGGCTTGTCACGCAACTGCGCACCGACTATTACCAGATTCCGTACGATCCCGATCCCGCGGACTGGGAGAATCAACTTTACGATTCGTCGGGTCTGCGCGACGGCCAGCACGAGACCGACGGGCTGACGACGTTCTCGTGGGTACACACGCTCAGCGCGGCATCCCTCTTTGAAGTTTCGCCCTTCTACCACTATAACAACGCGGACTACCAGCCCAATGCGCAGGACTTCCCTGCTGCTACGCGCGCCCGGCAGACGGGGCAATATCTGGGCGCGCAGGCGTACTTCTCTTCGAGTATTCGCCGCAACACGTTCAAGGCTGGATTGTATGGATATGGCCAGCATGAAAACGACCTGTTCTCCGCGATCTTTAACGATCGCAGCGCGCCGAATTTCTCCGAGACTTCCCGCGTTGCCGGCGGCGTGGAAGAGGCATTCCTTGAGGACAACTTCCGGCCGGCTTCATGGCTGACGCTGATCGGTGGAATGCGGCAAATGCGCTTTCAGAGCACGATCACGGAGAATATGGTCGACCCGCGCGTCGGCCTCGCCGTGCAGATCCCAAAGCTGGGGTGGGTGCTGCGCGGATTTTACGGACGCTTCTATCAGCCGCCGCCGCTCACCAGCATCTCGGGCCCGACGCTGGCGTTTGCGCAGGGCAATGACACGAGTTTCGTTCCGCTGCACGGCGAGCGGGATGAGGAACACCAGTTGGGGCTGCAGATTCCTTGGCGCGGATGGCTGGTCGATGCCGACACTTTCGAGACCCGCGCGGGAAATTTTCTCGACCACAGCAACATCGGCGAATCCAGCATCTTCATTCCGGTCACGATCGAGGGCGCCCGCATTCAGGGATGGGAGCTGACGCTGCGCTCGCCGCATCTCGCTCATTTCGGCCAGGCGCATCTTGCCTATTCGAATCAACTGGCGCAGCAGCGGGGCGCCGCAACCGGAGGACTCATCTGCTCTCCACCGGGATCGCCAGCCTGCGCAGCGCCGCTGGGCTACACGCCGCTTGATCATGATCAGCGGAACACACTGAACGTCGGATTTGACAGCCGGCTCCCGCAGCAGTTCTGGTTCGCGACGAACATCTATTACGGTTCGGGATTCAGCAACGGCTATGCAGCGCCGCCTTCACCGTATCTCGGCGATTATCTCCCGGGGCACACCACAGCATCCGTTGCCCTGGGCAAGGATTTCGGCGAGAAATGGTCGGCGGACGTGAACGCGACCAACCTCGCCAACACGCGCTTGCTGCTCGACAACAGCCTCACCTTCGGCGGATTCCATGAAAATGATCCGCGCCAGGTCTACGGAGAGGTTCGCTACCGCTTTCACTTCTAAAATAGAAGTGTGGATGTTGCTGCGTCGGTCCCCCGCGCGAGCGCCGGTACGAGTGCTCTCCGCCGCGCCCGTTTCGCTGTTGTTCCTGTCTACTGGCATCTGCTCAGCTTTGATGCGCCGACGGTTGCTGTGCTGTGGGCGTGGAGCCTGGCGCATGCGGTTAGGGTGGAGCCCTCCGCGAGCAGCTTGGCGATCCTGGGCATTGGCACATGGCTCATCTATGTGGCCGACCGGCTGCTGGACTGGCGCGGTACTGCGCGATTAGGCGAACTGCGCGAACGGCATTTCTTTCATGCGCGACATGCGCGGGCACTGCTGATCGCTGCAGTTGCAGCGTGCACAGTGCTGCTCTTTCTCATCACGCGCATGCCGGCGGCGGACCGCCGCGCGGACGGGTGGATTTTTGCCGGAGTGGTTATCTACGCCGCCATCGTGCATCAGCCGCTGGTCCGGATTCGCTTTCCCCGTGAACTGGTCGTCGGCGTCGTCTTCGCATGCGCGTGCGCGGTTCCGGCGTGGTCTGGTTGCGGCGATCTGCGCACCGAGCTTGTTGCGTTGGCTGCGGTTTTCGCCGCGCTCTGTTTCCTGAACTGCACTGCGATTCATGCCTGGGAGCACCCACGGCAGCAGCGCTGGTCCAGGGTGACTCTGCTCGCGCTCTGCGTTGCGGGTGCGGCGATTGGCGTCTCGTTTGCCATGCGAACCATGGAGGGCGTCCGCCTCGCGTTTGCGCTGCTTGCGTCCGCTTTGCTGCTTCTTGCTTTGGATCGCGATCAGAGGCGCGCGTCGAGGAAGGCCGATGCGGGACTCTCTCCGCTGGCGCTTCGCATCCTTGCCGACGCGTCGCTGCTGACGCCGCTGCTCCTGCTGGTTCCATGGAAGCTGTAAGCCCGGCACGCTTCGATCGTGTCGCGCGCATATATCGGCCAATGGAGTATCTCTCCTTCGGCCCGATGCTCGAGCGATGCCGCTTCGTCCATTTGCCGGCGCTGGCATTTGCGCGGAAGGCGCTGGTCATCGGCGACGGCGACGGCCGTTTCACAGCGCGCCTGCTCCACAGCAATCAGTCCGTGCAAATCGACGCCGTCGATGCCAGCCCGGCCATGCTGCGCTTGCTTAAAGGGCGAGCAGCGCGGCGGGGAGCGCAATCGCGCGTGCGAACGTTCTGCGCGGATGCCCGCATCTTCACGCCTCGTTTTCGCGACTACGACCTGGTCGTGACGCACTTCTTTCTTGATTGCCTCAGCGCGGCGGAAACCGCGGACTTGATACTCCGGGTTCGCTCCCATCTCGCGCCGAACGCCACATGGCTGGTTTCGGAATTTCAGGCGCCGGAGGAAAGCCGGTTCCGCGCGGCACTTGCACGCCTGCTCATTGCAGCGCTGTACAAGGCGTTTGGCCTGCTCACGGGTCTCCGGGTTCGCGAAATTCCTCCCTGGCGCGATCTGCTCGAAGAGAATGGCTTCGTTCCGGCACGCGGGACGCAATTCCTGGCAGGGGTTCTTATTTCGGAACTCTGGGAATTGCACAGTGCAACCGTGCGGGAATCTATCCCGTCCCACGAACGAGAAGAAATGGGCCACAAAGACGAGATGAACGCTCAGCGCATTCCGGGAATCGATCCCGGCCCGGTTCCGAGCCCCGAGCCGCCGGAGCCGGAGCCGATCCCTGCGCCTGGTCCGGCGCCGGAACCTGATCCGCAGCCCTATCCGGGGCCGATTCCCGCACCCCAGCCGGTAACGCGCAAAGGCCATCCCACGCTGGACGAGTACACCGCGGGCTGGAGCGCATAGTCCGGCCCCGACCAGGCTGCAAACCCCGCAAAATTAACAATTCGCCGCGCTCTCCATTGTTACAATCACGTTAAAAGCCCCTCCGCAGAGGGCGGCAGCCACTCACGCATGAACCTTTACATTCTTCGCCACGCCAGCGCGGGTACCCGCCGCAAGAATCCCGTTGTAGACCTGAAGCGGCCCCTCGACAAAGACGGCAAGCAGCAGAGCCTGCTCGTCGGGCGGTATTTGACCACTCTGAACGTGCAGTTCGACCGCGTTGTCTCGAGCCCGCTGAAACGCGCCCTGCAAACCGCGGCGCTGGTGGCCAACGAGACCGGCTACGACTCAAAGATCGAAATCTCCGACGCGCTCACTCCCGAGGCCGGTGTCCAGAAATTTCAGGACCTCGTCCGCAGCCTGGCGAAGTATGAGAACGTGCTGGTGGTCGGACATAATCCGAACCTGCCGATCTTCCTCAGCTCGCTCATAACGCCCACGGGACGCATCAGTATCCGGCTGCGCAAAGGGGCGATCGCCCGCGTGGACTGCACGCGCCTGCCCGGAATCCTGCACTGGCTGGTCGACCCACGCATTCTGCGCGGCTACTCCAAGGCGACGAAGAGGTCGCGGCCGAAGACTTCGCGGAAGTAAGCCGCTTCCTTGCGCAGCGACCACAACTCCAGTTCTGCCCCCGTGCGTCCCGGAAAGACTTCCAGCAGCACGCGTTTCGGGTAGACACGCACCCGCACTTTCACCACATCGCTGGCGCGATCCTGATTGAGAGCGACGGCGAGGCGCAGCAGCACGACCGCCTTGCGCACATGCTCAAATTCCTCCGGCGGGACCTGACGCATCGTGCGGCCTTCGCGCTCCGGACGGCTCTTGCCGAGATAGCGCGCAATCGCGGATGTGACCACCCGCTGCTGCGGTGTGAACCCGTACAACTCCGAATTGGCGACGATGTACTGCGCGTGACGGTGATAGCCCTGGTGATTCAGGAATTTGCCGATGTCGCGCAGCATCGCGGCCGCTTCGAGCCAGGTGCGGTACTCCGGTGGAAGGTCGTGGACTGCATGCAGATCGTGAAAGAGCTGCGTGGCGTGCTGGCGAACCGGCTCCGCCTGCCGCGGATCGATGCCATACCGCCTGCAGGTCTCCAGCACTCCCTGCCACCGCTCCTGCTCGAACAGCTGATGGACCGAAGCCCTGGGATCCTGCTCTGCCAGCATCTGCGCGAGGATGCCATCCCGGAGCCCCATCGGCGAGTAGCGAAATCCCGAAAGCTGAAACTGCTCGAGGATTTCCGCGAAGACATGCGATCCGGCGACGATGATCTCCGCCCGCCGCGGACCGATACCGGGCACGGACGCCCGCTCGCCGGCGTTCATCTTCGTCAGCCGAGACGTGAGCCGGCACACCATATCGGTTGGCGTCGGGTCCTGCGAGCCACGTTTCGCGCGCTTCTTCGCCATTGCAGCCGCCGCGTCGGACAGGGCAGCCGCCGTCCCTGACGTCCCAAAAACCAGTTGCACACCCTCGGCGGAGATGCGCCGCTTCGCCCGCCGCATTTCGCGGTCAATGAACTGCTTCATGCGCCGGATCTCATCCTTCTCCGGCACGTCGCTGCGCAGGAACTCCTGTGTGAGCCGGACGGCCCCCAGCGGCAAGCTGATGGTGTCACGAATTCGGCGGTGCTCCGAGAGCGTGATCTCGCAGCTGCCGCCGCCGAGGTCGAGCAGCAGACAGCGGCCGCCCGCGCCATGCTCGTTCTCCACCACGCCGCGATGGATCAGGCGCGCCTCTTCAAGTCCGGAGATGATCTCGACATCCCAGCCGGTCTCGTCGCGCACCCACGCCAGAAAGGCGCGGGAGTTGCGCGCGTCGCGCATCGCCGACGTGGCGACGGCGCGCACGCGGTCGGCTCCATGCGTTTGCACGGCTTTGTAAAAACGCTTCAGCGTCCGCAGCGTCGCGGCCATCGCTTCCGGCGACACAATGCCCGACTCGAATACGCTGCCGCCGAGGCGCGTCACTTCGCGATCTTCGTGCACGATGTGCAGCTCGTGCCGCACCACACGGCCGATCTTCAGCCGGCAGGAATTCGATCCGATATCGATGGCTGCAAAGGTCTGCATGAATCCCCGGAACCCACTACGTCAGCACGATACATGAGCAGCGTGTGCAGATGGGGGGCGCTATCTCGCCGTTATTCTTTTCGCCGCTGCGGCCCGCGCACGCGCTGAGCCGACCGGCCTGCGCGAGGTCGCCAGCCACTCGCCCATCAGCCGGCCACGCAATTTGGCAGCCGTCTTCATCGCCGCCACAAAGTGCTTTTCGCGCTCGCTCTCGATTAACCCGACCAGTTCCCCTCCTTCATCGCCGAGCGCGGCGTGCGCCTCATCCACAAGCACCAGCCAGTCGTGCCAGTCGCCGATCTCATCCTGCAGCTTCTTCAGCGTTTTCGCGACGGCGTCGGCGTGCTTGTCTCCCTGAGCAGCCAACTCCGCCACATAGCGTGCCTTCTTCGCGCCTTTGCGGAAGTCATGCAGATTGGTCGCGTCCAGCAACTGCATCTCCGAGGCGAGGCGCGCAAAGCTGTCTAGCGCGACCACTCCGGCGGGTTTCGCCGCGCGTCTGCCGGTTGCAGCGCCCAGGGCGGCGGCGAGGTCGTCGAGCCGCTTGTCGAACCGGGTGAGCAGAGTATTCGCTTGTGCCTGCAGCTGGTGGGCATTCTGACTGCGACGGTGCTTCAGCCACGCGTCAAGGTCGTCGGCCTGCTGCTCCAGGCCGCTGGTCCGCAGACCAGCTTCCGGCCGCTCCAGCAAATCCGGCGCGTCGGGAATGAGGGGCGGCAACCGTCCAGGAATGCCTTCGCGCTGCTCTTTTTTCGTCTTCTCGCCGAGCGCATGCTTCACCAGCTTATCCAGCAGCTTGCGATGCACGTCCAGATCGCGCACCGGAGCCGCGGCGCGGCGAATCTTCTTCAGCTGCCGCATCAGCGCCGCCGTTGCCGCGCGCACCTTCTGCCCGGAATCGCCCTCGGGCGTCTCGCGCAACAGCTCTTCGAGGGTGGCCTGCAAACGCCGCGTGCCAGTCCGCGTATCGTGCACCGGATCCACGTCCGGATCATCGGCGCATTTGGAGAGGTTCTCGCGCAGCGGCACCGCTAACTTATGTATCTTCCGCAGTTCTCCGCGCATCTTAGTGGCGCGTCCCCTGTGCGCCATGACTGATATTCTGAACTCAGTGCCTGGTCCGAAACAAATGACGAGTGCGAACTCCTCCGCGGCCCAGTCTACAGAGCCGGCAGCATCGTCACCCATTTTCCAGTCGGCCAGAAAAGCATGGACCGTCCTGCTGCTGGTCTTCATTGCTGTTTTTGGCGCGGCGCTCTTCACTCCCTCCATTCTCGACGACGCCGACGCAACGCACGCGGAGGCTGCGGCACACATCCTGACGAGCGGGAACTGGGTAACGCTCTACGTCAACGGCATCCGCTACCTCGAAAAGCCGCCGCTTCCCTACTGGATGGTTGCCGTCGATTACGCCCTCTTCGGCTACAACGTCTTCGCGACACATCTGCCCATGGCGCTGGGCGTGCTCGGGTGCGCGATCATCGCCTGGTTCTGGAGCCGCCGAGCCTGGGGCGACCGCGCCGCCTTCTACTCCGCGCTGGCCATGCTGACCTGCGTCGGCGCCTTCCTCTTCACGCGCTTTCTGATTCCCGAGGCGATTCTGACCTGCCTGCTGATGCTCTCGCTCTACGCGTTCATCACCGGCGTCGAAGATCGCAAGCCCTGGCGTCTTTACGTCTCCTATGGATCGCTGGCCCTGGCGCTGCTGGCCAAGGGACTCATCGCACCCGTGTTCTTTGTCGCCGCGGTGATTCCCTGGCTGGCCATCACGGGCGAATGGCGGCGCTGGCGCGAGCTTCGTCTCTTCACTGGCTTGCTCGTTTTTCTGGCGATCGGCGCGCCGTGGCACATTCTCAACGGCCTCCGAAATCCCGACTACGGACATCCGACCGGCAATATCCCCACGCCGGGACACGTGCACGGATTCTTCTGGTTCTATTTCGTCAACGAACACTTCCTGCGCTTCATCGGCAAGCGTTATCCCGACGATTACAATCGCCAGCCCTTCGCCATCTTCTGGCTCGGGCAGCTCGTCTGGTTGTTTCCCTGGAGCCTGTTCGTTCCGGTCGCTCTCCGCCGCGCGTGGCGCAACCGCCATCTGTTTGCCTCCGATCTGCGTTACGACGCGACGAATACCATTCAGTTCCTCGACCCGCGGCTCACCGCACAGGAATCCTCGGCCATCGCCTCGCGGCTGCGCTTCCGCGCCCGGACCGGCCTGCTGCTGGCGCTTTATGCCGGCTTCATCCTCATCTTCTTTGCGATCTCGACGAACCAGGAGTACTACACCTGGCCCATTTATCCGGCGGTCCTGATGCTGATCGCCGGCGGCTTGGCGACCATCGAGCAGGCACCCGACACACACAAGTGGCTGACCGGCGCGCACGCTTTCTTTGCCGTTACCGGATCGGCCATTGCCGCCGTGCTCGGCTGGGGTCTGTGGCAGTCGCGGCACCTGCCGTACCTCGATCCGGGTACCGTCATGGCGCACCGCGGCGTGGGCGATTACGCGCTCGCCACGTCACACTTTTTCGATCTCACCGGACCGGCCTTCGCCGGCCTGCGGCTGCCCGCCGCCCTGGCTGCGTTTGCCTTTCTTGCCGGACCCATTGCAGCGTGGCGCCTGCGCCGCCGCGGCCATTCTTTCGAATCGACGGTGACCGTGGCGTTCACCATGGCCATCGTGCTGGTCGCGGCGCATATCGCGCTGGTGCGCTTCGCCCCCATGCTCTCGTCGGAACCCATCGCCGCGAACATCAACCGGCTCATGTCAGAGCCGCAGAATGCCAACGCGCAGATCCTGCTCTATGGGGATCAGTCGGAAGGGTCTTCGGTGCCCTTCTACACGCATCGCCAGGTTCTGCTGGTGCACGGCAAGCGCTGGTACTTCGAGCCTGATCCTTTCGAAGATCCGCATGAGCTTTTCGGCTCATCCATGGTGTGGGGTTCAAACTATCCTGACGCGCCGCACATCTTCCTCAGCGATCAGGACCTGCTGCGCCTGTGGGGCACCGGCCCGCGGCATTTCATGTTTGTGCCAGGCGACTTCCATGATCATGTGGAGAAGCTGCTCGCCGGCCGCCTCTACGAAGTGCAGGTGCTCTCGATGAACACGCTGTATACGGATCGGCCGCTCGACTAATTGCAGTCCGCTGACTTCCGTAACGCCAGGCAGACGATTCTCTGTTGCTCCGTTTCAGAGACTCGCCTTACTCTAAAAAAGATGAGAGCTCTGTCCGGCGGACAGGGCTCTTTGGTTTTTCTGGGCTTAGGCCGCGACGCTGCTCTTTGACATCACCGTGCCAAGGCACATAGACGACAGGGGTGATCAACCGCCGGCCGCCAGATGATGACTTGCCGACCGCGAACTGATCATTCAGGGTCGTGACCGAAGTGATCCCTTTCCAGTCATCTGCGGCTGTCGCGACCTTGAACTGGTCATTTACGGTCGTGACGGGGTCGATCACAACCTCGACCGAAGTGATCGCCTCTCAATCACCTGCGCTCTTTACAGCCGCGACCTGATCAAATTGCGGAAATCTCAACTTGTGCGCTCGAGATACACCCCGGGTCCCTGTACCCTAGCCCTACCCCTATACCGTGCATTACTTCGATTTCCTATTCCCTGTTGGCTATTGCCTGTTGCCTGCCTTTGTCACTTCAGCTGCTGCACCGGCATGCCCTTCGGCACCTGCAACTGAAACTGAGTGTCCTCGAGGTTCAGGTTCACGCGCAGCTTCTGGATGGTGATCAGAATCTGCTGCTCCTGCAGAGGCCATTTCAGGGTGATGGTTCCGGGGAACTCCTGGTCACCGAATTTCTGCATCGGGCCGTAGAGCGCCTGCGTCTGGATCTGCCCGTCGGGGCCGTAGATGTCTTCCTCGACCGGGTGCAGATCGAGGCGGCTGAAGCGAATTTCGCGCCGCGTCAGCAGGATGTTGCTCGTCCCCTGGCGGTCGGTAATCGCCAGCAGGTAGTCGGGGCGCAACTCCAGCTTGTGGATCTTGCGATCCACCACAAGGCTGCTGTCTCCAACGACAGAGACGAGATCGCCCGGCCCAATCTTTGGGATGAGCATGGAATCCACGAACATCCAGGGCCGCATGTTCTCAAAGGACTGCGCGTTTACCTGGGACACAGTGTTGGTGCCTTGAATCGCCTTGTTTTTGGGAGGGATAACCAGGGTGAAGGTATTGCCGTCGCTCACCATATCGAAGGCGGGCGAGTGTACTACGGGCAGGTAGCCGATAACGCGCAGCGATTCCGGCTTGCGCAGCAGGATATAGCCGGTGAATGGAGCGATGGTCTTCTCGCTGCCTTTGAGCTGTCCGCCCTGCGTGGCCGTGAAGGTGACGCTGGCGCTGAGAGCGTTGATCCGGTCGTACTGCTGATTGACGATGTCGACCAGTTGGTCAGGCGTCGCCGACAGCACCCCGGCGGGAATGATGGCTTTCGGGACCTTGCGCGTGTGCCAGAGACACCCGTTTAGCGCCGGCAGGACCAGCGTCAGGACCACGAGTGCCTTGCTCCGCCATCGATGCATTCTTTCAGCTCAGCAAACTGCGAGTATATCGGTTGGCATCAGCGCGATGGACGTATGCCGCGGATGCAAAGTTCAGCTCACCGCGTACCGTTTTGCTGCCGCACTGCACGCCGATATGCTTCAACATCCCTGGCATGTTCCTGCAGACTCGAGGAGAAACGCGACTGGCCGGATGGGTCCGCGCTGGCCGCTACAAAGTACAGGTAATTCGTCTGCGCCGGATGCATGGCCGCCATGAGTGACTTGGTTCCGGGGTTGCAGATCGGCCCGGGGGGTAACCCGGCATGTTTGTACGTATTGTATGTAGAGTTCGCTTCAAGGTCAGACTGATAAATCGTTCCCCGATAGCGTCCGTCGAGCAGAGCGGCATAAATCACCGAGGGATCGGTCATCAGCGGCATGTTCTTGTCGAGGCGATTTTCAAAGACGCTCGCCACCAGCGGCCGCTCCCTGTCCAGCGGGGTCTCTTTCTCGACCAGCGAGGCCAGGGTCACGATCTGGTGAAAATCGGTGGTCATTCCCAGCTGCTGTGCCACCTGGCGGAAGCGCCGCACCATGGCCAGCATCATCTCCTCGGAGGTCATGTGCGGCTGGAAGTGGTACGTATCGGGGAAGAGGTAGCCTTCGACGCTCGGCGCGGTTGAGTCGAGGTCCTGGACCAGCGTGCGATCCTGCTTGGCCGCCTTCAGGAAAGCGTCCTTTGAGCCCAGGCCGGCCTCCTGCAGACGCGTGGCTATGTCGAAGATGTTTGCGCCTTCGGGGATGGTGATGGCGACGGTGTAGACATCGCCGCGGCGCAGCCGGCTCCAGACCTCGGTCATGCGGGCGGGATGGTCGAATTTGTAGGTGCCGGCCTTCAGCGTGCGTCCCTTCACGAGGTACAACCCGAGAAAGACGTCGCGGCTGCGGATAATTCCCTGCTGCTTCAGAGCTCCGGCGATCTGGGTCGTCGACATGCCGGGATTGATATCCACGAGCTGCGGGCTGCGGGGGCCGGCCGGGACCAGGAGCGCGAACGCCACGACTCCGACGGCGGCGAGAACCAGCAGCACCAGCACAAGAAAGAAGCGTCGCAGCAAAGGAAAAAGTCCTGAGGGTTTGATTCCTTATCTGATTGTAAGATGCGGCATTTATCGGCGACTCCGCGATATCCTCCAGGGGTGGAACAGCGCCTGCTCGGCCTTGATTTTGGCGACCGCCGCATCGGGGTTGCGGTGTCGGACGAACTGGGCCTCACCGCGCAGCCGGTATTGACTTTGGTACGCAAAAATTCGATGCAGGACCTGAAGGCGCTCCGGCGGCTGGTGCGCAAATACGGATGTACGGCCATCGTGCTGGGCAATCCCCTGTACATGTCCGGGGACGTGAGTCCTCAGGCCGCAAAGACCCAGGCTTTTGCGGAGACCCTGCGGACGACGTTTTCTGTCCCGGTCCATCTATGGGACGAGCGGCTCACCTCCGCGGAGGCGCACCGGCATCTCCATGCCGCCGGGCGGCCGCTTTCCGGCCATCGCGAGGTCGTGGATCAGGTCGCTGCCGTGTTGATTCTTCAGAGCTTTCTTGACGCGCACAGGGGCGGAAACGGCATCGTATAATCGAGGGAGTGAGGTGGCTTGACCCCAGCCTCCCGGACCCGATTTCCCGTTTCACGGGGGTTCTGCTCCTCAAACAGCAATGAGCGATGCTGTCGTGAAGCCTTGCGCTTCAGCGGGCAGCTTTTGCTGTTTGGAATGACCCAGGACCCGGTGAAGGAAAGTTTTTGATGCCCGAACATATCAAGAAAAAACTCCAGGAAGAGATTCGGCAGCTCGAGCACGAGCTGGCGCATGAACTTCCGGCCGAGATCAAGAAGGCCGTTGCCCTGGGCGACCTCAGTGAGAATGCCGAGTACCACATGGCCAAGCAGCGCCAGGAGTTCGTCAACGCGCGCCTCGGCCAGCTGAAGAAGCGCATGGCCGAACTGGCACTGGTGAACCTGGCGAACATTCCGCGCGACCGCGCCGGCTTCGGCTCGACGGTGCTGGTGTATGACACGTCGAAAGATGAGAAAATCGAGTACAAGCTCGTCACGAGCGAGGAATCCGACGTCAGCAAAGGGCTTATTTCGACCACTTCGCCCATCGGCAAAGCGCTGGTTGGCAAGCAGGTAGGCGATATGGCCACCGTCGTAACCCCGAGCGGCAAGCGCGAACTTGAGGTCCTGAAGCTGTCGACGATTCACGAAGCTGAAGACGAAGCCGCAGCACAGGCAGGAAAGTAGAGAGGCCGCATGGCCGAATCCAAGCCCCACATGACCTGGACCAGCGCCTTCGGGCGCGCCTGTGGCGTCCTTCTTCAGGCGATCGTGAACGGGCTGTCTCTCACCCGCATCTCCCCCAACGTCCTCACCTTCATCGGGCTGGTCATCAACAGCGCGGCCGCGGTGCTGTTCGGATTCGGCAACCAGCACAATTACGTGCGGATGTTCCTGTATGCGGGTCTGGTGATCATCGGGGCCGGCATCTTCGACATGGTCGACGGGCGTGTCGCGCGCCAAACGCAGCAGGTGACGGTGTTCGGCGCTTTCTTCGACTCGGTCATCGACCGCTATTCCGACGTGGTGCTGTTCTTCGGGCTGCTGGTGTTCTATGCCCGCGGCAATCGGCTGTTCTATGTCTTTCTGGCGGCCTTTGTGATGATCACGTCGCTGATGGTCAGCTACACGCGCGCTCGCGCCGAAGCGCTGATCGGTTCGTGCAAGGTAGGCTTCATGGAGCGGCCGGAGCGCGTCGTCCTCATCATTCTCGGCGCGCTGTTCGAGCGCTGGCATGTGATGGCAGCGGTCCTGTGGGTGCTCGCCGTGATCTCGACGCTAACGGTAATCCACCGCATCCGCTACACCTGGATGCAGACGCGTTATCTGCCGCCCCTGCAGGAGGCCCAAGTGCAGACCGTCGCTGCGCGTGAGCATGAGCCGCAGCCGAAACATCGCACCGATATCCCAGCCACGAACACGCCGCGAGCCTAGGCGCTTCGGGTTGCCACTCAGCGTTCACTGCTCGTGCAGGGCTGTCTTCGGGTCCAGGCTTGCGGCACGGTGCGCCGGCAGCCAGGACGCCAGTAACGTAATCGCGAGAAACGCAGCAGCGATACCAGCGAAGGTCGACGGATCGGTTGGCTTGATTCCTACCAGCATGGAAGTCATGACCCGCCCCAGCGCGACGGCTGCGATGATCCCGAGCGCGATGCCGATCGCACTGAGCCGCAACCCCTGCGCAACCACCAGGCGCAGGATATCTCCGCGCTGCGCGCCGAGCGCCATGCGAACGCCAATCTCCGAAGTACGCTGGCGCACAGCGGTTGCCAGCACTCCATAGAGGCCCACGGCCGCAAGGCTGCCCGCAATGATGGCGAAAACGGTGATCAGCAGCAGTGAAAACCGGGTGCTCGCCTGCGCGCGTCGAACGACTGTCTCCGCTGGCGCCACTTTGGTCACGAGATAACTGCGGCTCAGGTCCCCAATGGCTGCGCGTACCTGGCCCTCGTAGCTCGCCGGATCGTTCTCTGTCCGAAGCGCAAACCACGGCGGCGTAAATCCAGCAAAATAGGCGTCGGTGAAGAAGATCTGTTCCCTGCCCGGAATCGCCAGCGACTCCTCGCGCTGATGCCGCACGACGCCGATGATCTCCACAAACTCCGCCTGCGGCCCCCGGACTCGCGTGAGGATGCGCTTGCCCACCGCCGACTGCCCGGGAAACGCCTTCTTCGCCAGATCGTCGTCGACGAGGACGTAATTGCGATTCGGCTGATCGTCGTCCTCGGTGAACGTGCGTCCGGCGAGCAGCGGCGTATGCATGGCTTCGAAATATCCGGGGGCCACGATCTGGAGATCCGTCGCCTGGTAACGGCTGGGGTCCGACAAGGCGGCTTCGGTTCCCCATCGAACCGGGCTGTACCCCCCGGTGAGAGGAAATGGAAAGGAGGCAGCCACGGCCTGCACTCCTGGAATGGCGCGGAGCCGGTCTTCGACTTGCCGCCTTCGGGCCTCGCGCTCCGCCGGCGTCTTTCCGGCTGTGCCCGCCGCGCCCAGCACCTGGAACGTCAGCAGGTTGTGCGCGTCAAAGCCCGGATCGATGCGCTGCAGATCCAGAAAGCTTCGGAACATCAGCCCGGATCCGACCAGAAGCACAAAGGACAGCGCCACTTCTGTCATCACGACCACATTGCGGATCGTCGCTCCGCTGGCCAGACCGGAGACGCGGCTGCTTCCGCGGAGGAGGATCATCAAGCCGGGCTGGCTTGCTCTCCACGCTGGAAAGATCCCGAACAGGGCGGCCGCCGCCAGTCCTGCGAGCGCGGCGAAGATCAGCACGGTGCCGTCAATGCCGATGGTGTCCAGCCGCGGCAAATTCGCCGGGGCGAGATGCCGCAGTTCCTGGATGCCCGCCCACGCGAGGCCAATACCGACGAGGGTGCCGGTGATCGCGAGCAGACACGCCTCCGTAAACAGCGGCGCGATCAGCCGCCGCCGGTTGGCTCCCATCGCTGCGCGAACGGCGAATTCCTGCTGGCGCAGCGACGCCCGGACGAGCAGCAGATTGGCGACATTGGCGCAAGCGATCAGCAGGAGGAAAATTACGGAGCCCATCAGCGCCAGGATGGCGGGCTGGACCTCCGCGACCAGGTGCTGCCGCATCGATGCGAGCGAGATGTGGTAGCCGACAGAGGCATCGATCGGAATGGTTCGACGGCCCTCTGCCGCGACCCCGTCCGCCGCGGCCTGCGCCTGCTGCAGGGTTACGCTCTCTCGCAGCCGCCCGACCGGCGTAATGCTGAAATCAGTGCGTTCCGCCGCATCGTAATCGAGCCTGTTCGCCACCCACACGTCGGGCGCCGGGAGGACTTGGTTCTCCGGTGGAAAGTACAAGCGGAACCCTGGCGCCAGCACTCCGACGATTACCGGGTTCGGCCCTCCTGAGTTTCCCAGCGTGTGTCCCAGCACCGCGGGGTTGCCACCAAACCGCTTCACGAAATACTCGTGGCTGAGAATGGCCATTTGCGGCAGTTGTGACGGCTGAGGAACGGCTCCCTGTGCCTGCGTACCCTGTCCCGCGGGCGGCTTCGGCTGCGGGATTCCGTCCTTCGCGTCGAAGTCGCGGCCGGCGACGATCTGCGCACCCATTACGTCGAAGAAGTTCGTAGTCACGGTTGCCAGCGTGAACTGCTCCGGCGTCCCGTCGGTCTTCTCACCCACCACCTGATTCGTGAAGACACCGGCCATGTCGGCGAACTGCGCCTTCGTCCCATTCTTCAGATCCAGGTAATCCGCATTGGAAAAGGGCAATCCCTTCACGTTGCGCACCTGGAGGTCCATCCCGGCCACCACCAGCTGGCTCGGATTCCTGTAGGGCAACGGTCGCAGCAGCACCGCATTCGTGACGCTGAAGATGGCGGTGCTCGCCCCAATGCCGAGGGCGATGGTCAGAGCAGCGGTTGCCGTAAAGGCAGGATGCTTGCGGAGGGTTCGGATCGCGATCGCGAGAGTGCTGAAAGCCATTGGGAACCTCTGGAGACGCTCACCCGGGATTCACCACTCTAGCGCGGTGAGGCAACGACAAACAAAGGAGAAGTGACGAACAGCGGCTGTCCGGGTGGGGCTCTTTTCGGGAATGGCCGCTGCGCCGGATTACCTGCGTGTGTCGTGAGCCATGAATCCTGTTTGGTTGCGGGCTGGAGATGGCTAGAATCCCCGTGTCTTCGACCCCGATCCATGGCCGCCACCGCAAGTCCCCCACTTCCGGAAACCGAACCAGAAACAGCTTCGGCAGAGGCGCAGAAGCAATACCAACCGGCGAAGATTGTGGCCGCCCCGGCCCTTTTCGCCGCGGTTTGCTTTGCATGCGGAGATTGCGCGGCGCGCTGGTTCGCTCCGCAGCCGGGTCAGGTTTTCGCGGCGCTGTTGTTCGGGTTCGCCGTCAGCATCGTCGCGACGCTGTGGGCTCCCAGGCTGGCTCTGGTGTGTTGCGGGCTTCTCCTCGCGCTTGTGGGGCTGTTTTGCGCAGAGGTTCAGCGACGGCCGCCGATGAGCACGCCGCTGATGCGGATCGCGGAATCGACACCGACGCCGACGGCGAGCACGCGACGACACGGCATTCCAACCGCGCACTTCGTTCAAGGCAGGATCGTCCGCACGACGGCCGTGCGCCTCATCGATTCACTCGCGCCGTATTCCGAGACACCGCGCCGCGAACAAAGCCAGCAGGTGGATCTCCGTGTGGAATCGGTGGACGGCATTGCCCTGCCGCAGCCGGAAGGACTGCGCCTGACGCTGTACGCGGCCGCCGAAGCCCCGCTTCTCGATCTGCACTGTGGCACTGCGCTCGGCGGCGACGTCGAGATGCACACGCAGGCACGGTTCCTCGATCCGGGCGTCTGGGATGGGAGCGCATGGCTGCGTGAGCAGGGTATCGCGGCCCTGGGCAGCGCTCATTTCGCCGACATGCACGTTGCGGGGCATGGCAGGAACCAGGGCTTCTCCTGCTGGATTCATGCAGTGCAGCAGGCTGCGAGCGAACGGCTTGTCCGGTTTGCCGACCGGCCGCAGGGGCAACGGCGGCCACCGCTTCTGCGCCTCTCTGCGGATGACGCGGTGATGCTCACGGCCATGGTGACCGGAGACCGCACGCTGCTGGGGCACCGACTGCGCGTGGGATTCGAGCGGACGGGATCATTCCATTTGCTCGTCGTTTCCGGCATGCACCTGGCGATCTTCTCCAGCCTGGTCTTCTGGATAGGGTGCCGGCTTCGCCTGCCGCGGATTGGCGCGTCGCTGCTGACCATCGCTCTCGCACTTGCCTATGCGCTGTTCACGGGCTTCGGGCAGCCGGTGCAACGCGCGTTCTGGATGGTGACGCTGTATCTTGCCGGGCGCATCATTTTTCGCGAGCGCCGGCCGTTGAACGCGATTGGATTTGCCGCTCTGGCGATGCTGGTCGCCAATCCGGCAGCGCTGGCGGATGCAGGATTTCAGATGACGCTGCTCTCGGTGCTGGCGGTGGCCGGAGTTGCCGCACCGGTCGCCGAGCGAAGCTTCGGCCCTTTTTTGCGCGGAAGTCGGAATCTCTGGTTGCTGCCGATGGATCCGACACTGCCTCCGGCTGTGACGCAGTTTCGCGTCGTGCTGCGAATGATGGCCGAGCCGCTGCGATGGATCGCCGGCGCCTGGATCGCGAAGCGTGTCTTTCCGCGCTGCGTTTGGCTGGCTCTGGCCATCGTTGAACTGGTGACGGTCTCGCTGGCCATCGAGCTTTTGATGGCGCTGCCCATGGCCTTGTATTTCCATCGGGTCACGGCGGTCGCGCTGCCGGTGAACATTCTGATTGTGCCGCTGCTCGGAATCCTGCTGCCGCTGGCTCTCGCCATGCTGCTCCTGGTGCTGACTGTGCCGAAACTGGCGGCCCTTCCTGCAGCTGTCCTGGCGCTGCTCTTTCATTGTGTGACGGCGCTGGTCCGCGGCTTTGGCGGGATGCGGCTCGGCGATCTGCGCATTCCGGCGCCATCAGCAGGTGCGATTGCAATTGCCCTGGTGATGACGGCTGGGGCGCTCGTGCTCATTCGGCGCAAACGCATCGGGATGCTCGGCGCAACGGCTCTCCTGGCTATGGCTGCAATCGTCGTCATGGCTCCACCCCGTGTGGCGCATCGGGCCGGCATGCTGGAGATTTCCACGATCGATGTGGGGCAAGGCGATTCTCTGCTGGTGATCACGCCGAATGGTAAAACGCTGCTCATCGACGCGGGCGGGATTATCGGAGCCGCAGGACCAGCCGGGCCTGCAGGCGATCAGCGCAGATCGAATTTCGATGTTGGCGAGGAGGTAGTTTCGCCGGTGCTGTGGTCGCGGGGTATCCGGCGGCTCGACGCCATAGCCATTACGCACGCCCACGCCGACCACATCGGAGGCATGCCTGCGGTGCTCGCGAACTTCCGCCCTCGCGAGCTGTGGGTCGGCATCAATCCACACTCGGCTCCCTACGATACGATCCTTGCCGAGGCAGCCGCAACCCGCACGCGCATCGTGCACCATGTCGCGGGTGACCAATTCACATTCGATGGCGTACAGGTGCGCGTGCTCGCGCCGGAGGCGGATTACGAGCCTGCCGCCACTCCCGGCAACAATGACTCGCTCGTCCTGCAGATGCGGTATGGCGCGACGACCGCCCTGCTCGAAGGCGACGCAGAAGAGCCCAGTGAACAGCGGATGCTCGCGCGCGGAGGTCTGCACTCGGATTTCCTGAAAATCGGCCACCACGGGAGCCGAACGTCGACGACGCCGGAATTCCTGGCTGCGGTTGCGCCCTCCCGGGCAGCGATATCGGTGGGGCACAGGAATTTCTACGGCCATCCGCGCCGTGAGGTGCTGGAGGAACTCGAGCAGGAGCGCGTGCTCACGTGGCGCACGGATATGGCCGGGCTCTCAACCTTTTTCCTCGATGGCCACAGCGTGAGCGCGCAGGTGTGGGCGGCGCGCTGAATCAGCGCATCAAGCCTTCGAGCGCATCGCAGGCCGTGTTGGTTCCGTCCTCCACCGCAATCTTCGCTGCAGATCCAGCGGCGTACTCGCGATATGCCGGTTCGAAGAGCAGCTTTTCAATCAGGCGCGCTGCCGGTCCGGCCTTGTACTTGTTGCGACCAAGGACCTCGGCGAGACCGAGGCGGTGTACACGGCGCGCGTTGTCCGGCTGATCGTGGCTGTAAGGCATCACCAGCATGGGGCGCCCGGCGCGCAGCGCCTGCGCTGTGGTGCCGATGCCCCCCTGATGGATGACGACCGACGCTCGCGGAAAGATTTGCGAATAGGGCGCGTAGCGTGCCACGCATATTGTCTTCGGCAAGGTGCGTTTCGGCAGATTGCGGTCGTCTGCGCCGATGAGCAACACCGCGCGCTGGCTGAGCATTTCCGCGGCCTGCGCACTCTGTTCGTAGAAGTCGCCGGCGTTCATCACTGCCGCGGAGCCAAGTGTGAAGACCAGCGGCGGCGGCCCGCTATCGAGAAATCTCGCCAGTTCCAGCGGCAGCTTTCCCTCATTGCCACTGCCGTCATAAAAAGGAAAGCCGGTAATGCGCGCCGAACGCGGCCAGTCCGGCTGCGGCCGTCCCATAACGGAGGAAAAGAGCGCGAGGGCCAGCCACGGAGAATGCTTCGCGTCGAAGATGGGGTCATTCCCGCGCGGCAGTCCAAGCTCGCGGCGCAAGTCGTAGACCGGCTCGGGCCACTTGCGGGTCACGTACCGCGCGAACTTCGCGATGGCATGACCCAGCGGCGGAAAGGCGCTCTGCGCGCGCGCGAGCATCGGATACGGAGGAAGCACCGGCGGATCGTAGGCTGAAAAATAGGAGAAGGGCGCGAGCACATACGACGCCCAGCGAATCCCGACCTTCTCCGCCACGATGGGGGCGGCATACGCCAGTTCTCCGGCGACCAGCAAATCGGCGCCACCGTCGGCCCGGACTGCGGCCGTGAGATCCGTGTAGCTGTCACGCAGGGCGGGAAAGAGGAATTTGCGCAGTCCGGTCTCGGTCCCGTGCTTGATGTCGTAGATCATCGCGATCAGGCGCGTGTCGTTGGGGTCCTGATCGGGACGTACGCGGAAGAAGTCGATGCCCAGCGGCTCAATCTTCGGACGGAACATCTCCGGGACAGCAAGCACCGGCCGATGACCGCGACGCTTCAGCTCGATGGCCAGCGCGACCAGCGGGTTTACATCGCCGAAGGTGCCAAAACTGGAGAAGACGATTCGCATCTGGACTCAGAAGCTGGTTTCGAAAATCCGGAACCGGCGCTCCAGTTCCCATTCCTGCTGCGCCTTTTCGTTGTCGCGCACGAGTTTCGCACACGCGCCGGATGCTTTCGCCGCGCCGAGCTGGCCATGGCAGGCCGGTACCGGCGTTTCGAGTCTCTCCGGCGTCCGCGATTCCCACAGACTGGCGCCCGGCAGGAAGCTGTGCTCGAGCGAGGTGCGAGCCATCAGCTTCAGGTCATGCCAGGTTAGCGGGTACGTATCCGCCGCGCGCACGTATTCATGTGTCAGGTCGATTCGCGAAACCCCTTCGTCGTCGGTGGAGAGCGCCACCGGCACGCCCATTTTCCTGTAGAGCATGAAGGGATGCTCGCTCCCCTTTACGTTGAGGATCACGTCATTGCTGGTCAGATTGATCTCGACCATGACGTGCCGGTCGGCCATTTCCTTCATCAGCTCCCACGGGCGATCCTCATACATGGCGTCGACGCCATGGCCGATGCGTTCCGCGTGTCCCTGCTCGACGGCCGAGCGGATATGAAAGGTCAGCCCCTGCGGAGGAACCAATCCGGGCCCTAGCTCGCCGGCATGCAATGCAATGTGGATCTTCGGGTAGACGCTATGCAGGTAGTCGAGCATGCGCATCTGCAGCGCGTAATCGCGCATGGAAATGTAGCCGTCTTCCGGCTGCACGAAGTTAATGCCGACGACGTCGGGGTCGACGGAGGCGACTTCGAAGGCGAGCAACGTCTGCGCGAACACCTGCTGCGGGGGATTGCCGCGCAGCACCTGGTAGAGGAAGCGCACCGTCACGCTGCATCCGGGCGCAGCGCTCGGCTGGCCGCAATGTTCGATATCCCGGCGCTCGGCGAGAGCCTGGGCAAACTCCTTCTGGTCAGCGGCTACGTCCGCGCGGAAGCCCTCGTCTGCGAGGAGCTTCTGGCGAATGCCGGCGAAGTCGTCGCTCCAGCCGATCCGCGAACCGGCTGCCGCCGCGTCCCTGAATGCGGGAGTTTGCATCAGCTCAAGGTACTGCTCGTTCTGCGCTGCGGCACGCGTGGCGACCTCGTCGATCCACTCGCCGACGAATCGCTTGTCATTGCCGAAGCGGTCGAAGGTGTTGAAGAAATGGTCGTGGCCTGAATCGCCGGTTGTCGGCACGAACGTCCGCATGGAAAAGGCGTCGATGAGTTCGTCGTACAAATGCTGATGTGCGGGAGCATCCGCGGCGGGCATTTCTCCGGCAGGGCAATCCGGCGCGTGATGTTCGGTATCCATGCTGAGGCTCGCCGCGTTGACGCAGACGCCGTCCTGGCCGGCTTCGCGAATGAACGTTTCGGCGTACACCGCGCCGCTGAGGTGCATGTGCAGGTCCGCACCCTTGGGCATGCGATAAAGGAAGGGACGCAGCGCTGCTGGACCTTCCTTCCGCGCGGCCTCGAATGCGCGTGGCGCCCGCGCCTCCGCCGACGTAGTCGTTGCAGCCGAATGCTCCTGTGCGGCGCACAAGGCGCAGCAGGCCACAAGCATTGCGACTAAGCCAGCTTCAAAACGGGACACGCGGAGGAACCCTTTGCGGTGGATTGCGTGGCACAAGTGTATCGTGCGGACGCTGAGCCGGAAGCGCCGCCGCGCTTTGTTATACTGGCTGAGGTTGTTGAGCGGACGTGGCTTCCCGCCCTCCGCAGTCCCGGAACGACTCCCTTCCTACGCTGGTTCACCCGGCGGCCAGGTAGCTCAGTGGTAGAGCGCGGCCCTGAAAAGGCCGGCGTCGGCGGTTCGATCCCGTCCCTGGCCACCATCTGTTATAGATCAGCCGTTGTTCGGCAGTTACTTTCCTGTGGGTCCCGGCCGGCGCAGCGGAGGCGACATGAAACGAACAGCGCTTGTTACCGGAGCCAATCGCGGCATCGGCCTTGCTATCGCTCGCCAGCTTGCCGAGGCTGGGCATTGGGTGTTGCTTGGATCGCGTGACCTGAGGGCGAGCGAAGAGGCCGCTCAATCTCTTCGCCACCCTCAACTCGAGATAGAACCGGTCCATATGGATCTGAGTGATCCGGCGGCGATCGATGCCGCAGTCAGGGCGATTGGCGAATCGGGACGGCACGTCGACATTTTGGTCCATAACGCCGGAGTACTGCACGAGAAGCCGCTCCTCGAGTTAACGGACGCGGAGATTCGCGACTCGATCGGCGTTCACCTGGCCGGTCCACTTCGCCTCATCCGCGCCTTGGCGCCGCAGATGATTGCGCGCGGATATGGCCGATTCGTGAATGTGTCGTCCGGCTGGGGATCTTTCGCGGAAGGAATGGGTGGACCCGGTCTTTATGGCGTGACAAAAGCTGCACTCAACGCGCTCACGGTGAGGCTGGCGAAGGAACTGCCGTCCGCGGTGAAGGTGAACGCGATGTGTCCGGGTTGGGTACGGACGCGCATGGGAGGACCAAGTGCGACGCGAAGCACTGACGAGGGGGCCGATACTGCCTTCTGGCTTGCAACGCTGCCGGACGGCGGTCCAACCGGAGGATTTTTCCGGGATCGAAAGCCCATTCAATGGTGAGTTCGCGGTGTAAATTTCCGGCCTTCGGCTGATACATGACCTGAACACGCAAAGGCAGCTTCAGTTCGAATCCTCCCCTGATCGCACTCCTGAAATCAACAACTTACAAGTTGCATAAGTTGCATTGCTCGTGTCGGCATTGCCTCCCCGTGGAACATTCGAAACAGGCGCCGAGCGCTCATGAATCGTGAGTAGATGCGAAATCTCCGGTCGCACTCTTGTGCTGCGGCCCAACGGAACCTATGCTGGAGAACCAACGTAAATTGATAGCGAATTATGCCTGAAACAGCTGCAAAGCCGGATCTCGGAGCCCTGCGCATCGACGCGCACAAGCGTGGCTCCCGCAAAGCCGGCAAGCGCATTGCGATAGTTTTTTTTGTCTTCCTCGCCGGGCTGCTGGTCGCGGGTGGAGTGTACGCGTACATGCATCAGGCGCCGTCGGTACAGGTGGCCGCGGCAGACGCGCCTGATACCGGGCCACAGGCCCTGCTCAACGCGAGCGGATATGTCACTCCGCAGCGGCGAGCCACGGTAGCGGCAAAAATCACCGGGCGCGTCACGGGCGTCTTCTTTACCGAAGGCATGCACGTGCGCAAGGGATTCGTGCTCGCCACGCTGGACGATTCCGATGCGCAGCGGGCGCTCGCGTCAGCCAAAGCAGACCGGGACGCCACGCAGGCCAGCATTCTCGACCTGCAGGTGCAGCTCAAAAACGCGCAGATCGAATTGCATCGCGCGCAGGAACTGAGGACGGCAGGCTTTCAAAGTCAGGAATCGCTCGACAACGCGACGATGACCGCAAACAGCCTGCGGGCGAAGATCGACTACGCGCAGCAACAGGTGGTGGCGGGTGACGCGCGTGTCAAAGAGGCGCAGCAGGCGGTGGATAACACCGTCATCAGCGCTCCTTTCGATGGAATCATCGTGTCGAAGGACGCGCAGGTGGGAGAGATGGTGTCGCCGATCTCCGCCGGAGGCGGGTTCACGCGCACCGGGATCGCGACGATCGTCGACATGGCGTCGAACGAAATCGAAGTCGACGTCAACGAGAACTACATTGCGCGCGTGAAGCCCGGCCAGGAAGTGACGGCAATTCTCGACGCATATCCGGACTGGAAGATTCCATGCCACGTGCGCACCATTATTCCCACCGCCGATCGCCAGAAGGCCACTGTCGAGGTGCGCATCGCGTTTGACAAGCTGGATCCCCGCATCCTGCCCGACATGGGCGTGAAGGTCACGTTCCTCGGCGAAGAGCAAAAGCAGGCCAAAAATACGCCGGCTGGCGTGATGGTGCCGCAGAATGCAATCCGCGACGATGGCGGCCAGAAGATCGTGTTTTTGGTGAGCGGCGATCGCATCGAGCGCCACGCCGTTCAGGTTGGTACGAGCAACGGCACGCAAACGCAGGTTCTGGCGGGGCTCGCGGCTGGAGATACGGTCGTCGTTGCCGGGCCACGAGATTTGCGGGATGGCGAGACTGTAACAGTCAAACGCTAACGGGTGCGTTGCTGCAGTTGGGCCATTCTTAACTTGGTTCACCTTGTTGTGCAGGGCCCGGTATACGCGTTCCTACTGGGAGCGTTCCGGAGGGCGAAAGTCGAGGAGCATGAGTCATGGTGCGTGTGGACGGCAGTGGAGCATCGGGCAGTCTGATTCAGGTGCGTGGGCTGGATAAAACCTACCGCCGCGGCAATGAGGACATCGACGTCCTGCAGGGGCTCAACCTCGACGTCGACCGCGGCGATTTCGTGGCCTTCATGGGCCCGAGCGGGTCGGGCAAAACGACGCTGCTCAATCTGCTGGGCGGCCTCGATGTTCCAACGCGCGGCACCATCAGCGTGGCCGGCGATGAAATCACGCACATGTCGCGCGGGAAGCTGACCGACTGGCGCGCGCGCCACGTGGGCTTCATCTTCCAGATGTACAACCTGATCCCGGTGCTCACCGCGTTCCAGAATGTCGAGTTGCCCCTGCTGCTGACGAAGCTTTCCAAATCGGAGCGCCGCAAGCACGTTGAAACCGCTCTCTCCATCGTTGGCCTCGGCGAGCGCATGCACCACTATCCTCGCCAGCTCTCCGGCGGACAGGAACAGCGTGTGGCGATTGCCCGGGCCATCGTCGCCGACCCCACCTTCCTGCTCTGCGACGAGCCCACCGGCGATCTGGACCGCAGGAGCGCCGACGAGGTGATGGACCTGATCAAGCGGCTCGTGAAGGAGTATGGCAAGACCGTGCTGATGGTGACGCACGATCCGCTGGTGGCCGAGGAGGCAAATACGACGCTCCACCTCAACAAGGGAGTGCTGGTTGAAGCGGGAGCGCGGCAGGGCGTGATCGCGGGAGGTGTCTGATGAAATTCAGCAGACTGATTCTGGCCAATCTGTTTCGCAAGAAGTTTCGGCTGATTTTGACAATCGGATCGTTTGCCGTCGCGCTGTTTCTGTTTGCGCTGCTGGGAGTGGTGAACGACGCGTTCACACGCGGGGCCGACGTCGTGAGCGCGGATCGCCTAGTCACCATCAATCGCACTTCCATCATCAACACGGTCCCGCTGTCCTACCGCGATGAAATCCTGCGAATTCCCGGCGTGAAGTACATCACGCACAACAACTGGTTCGGCGGCGTCTATCAGGATCCGAAAAACTTTTTCCCTCAGTTTGTCATCGACCCGGAGAATCAGCGGCAGGTTTTCCCGGAACTCATCGTTCCCGACGACCAGTGGAATACATTTCTGAAAGACCGCCAGGGCGCGATCGTTGGCGCAGTGACGATGAAACGATTCGGCTGGAAGATCGGTGACCGCATTCCCATCACAACGACGCTCTATGGCCTGCAGGGCAAACGCATGGAGTTCAACATCGATGGCGTTTACCACGGCCAGAAGCGCGAAGACGATGAGACCCAGTTCTGGATTCAGTGGGAATACTTCAAGGAGAGTGTGCCCGCCAGCATGAAGGGCCAGGTGGGCTGGTACGTCATTCGCATTGCTAATCCCGACGACGCCCCGCGAATCGCGAAGGCCATCGACAACGCGTACCTGAATTCACCGTATGAAACCAGAACCGAAACGGAATCCGCGTTTGCGCAGGGCTGGGTGAAGCAATTCGGAAATATCAAGTTTCTGATTGTCTCGATCGGGACAGTCGTTTTCTTTACCCTGCTGCTCGTTACCGGAAACACCATGGCCATTTCCGTACGCGAGCGCACCAATGAACTCGGCGTGCTGAAGGCCATCGGCTTTTCCGATCGCGCGGTGCTTGGGTTCATCCTTGGCGAGTCAATGGTCATCGCAGTTGCCGGTTGCATTGGCCTGCTGCTGGCGCTGGGCGCGATCCCGGCGCTGAGCCGCGCGATGGCCGGTTTGCTGCCTCCGCTGTTCGTTACGGCGAAAACACTCGTCTCCGGAGTGATCGCCGCTCTCGTGGTCGGTTTTGCCAGTGGAATTCTTCCCGCATACGGCGCGATGCGCATGCGCGTGGTGAATGCGCTTCGGAGGGTTTGAGCATGGCGGCAAAGCTCTTTTTCGGTGGAGTGATCACGCTGGCGGCCATTGCCGCCCTGCTCCTGATCCTGATCATCGTGGGCGGAATCGTTGCCGGCCTGCTGGCGCCGGTGATTGGATCGGTTCCCATTTCCTATAACTTCCGCAGCATTCGCGCGCGCTGGACATCGACCATTGTGGCCATTTTGGGCATCGCCGGCACCGTCGGCGTCTTCGTGGCGATGCTCTCGCTGGCCCGCGGCTTCCGCGCGACGCTGGTGGCCTCCGGATCGCCTGACGATGCGCTGGTGATGCGTGCCGGCTCCACCTCGGAGATGATGGGCGGCATCACTCTCGATTCCGTGAAGCTGGTCCAGGATAAGCCGGGCGTGGCACGCGACGCATCGGGGCAGCCGCTGATGACACAGGAAGTGGTCGGCGTCGTTCCTATACCGCTCATCACCACCGGCACCGATGCGAACGTGGAGGTTCGCGGCGTTTCGCCCAACGTGCTGGAGATCCGGAAATTCGTAAAGATCACGGAAGGGCGGATGTTCCATTCCGGTCTGGACGAACTGGTTGTCGGTAAGAACGCGTCGAAAACCTACGAAGGCCTGACCCTCGGCAACACTGTGAACTTCGGCGGCGGCCATTGGAAAGTGGTGGGAGTATTTGACGCGGGCGGATCGTCCTTCGACTCCGAAGTGTGGTGCGACTCGCGCATTCTGAACGAGGTCCTGAAGCGGCCGGACAACATCTTTCAATCGGCGACCGTTCATCTCACGTCGCCCGCTGCCTTCGACAAGTTTAAAGATTCGATTACTTCCGATCCCCAACTGAATCTGGAAGTCGAGCGTGAAGTCGAGTACTACGCGAAGCAATCCTCGGCGATGACCCGGCTGATCACGATCCTGGGAGGCCTGGTGGCTGGCGTCATGGCCATTGGCGCAGTGTTTGGCGCTCTGAACACAATGTATTCAGCCGTGGCGGAGCGCGGACGCGAGATTGCAACCATGCGCGCCCTGGGCTTCTCCAGCTGGAACGTCATCCTTTCATTTCTCTTCGAGGCGCTGTTGATTTCGCTCATCGCAGGCATCATCGGTTGCGTGGTCGTGCTTCCCCTGAACGGAATGACCACGCAGACCATGAATTTCTCCACCTTTTCGAGCCTTGCCTTTGCCTTCAGGATCACCTTCAATTTGCTCGTGATGGGAGTGATTTTCGCGCTGGCGATGGGCGTTCTCGGCGGGCTGTTGCCTGCGGTGCGCGCGGCGTTGCGACCGGTCGCGATCTCGCTGCGAGAACTGTAGCGGAGCGCGGGTACACATCGGCGTGCTCGCTTGTGTTCCCGCGCAATCAGTCGTGACTCAGTGCAGCATCAGTTCTTTGACACGGCTTCGATAGCCGCGACTCACCGCAACCTGTTGACCATCGCGGAGCACGATCACAGGGTCATCCGCATCCGTCGTGCGCAATTCCTTTACGTACTGCAGGTTGACAATGAACGAACGGTGGACCCGAAGAAACACTTCTGGATCCAGCTTCTCGGTCAAATGGGTAAGAGTCTCGCGTAAGAGGTGCGTCTCCGTACCCGTACACAGCCGAACATAGTTCTCCTCCGCCCCTGCCCAGCGAATTTCTGAGACGGGCAGAAAGACAATCCGGCCTCGCGACTTGAAGACCATTCGCTTCAGGAAGGAACCGGATCCCTTGCCGCCGGATGCGGTGACGGGAGCCGACCTGCGAGCGTCATCGAGCTGGCGGCGCGCCCGGCGCACAGCCGTTTGCAGCCGCTCAGCCGTGAAGGGCTTCAGCAGGTAATCGACCGCGTCGACGTCAAATGCGCGGCTGGCATAGTGGTCGTACGCAGTCGTGAAGATGATGGACGGCGGAATCGCACCGAATTCGGCGAGCCCGCGGAGAATTTCGAATCCGTCGGCGCCCGGCATGCGGATGTCGAGGAAGAGAATGTCGGGACGGGCGAGACGCACCAGTTCCATCGTTTCCGCGCCGGTGGCGCTTTCGCCCACGATGCTGACGTCGGACTCCGACTCCAGCAGAAGCCGCAGCTTATGCCTGGCCAGCAGTTCGTCATCGGCTATCGCGGCCCGCATCATAGGCTCACCCGCCCCGGGGTATTTGGCTATTGGACTGGCGTAGCGTTCCGTCGAAAGCATGAAAATCCCCGCCTCTGGGAATAAAGAAAGGGCAACTGAATCTCCGGATCACAGGACGCCGAAGTGGCGTGTTTTCTGTCCGCGCGTGGACAGCTTGACTGGCCATCTGTCCGGAAGCGTAAACGGGCGTCCGCAATCGGACACTGGCTCAGCACGGGGAGAGTGGCTGAAGCGCATGGAAGCGCTAACTGGCATAGCTCTGGCTCACCGAGCCTTCTCCCGGCTCTGGGCCGACGTCGAGCGGCAGCATCAGAACCGCCTGGACTTCGCCCTCGGAGCGCTCCTCCAGCGTAAGGCTCTGCTGGTCGCCGTAGTGGAGTTCGAGCCGCGAGCGCACGTTGGCAATACCCACGCCTTTTCCCCGTTTGAGGCCGGCGCCGATACCTCGCCCCGAGTTGCGCACGCAAAGACGCAGCTTGCCCTCGTGGCTCTGGGCTTCAATGCCGACATACCCTTCGCCGACAGTTCGGGCCACACCATGCATGTACGCATTCTCGACCAGCGGCTGCAGGATCATCGTCGGTACCAGAGCATCGAGCACCTCCGGTTCGATGGCGACGTAATGGTGCACGGTGCGCGGGAAACGCATTCTCTGAATCGAGAGATAGAGCTGGACAAATTCAACCTCTTCGCTGAGAGAGATCAGCTTAGCGTCTCCTCGCTCGAGGCTCATCCGCAGCATGCTGCTCATCCTCTCCAGCATCACGTCGGCGGAGTCGACGTTGGTGCGCATCAGGCTGGAAATGCTGTTGAGCGTATTGAACAGGAAGTGCGGATTCAGCTGCATCCGCAGGGCGCGGAGTTGCGCGTTGGTCAGCTCCGACTGTATGAGATTGTCCGACCTCTCCTTTTCGCGGAGACGCTGATAATATCCCACGGCCCGCAACAGACCCACTGCCAGCCAGAAGATCACGAGGTTGGGAACAAATTCGTCCTGCTCGTAAAATGTGAAAATCTTCCACCACGTGTGGTGCGGGCTGTATATGAGCCCGTGCCGGAAGAACGCCGACCAGACCGCCTCTTCGAGCACAGACGCAACGAGGCTCAGCGGCAGCAGTCGTACGATGACTGTCCAGAACGTGCCCTGTTGAATCAGGCGCTGATATTTCCACCAAACGAGCTGGGTAATGATCCCCCAAAGCAGGAAGTGCAGTTCATCGGCAAGCACAATCCTGCTGAGGGAAATGTGGTAACCCATCAGACGAACGGCCGTACAGTCCTGAAAGCCAAAAATGAGTCCCAGAACCAGCCATCCCGCCATAAACGCGGGTGGACGCATGAAGAACGGCTTATCTGAGGTACTGTTCGTGCCGGCTATTTTCAGCGTTCGCCTCCTGGTGTTCAGTTTGCCGTCAGCGAGAGCGGCTCACGAATTTCGGCAATGGGGAACCCTCGATTCCGGTATCGCTCGCCAAACACGAACGTGAGCTTCGTTCCGTGTTGTTGCAGCCAAACATTCGCCTGTTGCTGCTCTCGCGTCTGGACCTCCGGATCGAGCGCGGCGCGGCCCGTAGCAAGGTCGTTCGCCAACAGGCTCTCGGCTTTTGGTCCTCCCTGACCGGCGGCAATCAGGAACCAGCGATAGGCTTCCGCCTGGTCCGCAGTGCGGCCTCTGCCCGAACGCGCCAGAATGCCGAGCAGGGCCGAAGAGCGCCAGAAACCTGCCTGCGCGGCCGTCAGGAGCAATTTCTCTGGTTCATCCGGCTTGTGCGGCAACTCAGGATGCAGGGCGAGAAGGAGGCCGAGCGAATGCATTGCCGGCACATATCCGGCCTGCACCGCGGACCGAAAATATCCAGCCCCGCGCGCGAAATCATGAGGATGATCGGCTACTGTCGACTCGAGGAGCCCCATATCAAATTCCGCCTCAGGTTCGTGCCGGCGAGCAGCCCGGGCGAACCATTTCTCTCCTGCAGAGTGATCGATATTTACTCCCATACCGGTGAAGTACGCAACGCCCAAATAATCCTCGGCAATGGGATCGTCTTTGGCGGCGAGATCCCGCAGCATCTGAAGGCCGAGCGATGTGTCGCGCGTGACTCCCTGACCGTGCATGTACATCACGGCCAGATTCAGTTTGGCAGGTTCGAAACCGGAGCCCGCCGCGCGCGCGAACCACTTGAATGCCTCCGTGTCGTCCGGCTGCACGCCAACTCCGGTGAGGTACAGGAAGCCAAGCTGATTCTGGGCTGCCGGGTCTCCCTGATCGGCCGCCGTCCGATACCAGTGGGCTGCGGTTGCAGCATTCTTCGCCACGCCTCGTCCTGCCAGGTAGTCGCCGGCCAGCTTCAATTCGTGCTGCACGGCATCGCTGAGCGGGGATGCAGGAAGGCGATCAACCGGATTGACGCGGTCGATCAGCGGCTCATCTGGACTGGGCGAGAAGGGCGAATAGGTCTGACCGGAAGCTCCCACAGCGACTGTCAGCAGGCAAGCTCCAAATCTTGCAAGTCCGGGAATACTCATGGGGACCTCCTGCGGTTTTGTTCAAAGGCTCCGCTGGCATGTGCCATTGTGGCGCATCGAAACCGCGTCATTGGCCCGCTTTGTCCCCGTGCGGTGGCGCGACCACCCATCGCCGCTGTCGCTCGTCCCTGGAAATTTGCTGTTGATCACAAAAGAGGCATCCGCACTGTTTCGCGTGAACTACTTTCGGCTAATGAAACAGTGGCGATCACGTTTTTCGCTCCCGGCTCTCGGCAGAGCGCGTTCGCGCTGCGCTGACTGCGGCTCTGGATGAGCCTGAATACGCTTCGGCCGCTGCGAAGATTCGGCTGATACTCAGAAACGTGTGCGAGAACCCGAACGTGCTGCGGAGATCATCGTGGAAAGGCTTGCGGCTTATGCCGGGCCGGGCGCATGGCTGGGGGCTGTGCTGGAATGCAGCTGCGGGTCATTCTGACCTGATCCGCGTTTCACTAGCCCCTCAAGGGCGCGAATGCCCTGCTCCAGATCGCAGTACTGCAACTCGTACGCAGGCGTATTGCAGAAAATTTCCAGAATCTCTTCATGCCGGGCGCGAAGGTCACCCGTCGAGTAGAGTCCTCGGCGCAGGCGCTCTGTCGCGTATCCCCGCGGTAGCGGGAGAAGAGCACCCACAGCTTCGGCGGAGCGTTTCAGGAACACAACAAAGTCGGCCGTCGCTTCGCTGGCGGTGCTTTTAATGTTCAGCTCGGAAACGGGCACCTCGATGGACGGCTTTCCCTCGAGGCGCGGTGTCAGTTCATGACTGGCCAGTTCGGGAAAGAGCAGCCGGGCTGACGGGCGGAAGCGCGCCCGGTGCGCATGCCCAATCACCCGTGGAACGGGAGAATCATTGATGAGGTACGAGGTGTCGTCTGAGGTGTATGTCCATCCCGCTCGCGCGCACCCGTAAGCCAAAGTCGACTTGCCGGAACCAGAGCCCCCGCAAAGCAAGACGCCACGGCCATTCCAGCTCACGCACGCTGCACGCAAATCGGTAACCACAGACGCGCCGAGCAGCAGATAAACGATCTTCTCCAGGAAGTTGCAGCGGAAGTACAGACGGTTGTTCAGTGCGGCCCTGCTCAGCCACGCGAAGCTCGTATAGCTGCTCAGATCGAGCAAAGCGTGATTATCCGCATCGGCAACGAGCGAAAACAGGTGGCCATACGCCCGCCGCACCGGTTCCGGCGGACACTTTCGTCCTGCCTTCTCGCTGATGCCGATGCGCACCTGCAGAGCCGTCGCGCCGTGGCACAGCCGCCTGTGTCCGAAGCTTTCCGCTGCGGCTTCGAGAACACGCTCACGATTCGTGATGACCTCCACCGCATAGCCCAGCGGATAGAAGGTCTGGGAGAGCGGCAGCTTCATTTCGCTGAGCAGCGCCTGCGGAGCGTCGACGGGTTCGACGAGCCCGAATCCGTCAGACAGCGGTTCGGAGTTCCCCGATTGACCCGATGTGCGATTCGCCGCTGAGCCCACACTGATCACAGTTGCAGTCATTGTTAACGCGCGAGCCGGACGAGCAATCGGCCGCTATATCTCGGACAGAGTAAGCCGCCGGTCAGAAGGAGTTGTCAGTTCAGCGTCATGGAATTGTCATCCCTCAAGATTCGCTCTCGCCGCCGCGCAAGACTCACTCCGGTATTCGCACCGCGCCAAGCAGCCGTCCTCACCCTACAAAGGAATGACATTTGCCTGACTGGTGCATGACACGCAACCTCCCCGCCAAATCTACGGTTATCGCAAACACTGCTATGTCTGCGACGGCGCCGCACGGAACATTTCGGATCAAACATCGGTCCGGCGGAGCCGCGCTCCCGATGCTTTTGCTGTGCGTCGGCTTCTTGCTTCCAGCGACACCCCTGAATGCGCAGACGCTACCCCTGCCGGACGCTCCGATCGCTGATCCGGGTACTGCTCCTGCGGCGGATCAGCTGTTGACGGGCGAATTAACGAGCACCGGCCGCGCATCCGCGCAGAACTCAATGCCTCCCGGCCAGATCATTGCGATCCTGCAGCAAAACCCCAACCTGGCCGATGAACTGAGAGCGCAGCTGGCGGATCGCATCGGCGCAAGTGCCGCTGACATTTCCGACCAGATGCTCTATGACCAGATCGGCCGGAGCGCGGACCTGCGCGGGAGCATCAGCACCGTGCTGCGCGCAAGGGGCTACGCTCCGGAACCGGAACCGCAGCCTCCGTCCGGACCGCCAGGCCCCGAAGATTCCGCGGCAGATTCAGCGAGCGCCGCAGATCCGTTGACACAATCTGCAGCGCCTCTCCCGCGCACCCGATCCAGCGAGGTCACGCACGCTTCAACGGACCTGCCCCGGGTCATCTCGCAACATCCGCCCATTGACCTGCAGGCAATGCACGATCTTTACTCGCAGATCCCGAATGAGCCGGACAAGCTGCGACGGTTTGGGTCCGATGTTTTCTCCGTGCGCGGAGAGGCGCCGGGCATAGCAGCATCGGCGCGGAGAACTTCCCTCGATGTGCCGGTCGGGCCCGACTACGTTCTCGGCCCTGGCGACACGCTCAGCATCCAGTTGTGGGGCGGCTACTCCCAAACTATGACGCGCACCGTTGGCCGCGACGGCCGCGTGTTCTTGCCGGAAGCGGGCTCTGTCACGGTGGCGGGGCTTCCGCTTGGAAGGGCGCAGACCCTGATCGAAGGAACATTACAGCAGCAGTACCGCAGCGCGCACGTCGCCGTCACCGTCGCCGGCCTGCGCTCCATTCGCATTTATGTCGTGGGCGATGTGCAGCGCCCGGGCGGCTATGACATCAGTTCCCTCGCAACTCCGCTCAGCGCGTTCTATCTCGCCGGCGGCCCCACCGCTGTGGGATCCCTGCGAACCTTGCTGCACTATCGCGGTGACAACCTGATCGAAAAGGTGGACCTGTACGACTTTCTGCTGCACGGGATGCGGCATGAGACGGCTCCATTCCAAAGCGGCGACACGCTTCTGGTCCCGCCCGCAGGTCCGCAGATCGCGATTGATGGCGCTGTCCGGCGGCCGGCCATTTACGAACTTGGCGAAGGCGAAGCGACGCTCGCGAATGTGATTGATGATGCCGGGGGACTGACGGCCGCAGCTTCGACCAGCCATATTTCCATCGAGCGCATCGACGGGAATCAGCAGCGCGAGACTCTCACCGTGCAGAAGATTGTCAACGGTGAGGACCCGCCCCCGGGGCCTGCAGAGATGGCCGCATTTCGCGTCCGCGACGGCGATCGCATCCGCATCGATTCGATCCTGCCGTACAGCCAGCGCGCCATCTATCTCGTGGGTCACGTCGTACGCCCCGGGCGCGTGCCGTATATCAACGCGATGCGCCTCAGCGACGTCCTGCACAGCTACCAGGACATGTTGCCGGAACCGGCGAGCCGAGGCGAGATCGTGCGTCTTGTTCCACCGGATCTCCATGCGGAAGTGATCGACTTCGATGTTCCCGACGTGCTGATCGGAAACAGGAACGTGGATCTGCAGCCGTTCGATACCGTCCGCATTTTCGGGCGCTATGAGGTCGATGCGCCAACGGTGACCATTCGCGGTGAGGTGCTGCATCCGGGCAGCTATCCGATGTCGGCCGGCATGACTGCAGCTCAGCTGGTGCGCCTCGCGGGCGGCTTTCGGCGCGATGCATTACTGGGGAGCGCCGACCTGACCAGCTATGAAGTGCAGAACGGAAAAGAAGTACTGGAGAAGCTGCGGACTGTGCGTATTGGTGACGCGGTTGCAGGATCGGATGCAAACGCCGACGTTTTGCTCCGGCCCGGGGATATTCTCGCCGTCCATCAGATCACGAACTGGGATGACATAGGAGAGTCCGTCAAGATTCAGGGAGAGGTCCGTTACCCGGGCAGCTACGGCTTCCGCCAGGGAGAGCGGCTCAGCTCTGTTCTGCGCAGGGCCGGAGGCCTCCTGCCGACTGCCTATCCAGTCGGTGCGGTCCTCGTCCGCGAGCAGGTGCGCGATCTGGAGCAGAGCAGCCGCGATGAGCTGGTCCGGCAAATCGAGACGAACTCGGCCGCGGCAAGGCTCAGCCCTGGTGTCGCAGGAGCGAACGCTCCCGCCGCTCTGCAGCTGATCAAGGCTCAGCAGGACGAGGTGCTGCAGGACCTGAAGAATCACCCGCCCACCGGGCGCATGGTGATTCACATCAGCGCGGATATCGATGCCTGGGCCAATACTCCTGCAGACGTGGAGCTGCGCCAGGGCGATGTGCTGACGATCCCGAAGCGCCCCGGCTTTGTGCTGGTCACCGGCCAGGTCTACAACGCGACCGCCCTGGCCTTTACCCCCGGGAAAACAGCGGCCTGGTATCTGAGCCGCGCAGGCGGTGCCAATCCAACAGCAAACCGGAAGGAGATCTTCATCATTCGCGCGAACGGCTCGGTGGTAGGCCACCGTTCGGGGCAGTTCTTTCAGGGCGACGTGCTTTCCACGAGGCTTGAGCCGGGCGATGTCATTGTCGTTCCCCAGAAGATCATCGGCGGCACGTTTGTCTGGAGAAATCTCCTTGCCGCCGGGCAGGTTGCCGCTTCGGCCGCGATTACAGCGGGCGTCGCAGCTGCCGCGCTGTGAGCGGACCGCACAAATGGTTCACCTATGACGTTTGAATTCCAGAGCGTTGAAGAAATTACGGCAGTAGCGAAGCCGGAGCTGCGCGCCGCGGAGATCAGCGCATGACCTCCGCCCCGATTCTCGCCCGGATTGAGCACAGCGATGCGATACGCGGCGCTCAGGAACCCCTCTGGGCGATTCGCGCGCTGCTGCTGTGGCAGCATCGCCGGTTGTTGGCACGTGTGGCGGCCATTTCGCTCGTCGTGAGCCTCGCAATCGCATTTGCGATACCCAAAGAGTACGAGTCCAGCGCCAGCATCATGCCTCCTGACCAGCCGAACTCGGGTGCGGCGCTTCTGGCTGCATTGTCGTCGCGTGCGGGGGGCCTGGGGTCGCTCGGCACTCTGGCTACGGGATTGCTGGGCGGGCGCTCGTCTTCCGCTCTGTTCATCGATATGCTGCGCAGCGCGACGGTCAGCAGCGCGCTGATCGATCGCTTCAACCTGCAGCATGTCTATCGCTCGCGGTACCGCATCGACGCAGCGAAACGGCTGGCGCGACTCACCAAGATCACGGAAGACAAGAAAAGCGGCGTCATCACTATTGAGGTGGAAGACAGGGACCGCGTGCGCGCGCGCGACCTGACGCAGGCCTATCTGGATGAACTCAACGCGCTGGTGACCCGAACGAATACCTCTGCGGCGCATCGCGAGCGAGTGTTCATCGAGCAGCGGCTGCACGCGGTGCAGGGCAGCCTGGAGGATGCCGAACTGCAGCTCAGTCGCTTCTCGAGCAGCAGCAACGCTGTCGACATCCGGGAACAGACCCATGCCATGGTCGATGCGGGAGCGCAGGTCGAGGCTGAGCTGATCGTGCAGAGGTCCACACTGGGCGCCATGCGGCAGATCTATGGAGATGGCAACGCGCGGGTGCGCCAATCCGAAGCTCGCATCGCCACTCTCCAGCAGGAACTGGCCCGGATGACCGGCTCGTCTTCGCCGGCGGCGGCCGATGACGCACCCGGATTCGAGACGGCGTCCCCGGCCAAAGGCTCGGGAGAGCTGTATCCGGCATTGCGCGAGCTTCCGCGCCTCGCCGTGCCCTGGGCCGATCTGTACCGCCGCGTCAGAGTGCAGGAAAACGTCTTCGAATTGCTGACGCAGCAATATGAGATGGCCCGCCTCGAGGAAGCGCGCGACGTTCCTGCGGTCAGCGTCATCGATGCGCCGGGTATCCCGGAGAAGAAATCCTTCCCTCCGCGTTTGCTGCTCACTGTCGTGCTGACGTTTCTTGCGTTTCTGACCGCATCGGCTTTCGTGTTGATCCGGGATGCCTGGTCCTCCGTTCCTTCAGAAGATCCCCGCAGGGCGCTTGCGGCAGAGGTCGCGCCCGTTCTGCGTCGACGGCTGCGCACCTTCATGACTCCACGTCGAGGTGCCGCATGAAATCCAAAAGTCCGGAGGGATCGTAGCCATGCGCGTATTGCTCGCTGCCGCCTCCTTTCACGCTGCGATCTCCGGATTACAGCGCCATGCGCTGAACGTTGCGCGCTGTCTGCTCCAGCAGCCGGAGATCTCGGCGCTGGATATCGTGGTGGCTCCCTGGCAGGAGCGGCTTCTGCAGGACACCGGCCTTGATTCCAGCCCACGTTTGCAGGTTCATATCGCGCGGAATATGACGCAAAGCTCGGTGAGCCGCAATTTTTGGTACTACCGGCATCTGCCCGTACTGGCAAAGCGGTGCAAGGCGGACCTCGTTCATCTGACCTTTCCCATGCCGTTGCGATCGCGAGCCTTTAGCGTTCCCACGATCGTGACGTTGCACGACCTCTATCCGTGGGAGATACCCGCCAACTTCGGCTTTCCAAAGTCCATCTTCAACCGGCTCACGCTGCGGCAATGCCTGCGCAACGCGGACGCAATTGCCTGCGTCTCTGACGCAACCCGCGAGCGTCTGCGGGAGTACGCGGGCCGCCTCGTCTGGCAGAAGTCTGTTCGCATTTATAACTGCGTTCAGGCCGGCCCGATCCCGGCAGAACAGTCTCCAATTCGGGGATGGCGCGGCGAGCCGCTGCTGCTGTGCGTGGCGCAACACCGGCGAAACAAGAACCTGCCTCTGCTGATCCGGAGTTTCGAGCGCATCCTCCGTTCGGGGGAGATCGATTCACGCACCAGACTGGTGATCGTCGGCATTGGCGGGCCCGAAACGAACCTGATCCGGCGTCTGGTCGCCGATCGTGGTTTGCGGAATCGCGTGCATTTCCTTGAGGGGCTGTCAGAGTCAGGACTCCAGTGGTGCTACGCGCGATGCGAGGTGCTTCTCTCGCCCTCAATCACTGAGGGCTTCGGCCTGTCCATAGCTGAAGGCCTGCTCGCGGGATGTCGCATCGTCTGCTCGGATATCGCCGCGCATCGCGAGATTGGACGAGGAGGCGTCCGGTACGTCGCGCTGGGCGACGCGGCCGAGGAGCGCTTCGCATCGGCGGTACTCGAGACGGTACGCAGGCCAAAATGCGCACCGAAGCAGCTTCCGGAGTTTTCGTCCGCAACGATCGGCGCGCAATACATGCGCCTGTATCGCACAGTGATTGCGTCGGCCGCAGCGGCAAAGACGACCGGCCGCTCAGCCATGCACGCGGCCCAGTCTCAGCGACCGGGACTGGACCAGACAGCAGCTGGAATTTTGCCCGAGGCGAGAAACGAACATGAGTGCATCTGATTCCGTCGCACCCAACCTATATGTAGATGTGCTCGCGGCTCCGCACACAGCCCACGCGACCTCGCGCCTAACGCGGCTGCGCCTGCTCGCGCTGATGGAGGGCGCTCTTGAGTTTTTCACTACAGTTGGCGGATTTTTCCTTGCATCATCGCTTACGGATTTCATCTCCACGCAATCCACAACTTTGGTGCGAGCAACTGCTCCGGCTGCCATTGCTCTTGCAGTCGTCGTGTTTCTGATGCGGCGCGATGGCTCGGAAAACAGCGGTGGCGGTCTCCTTCGCATACGGGAGACGGAGCGCACGCTGCGGCAAACATGGCAGGCGATATTCCTGTTCGCCATCGTTACGTCGCTATTCGGATTGCACTTCCCCGCGGCGACTCTGCTTCTGTCCGCCATCACGATGCCTGCACTGCTGATCGGCCAGGCACAGCTCCTGATTCCGGTCCTGCAGCGATATATCCCGGCAGACAGAGTGATCATCTATGGCGATCATCAGGCAGCAGCGGCAATTATTTCAGCGCTCCGCAATTCCCCCCGCACAGGATTGCGGCCTGTTGCCGTCGTCGAAGATGAGCTTCGCGATGAAAGCGACTGCATTCTGGCCATGGATTATCGCCTGTCAGAGCCGGTGCCGGTCCATGCCGCACCTGTCAGCCCAGATCTGATCGAGTCGACAAAATGCGGCATGCTGGTGATCGCAGCTTCGGGTCTGGGCAGCGATCGAGTCGAATATGCCATCTCGGCCGCTCGCGATGCCGGGCTTGCAACAGCCCTCGTATACCTTCCTCCGGCAGCGGATCATCAGAAATCCATCCGCCTCGACGACCTCGCCCTGCATACTGCAAACAGCGATCCATCACGCCTGTATGCAGTCGCAAAGCGCGCCCTCGATCTGATCGGTTCCGCTCTTCTCCTTATCGCCATGGCTCCCTTGCTGCTGCTACTGGCTCTGCTCATTCGTCTGGATTCTCCCGGACCTGCGCTCTTCACCCAGGAGAGAGTCGGGCGGTATGGCAGGATTTTCAACATTTACAAATTTCGATCGATGTACAGTGGGTGTCCGAAATACGCGCTCTCCCCGGTCAGCTCTGCCGATCCGCGAATTACTCGCATCGGACGCCTGCTCCGGCGTATGAGCCTCGATGAACTGCCCCAACTGCTCAACGTATTGCTCGGAGATATGTCCCTGGTAGGACCGCGGCCGGAGATGCCGTTCATCGTCGATCAGTATGGGCCCGTGGAACGCAGAAGGCTCCAGGTTCTCCCTGGCATTACAGGTCTGTGGCAGCTCAGCGCCGATCGCCGCCGGCCCATTCATGAGAATCTCGATTACGACTTCTACTACATCCGGAACCGCACGCTGTTGATGGATGTCGCCATTCTCATTCACACCGTCATCTTTGCCCCGAGCCGGGGAGTGTAGCCGTCGTGCATCGCCCGCTGATTGCCACGCGCGAGGCACGACCGGGAAGCGCGCACGCTGAGGCAAACTCCAGTGGGTTCGCCGATGTCCTTGGCGTGAGAATCTCCGCGGTAGACCTGAAGAGCGCAATCCGCTTCGCCGAGGACTGGATCGCAGCCGAAAGGCCGGGCTACGCCTGCTTCACCGGTGTCCACGGAGTCATGGAAGCGCAGCGGGATCCCGAGCTTCGCCGCATACTCAACGAGGCCTGCCTCAACGCGCCCGATGGCATGCCGATGACCTGGGTTGGACGGCTGCAGGGATTCCGCCGCATGGACCGCGTCTTCGGCCCGGACTTTATGGCGGGCATGTGCGAGCTTTCTGCAGACCGTGGATTCCGCCACTTCCTCTACGGCGGCCGACCGGGGGTGGCGCAGCTTCTGAAGGAATCGCTCGAGCGGCGCTTTCCCGGGCTTAGCATCGTCGGTACGTATACTCCTCCGTTCCGTCCGCTGACCGCGCATGAGGCCCAGGACCTAGTCGCATCCGTGCAAAGCAGTCAACCCCACATCCTGTGGGTTGGTCTGAGCACTCCCAAACAAGAGCGCTGGATGGCGGAATTTGTCAATCGGCTGAATGTCCCGCTGCTGGCCGGAGTGGGCGCCGCGTTCGACTATCACACGGGAGTGATTCGCGACTGCCCTCGCTGGATGAAGGCCGCGGGCCTGCAATGGCTGCACCGGCTCATGCAGGATCCACAGCGCCTCTGGCGGCGCTATCTGCGCAATAACCCCGCCTTTGTCTGGCATATCGCTAAGCAGCTCACAGGATTCCGGCCAAAGTGACAATCAACTGACAAACATCAGACCTCGGCGAGACACGCAGATCAGCGCCTCTTCCTATCTTCATCCCATGCAGCTTCTACGAGTCATATCCCGCCCTGCTTTCATTGCCAGACTGATTCTCGTTACTGCAGTCTGTCTGGCTGCGGTCCGCCATGGAGCGGCCCAGGAGACGCCGCTGCTCTCCGGTGGAGTCGGCTTCTTCACCAGCACCTCAGGCGGCCAGACGAGTTACCAGCCGCTCATTGAACCGTTGCTTGCCGCTCCGCTAACGAATCACTTTCTGATTGAGTCACGCGGCATCCTGCTGGAAGAATTCTCGCCGAATGGGCACGGCTACGACCATTCGCATCTGGCCACGCTTATTTATCTCCAGGGCGATTATCTTGCGACGCCTCACCTGACTATCGTTGGCGGAAGCTTTCTGCTTCCCTTCAACACGTACAACGATCGGCTGTCGCCCTTCTGGATCAACAATTTTCAGGATGGCCCGCTGATCGCGAGCGTCGGAGCGATGTCGTCAGGAGCAGGCCTCGGAGGAATGCTGAGCGGATCGGCTCTTTCCAGCAATAAATACAACTTGAGCTACAACGCCTGGTACTCCGCGCGCAGCGGGAACTTTTACTTCAACTCGAAGCGTTCCTCTGGAGGACGCGCCAGCCTGTACTTTCCGGATAGCCGCGTCGAGATCGGGCTCTCCTATGATCGTTTGCTGCAGGGAACACACGAAAACTTCTACGGCACCCATCTGTGGTGGGAACCTCGGGACAACGGCTTCCGTTTCCGCTCCGAGTACGCCCGTGGCCATCATGCCCAGGGTTACTGGTTCGAGGCCGACTACCGCACGCGCGCCTTTGGCGGACTGAACAGCTGGGTGGGACGATTCGAGCCGCTCTTCCGGTTACAGCAGACGTTCCGGATCGACAAGCTTGCCAGCGACGGTGTGCCGCCGGTCAACACGCAGCGCGCCGACTTCGGGCTCGATTACAACCTGCCTCACAACGTCAGAATTCTGACCAGCTATTCTCGCCAGTTCTCGTCCACGGGTAATGTAAACATCTGGGAGACGGGGATCGCTTACCGTTACCTGCTTCCAGCGTGGAAGGGACACATGCAATAAGCCGCGGCCGGCCTGGGCTTGATCTCCCGTTGTCGCGCGCGCACTTACGTCGGGCTGACCGCGAAGGTGGCCGGCGAACTCCCGTGGGCCGTCAACCCGTAGCCGGGCACTTCGACGAGGCTTCCATTCTGAAGGCTGAAGACGCGGTCGGCAAACTGGCAAGCTTGCGGCCGGTGGGTTACCAGGAAAACGGTCCGGCCGCTCTCGCTCAGGTTCCGCAGCACCTGCCGTTCGCTTTCCTCGTCGAGGGCGGAAGTAGCCTCATCCAGCAGGAGCAGTTCACCGCCACGAAGAATGGCCCGAGCCACGCCCAGCCTCTGCCGCTGACCGCCGGAGAACAAAGCGCCGTTGTCGCCGACGCCCGTCTCGAGCCCGCGTGGCTGCGCGGCTACGAACTCGCCGAGGCAAGCAACGGCTAACGCAGCCATCAGATCTTCATCGCTCTTACTTGCCAGCCCAAACAGCAGATTGTTGCGGATGGAATCGTCGAGCAGCGTGATCTCCTGCGGAACATACGCAATGCTTTCCGGGGCGACCCGAACCACGCCGCTGTCCGGAGTTGCAAGTCCGGCGATCACGTTCAGCAAAGAAGTTTTTCCAATTCCCGAAGCACCCTGCAGCACGGCGACCTCGCCTTTGCGGAGCCTCAGGCTCACAGCATTCAGAATGCGGACTTCCGGTTCAAACGAGAAGCTAACGCGCTCCAGTTCCAGCGCGAACGCGGGTTCCGGCAGGCGGGCCACCTGCGGCACAGTACGCGCTCGGCCGCATTCCTCCAGTTCCACGGTGACCACTTGCACGCTCTCGAACGAGCCTTCCATCTGACCGGCGACCATGGAGATCTGGCTGATGAGAGGCAGCAAACGACGCGAGAGAACGAAGTAGAAGGCCAGCAGCGATACCAGATGGGTTCTGTCTCCGCGGCCGAACTGCGCTGCAATGATCATCGCGATGAAAATGAGAACCGCACCCTGGTCGGCAACCGTACGCGCAATTTGCGGAAGAAAGACGACCCGCAGATTAGCGGCCGCCGCGCTCCGGGCGCGGCTGGCGATCCGGCTGTGGAAGAACCCGGCGTTTTTGTACACCCGAATCTCCTTGCCGGCGGCGAGCATGTCCGCCACGTCTTTCCTCAAACCCCGCAGAGAAGCTTCCCGCGCAGCTGCGGCCGTCTGTAGCTTGTTCCGCAGGCCGAAGCGGTGAACAGCATAGAACGCGCCCAGCGCACAGGCGAAGGCGCACGCGGCGACGGCACTCTGATAAACGAGAGCGGCGGCTATGATCAGAACAATTGCCACCGAAGAAGTCAGCTCGATGCAGCGATGGTAGAAGTCGGCTGCTTCCTGCGTGGTGTTCAGCGCCCTCGCCGCCAGCTCACTGCGATTGCATCGCACAAACCGCATCCATTGCATCTCTGCGTATGCCTTTGTAAGCCGGGAGAGCAGGTCGGTATGCAGGTTCTGGATCTGCTTCAGACAGGAGCGGGCGGAATACACATCCGTACCGGCGCGCAGAGCAATGAGACCAGCGGTGAGCCAGGCAACCGAGAGAGTGCTGGTCGGAATACGCCACAACCGGTGCGCCGGCACATGACCCTGCAGCAACAAAAACAGCAGATACATGGCTGCGGCGACGGCCAGATCGCAGACACCGACGGCGATTCTCTCCGCAGTCAGCCAGGCGATTGCAAAGCGCTGCCGCTCACGTAACAGCCGAATTGCCACTCGAATGCGCGTTGCTGGTTGTTGGCGAATGGGTGCAGACTCCTCTCGCTGATCCCGCGAGTTCTCTCCGTCTCTCACCGGAGCAGGCTAACGACCCGGCGCGAGAGAGTTGTCAGTCGAGGGTCCGGCAATTGTCAGCCAATTGTCAGGCAGGGATCGCAGGCTGCGCGGACAATCTGATGACAAGCGCCAGACCGCCTCGTGACACGATCCGCGTGCGCTCGCTGTACCGTCAGCACATGATGCATCGATCAAAGACGAAGCACACCAGCATCGTGCTCTGCTGCCTGGCTTCCGCTGCTGGCATCGCGATCAGCCAAACGAAGCCGGACCCTCCCAGGCCTCGGCCTCAGCATACTGCCGAACAGGCGAGCGGCATCAGCTCGGATCGCGGCGAGAAAGTGTTCACGCACAACTGCGCCCGTTGCCACAATCCGCCGGAGGGATTCCCGCCGAGCGTTTCGGGAACGGTCGCGCTGCACATGCGCGTTCGCGCCAACCTGAGCGAGGCTGATTACAAGGCGCTGCTGAAATATCTCAATCAGTAGCCCTCCGACAACTCGCTGACAATTGAAGAACCGCACTATGACAACTCTCGCGCTCCCTGCGCCTACGCTCACCGGAGCACGAGAATGCGTCCCTCTCAGGATTCTGCAGTTCCGAAGAGAGCGCGATGAAACCTTGAGGACTGCTATGGAGAAGCGCTTCGCGCAGCGATTTCTTGTGCTGCTTTTACTTGCAGCTACACTCTGGCCGCAGGCTGGCAGAGCGCAGGCGGCGCCGCAGCGGATCGAGATTACCGCAAAACGATTTGCGTTTGCTCCTGCCGACATCACGGTGAAGAAGGGCCAGCCCGTAGTGCTGGTGCTGAAGAGCGCCGACGTCGCCCATGGCATACGCTTCCGCGATCTCAACGTGAGTGTCCGCGTAAAAGCCGGAGCGACCGCTGAAGTCCGGTTCACGCCCACGCAGGCGGGCAATTTCGTCGGGCACTGCTACGTATTCTGCGGGTCGGGACACGGCTCTATGGCAATCACACTCCATGTGGTGGGCTGACGTGAGGCGCCTTGTGGCCGCGACGACAGCCCTGTTGGCGGCAGTGGCAGGGTGTAAAGCAACTCCGCCCGGCAAGCTGGAGACGACCACCCTCAGCTACGCCAAGCACCACTGGTTCATCGGCAACAGAAAACAGAAAAACCCTCTGCCCGATACGCCGGAAAACCGCGATGACGGTAAGGAGGCGTTCTCGCACTATTGCGTGGCCTGCCATGGTATGGACGGGCAGAACACCGGCGTACCGTTTGTGGATCATATTTCCCCTCCCATTCCCTCGCTGACTTCCCACGACGTGCAGAGCTACACCGACGGACAGCTGAAATGGATCCTTGACTACGGGATCTGGCCGTCGGGCATGCCAGGCTCGAAAGGCACGCTCAGCGACGACGAGCTTTGGTCTATCGTCATCTACCTTCGCCACCTGCCGCCGGCGGGCAGTCAGGGTGTTCCGCAGATGTACGGCCAGTAGGCACGTCATGACGCAAAAGACCTCGGCCAATTACCTCAGCCCCGATGGGATCGGCCAGCCGGCCGGCCTCCTGCCGGCTGCCGTTGGCTTCTACTTCGCTTTCCGGATTTTCACCGTGCTCCTCGCGGTGCGCGTCTTCGGTCTGGACCAGCAGACCGGCACGGCCGTTAATCTCTCCTTCGACTTTCTCCTCTTCGCGGCTGCCCTGTTCAGTGTGGGACAACGCGGCACGGATTTTCGGGAGCTGGCGCGTCCAGCCTCAGTCCGTTGGGCGCTGGCTTTTCTCGCATTCTCCTGCTGCAGCCTCTTCTGGAGCAGCACGGCATCCCTGCCCATTGCAGTTGCGTACTGGTGCGGTATGGCTTGCGATTTCGGCGTTGTCGCACTGCTGCTGCGCGCCCGTCCAGTGATCGAGATGGCGGAATCCCTCATGCGCGGATACGTCTGGGCAGCTTGTGCCGGAGCGGTGATCGCCTGGATTCTCCCGGCGCAATCCGACCTCCGCCTCGGAGACGAAGAACTGCTGGGGCCCAATGGCATTGCGTATGTCTGCGCTCTTGCATTCCTGTTCGCGCAGTTTCTGATGCGCACGCGGAGAACCGGATGGAGAGCCCAGGCTGCCTTCCTCGCCATTACTGTGCTCCGTTCGCTCAGCAAGACGACCATCGTGGCGCTTCTCGTCAGCCAGGCGTTTCTGCTGATCAGGGACACTTCCATACGGCGCAGGACAAAACTTCTCCTGGCATTCGCGGCGGCTCTCGTTTTTGTCCTCTTCTCTGCCTTGCTTGTGTCGTACTTCGATATCTACCGAAGCACCGGCAACGAATCGGAGACGCTGACCGGCCGGCTGGGCATATGGGCGTATTTCCTGGCCGAGGCCGTGCAGCAGCCCTGGATTGGCCACGGCTTCGACTCGGTCAGAAAAGTGGTGCCGCCCTTCGGCCCTGATCAGTTCGAGGCGGCGCACGCTCACAATGAGTTGCTGCAGCAGTTCTATGCCTATGGCGTGGCCGGCGTCGTCCTGATGGTCGGGGTCTACGCGGCTTTTTGGAGGCAAATCACCCGTTTGGCCTCAGGCCCAGCCAGAACCTTCTTTCTGAGCCTGCTCATTTTCGCCCTGATCCGCGGCCTGGCGGATACGGAGTGGTTCGATCTTTCCCTGCCCCTTTGGGCGGTCCTGCTGCTGAGCGCGGTCATAGAGCATCTCCGCACCAGCCGCGAAGAACAATTGCCAGCGGCAACAGTCATGCCGGGCATGGGCTTACCCCGGTCGCAACCCCAGGCTGCTTTGGGCGACGGTGCGAATCCCTGCCTCGATCACTGATTATGCCCGTCAGAACTGCAGGCGTAAGCAGAGATGGCAAACTTTTCAATTGTCATCCCATTGTAATTTGTGATTATTTACTGACTTAACGTCTCCTCAATCCAGCAAAATGGTAGCCACGAAAGGGCCTCGGATCATGATTGAGCAAATGGGAGCAGCCACAACGCAGAATGACGTCCCCCTCACGCCAAATCTCGGCACCATCCTTATCATCGAAGATGACCCCCGCATGCAGAAGGTGCTGAGAAGGATTTTCACCGAGGAGCGCTATTCCGCTGTGGTGGCCGGCGATGGCCAGGCGGGCCTGGATTTGTTTCGCCGGGAGCAGCCGCTGGCGGTGGTGCTCGACCTGATCCTGCCGAATATCTCCGGCCGTGAGCTTTGCCAGAATTTCAAGAAAATCTCCAGCGAAATCCCCATCGTGGTACTCAGCGCGATCACCGACGTTGCCGATAAGGTACTTCTGCTGGAGCTCGGCGCTGACGATTACGTGACCAAGCCTTTCAGCCCCCGCGAGCTGACGGCGCGCGTTCAGGCGGCCATTCGCCGGCAGCGGAAACCCGTCGCGCAGAATGTCTATCACTTCGGCGACAGCGAAGTTGACTTCCGCAAGATGACGATTCGGCGCAGTGACCGCGCAGTGGTCCTGACCGCGCACGAGTTCAAGCTTCTGAAGTTCTTCACCGAAAATGCAGAGCGCGTTCTGACGCGGGATGTGCTGCTGAATGAAGTCTGGGGATATAACTTCTACCCCACGACCCGCACGGTCGACAATCAGATTCTGAAATTGCGCCAGAAGCTGGAGATTGATCCGGCGAATCCCAAGCACTTCCTGACCATCTATGGCGCAGGATACAAATTTGTCCCGTAATCCGAACCTGGGCCCTGCATCGCAGTCTGAGGCCTCCGGTGGGGCGATCCGTGCGCCTTCCGGCCATGGAGTGCGCACTTACGTGCTGCTCGTCGTCGCCATGGCTTTTATTATCGCCATCGTGACCGGACTGAGTCTGCTGCTGATTCGCCAGTATCTGCGCACCCAGGTCACCGACGACCTCTCAGCCGATTTGCAGCACTCGGTAGTCACGTTTCAGAACCTTGAAGCCGAACGCCTGCTGGCTCTGGACAGGGAGAACGCTCTTCTGGCACAGCTGCCGACCCTCAAGGCGCTGATGACCAGCCCCGATGATCTCACCATCCAGGATGGAGCCGCGGAGTTCTGGCACCTGAGCGGAACCGACGTATTTCTCCTCGCCGATCCTGCCGGCCATATCCGGGCCGCCTATTTAGATACGAACGCTTCACCTGATGACGCGCTCCGTCAGGGACTGAAAATCCTCATCGCCTCGCCGGATAAGCATTACCTGATCGAGCGGGGTTCGCTGTACGCATGCGCGGTTCGGCCTCTCTCCTTCGGCAGCGATCAGGAAGGAACCCTGCTCGGATACGTCATGAGCTGCGTCTCGACAGATCGCATCGTGCGCCAGATCAGCCATCCCAGCGGAGCGGAAGCTACCTTTCTGAGCCAGGGTGCAATTGTCGCGAGCACGCTCCCTCCCGCAGTTCAGGCGAGTCTGGCGCGCGAATCGGAGGTGTTGTCGAGGGCAGCGGATCAACCTGTGACCATCAGCCTCGGAGGGACCCGCTATCTTTCCGCGACCGAAGACCTCTCCGGCGTCGCCACCTCTTCCCTGCAGCTGGTGGTTCTCCGGTCGCTCGCCCCGGCGGAGCTCTCCATTAACCGCATTAACCGCATGGTGCTGATCGTCGGGTTGCTGGCTCTCCTCTCCGGCACGGTGCTCATGATGATCGTCTCGCGCGTCGTCACTCGGCCTCTTGAAGAGCTCTCCAGAAGCGTCCGGGCATTCGGCCTGGGCGATAAGACCCACGACGTGCCCGGCCATGGCACCCAGGAAGTACGCGAATTAAGCTCGTCCTTCGAAGCAATGCGCAACGAGATTGAGAGCGCCAACGCGAAGGTGCTGGAATCCGAGCGGCTGGCCACCATCGGACGCATGGCGAGCTCTGTCTCCCATGACCTTCGCCACTATCTCGCTGCTATCTATGCGAATTCTGAGTTTCTTGCCTCCGACCGCCTCTCGTCGAAAGAACGCGCCGAGATTTTCGACGATATTCGCACCGCAGTCACCGGCACCACCGAAATGATCGAATCGCTGCTGATCTTCAGCCGCACGGGATCCGCGATTCGCAGAGAGCCTGAACTCATGGCCACCATTGTCGAGAAGGCCACGGCGCTGGTGCGGGCCCATCCTGATGCCGAGGGCATCAGCCTCAGCACTTCTTACGGCGAACCGACTGAGACAGCAGTCATCGTAGATGCGAAGCAAATCGAGCGCGCGATTTCCAATCTGCTGCTCAACGCCTGCCAGTCAGTCCGCGCCCTGGGATCGGGAGGACGCGTGGATGTAACCATCGAGACCCTGGACAGTCATATTCTTGTGAACGTAGTCGACAACGGTCCCGGTGTGCCCGATAAGATTCGCACCACGCTCTTTGAGCCTTTCGTGAGCGAAGGAAAGCAAAAGGGCACCGGACTGGGGCTGACTCTCGCGTGGTGCATTGTCGCCGAGCATGGCGGAGAGCTGGCTCTGCTGCGCAGTGAACCCGGAGAAACCGTGTTTCAGATGAAGGTCGCACGCGAAGTGCTCGCAGAAAGACCTGAGCCCGAACCTAATGCACAGGTGATGCCAGATGAGAACGTACGAACCTAACCCGCGATCGCCTGCAGGGCATCTCCGCGCGATGCGCTGTGCGCTCCCTGTTCTGGCCCTCTGCCTCGGTCCTTTGAGCCACATAACCGCAGCTCAGACGCCCGCGAACCTGCCGCAGCAGATGCAGCAACTCGAGGACGCCATCTCGCGCACGCAGGCCCAGCTCGAGCAGTCGCAGCGGGATCTGAACGAGCTGCGCAATCAGCTGAGTGCCTTGCAAAACGAGATCGCGCATGCCGAGGGAAAGCCTGCGCCATCGCTCCCTGCGCAGGCGGCAGCAGAATCGTCCTCCTCGCAAGCCACAGCTGAATCGATGAACGCAGCCATTCAGGATATTCGCGAGCGTCAGTCGATGCAGGAATCGCAGATCGCAACCCACGAACAGAGCAAGGTCGCAACGGAATCGAAGTATCCGCTCCGGGTGACCGGACTTCTGCTGATGAACGCATTCGTGAATACCCGAGCTGTCGATATCCCCTCTACCCCGACGCTGGCGATTCCAGGTCCGGGCAGTACCGGGGCGACGGTTCGGCAATCCATTCTCGGCCTGGATGCCGATGGTCCCCATTGGTTCGGTGCGCGCAGCTACGCCGATGTTAGCGCCGACTTCGATGGCAGTCCGGCGTCCGGCAATTCCACCACCAGCTATTCGGGCTATTACAGCGCGAACACCACGCTGCTGCGTTTGCGCACCGCGCACGCCGGCCTGCAATGGGAACATACGCAGGCAGCGTTTGCTCTCGACCGTGCGATCCTTGCGCCAGATACCCCCGCCTCTCTCACCGCTGTCGCCGAGCCCGCGCTGGCCTGGTCGGGCAATTTGTGGAGTTGGAATCCGCAAATCGAATTGACGCAGAACATCGATCTCCCCGGGTCGCATGCCCTGCAGCTGCAGGGCTCTTTGATCGATGTGGAGGACGCTCCTCTGTCGCCGGTGATTCCGGCCGCAGGCACTTCGGCTACCATGTCCCCCGGCAGCGCCGAGATGAGCCGGTGGCCGGGCGCCGAGGCACGCATTGCGCTGCTTGGCCGAAATCAGCCGGATGAGCGGGATCATTTCGGACTGGGAGGCTACTTTGCGCCTCATCACATTTCATTCGGAGGCAGCTTCGATTCCTGGGCGAGTACGGCAGACCTGCAACTCTCGCTCCCTGCGCGCCTGAAGCTGACCGGCAGCGGATACCGCGGGGCGGCTCTCGGCGGGCTCGGCGGCGGCGGCTACAAGGATTTTGCATACCGCTTCGAAGCTGACACCGGCGTCTACTATTTCCGCCCCCTCGACGACGCAGGGGGATGGTCGCAGCTCAAGGAAAAATGGAGCGAACGGCTGGAATTCAATGCTGCCTTTGGAATGGACAATGTATTCGCCGGAGAACTGCGCCACTATGCGGCGACCGGCGGCTCTGTCTACCGCAACCTGGCCAGAAATCGCACCTTCACCGGCAACGTGATTTTTAGCCCCAGCGCGTATCTGCTGCTTTCACTGGAATACCGGCACCTGGAGAGCTCTCCGGTGATCGGCTCGCCGTCACGAAGCCAGGTAATCGGCCTGGGCGCGGGATATAGGTTCTAATGAGATCCGTCGCCTGCCTCGCCTTCCTCTGCGCAATACTTTCCGTTCCGGCTGGATCGCAGGAGCGTACGTCCGTCAATTCTGAGTTGCGGCTGCACCTCGTCTCTTCATTGCCGGGAAAGCACCGCGCTGTGCCGGCCGTACTTTGGCTTGAACCTCAGGCCGGAACACCTGTGCTTCCGTTCATTGTTCAGGGCCGATACACGCTCCTGCAAAAAAACCGTGCTTTTGTCCCGCACCTTCTCGTCATTCCCGCAGGCTCCAGCGTCCAGTTCCCCAATGCAGACCCTTTCTTTCACAATGTCTTTTCTCTCTTCGAAGGAAAACGCTTCGACCTCGGCCTGTACGAAGCAGGGTCGAGCCGATCGGTCACATTTTCGCGCCCCGGCGTCTCCTACATCTTTTGTAATATCCATCCGGAGATGAGCGCTGTTGTGCTTGCGCTCACCACGCCGCTCTACGCCATCGCCGACAAAAGCGATTCATTCGACCTGCCGAATATCCCTGCCGGAGATTACAAGTTTCATATCTGGATCGAGGGTGTTCCTCAGCCGTTTTTGGAAGGGCTAACGCGGAGCATCCATTTCTCAGCTCGTCCTGTCGACCTCGGCACACTTAGCGCACCCATTGCGGCAACGAATGCGACCGCGCACACGAATAAGTTCGGGCGGCCGTACGATCTGGACACCCAGTCTCCCTACTGAGCGTGCGCAGTGCTGCGCGGACTATCGCGCATTCCTGCTGACAAGCGAATGAGTGCGCTCCCTCGCGGTGGCTACAGTAAACGCAGACGAAGAGCGGTACTGAGCTGAATCAGTATGAGTGCGCACTCACGCGAGATTACTCCGGCAACGCCACCTGACCCTCCACATGGAAACGGCCGCTGGCGACGGGAGCTCCGGTATCCGGCTGCCCGCCGCCAATGCTGATCGTGTATTCGCCTCCTGCGATGATTGGATGGCCATCTTCCGTCACCATGCTCAGGTCGCGATTCCTGAGCTCGAAGTGAACCTTCTGGCTCGCGCCGGGGTCGAGGTGAACACGCTGGAAACCACGCAGTGCTAACCGCGGGGCACCCGCGACCGGCGGGAACTTGAGATAAACCTGAACCACCTCGTCGCCTGCCACCTTACCGGTGTTCGTCACCGTCACGTCGGCGTCGACCGGATCACCGGCATTCACCGGTGCCTGCGGGATGCTGAGATCGCTGTAGCTGAACGTGGTGTAACTTAGGCCGTAGCCGAAGGGATAGAGCGGCTTGCCGGTGAAGTAGCGGTAGGTGCGGTGCTCCATCGAGTAGTCCTCGAAGTTCGGCAACTGATTCACGCCGGTATAAAACGTCACCGGCAGCCGGCCCGCAGGATTGTTCTTGCCGCTTAGCGTGTCTGCAATGGCCGCGCCGCCTTCTTCGCCTGAATACCACGCCTCGAGGACCGCGTTGGCATGCTGGCTTTCCCAGTTAACGGCCAGCGCGCTGCCATTCATCAACACAACAACGAGTGGCTTGCCCGTTGCGGCCACCGCTTCGACGAGCGCCTCTTCGGGTTCGGGCAGGTCGATGCTGGTGCGATCTCCGCCGAGGAACCCCGGCTCGCTCACCGGCATCTCTTCGCCTTCCAGTTCGCTGGTGATGCCAACGACGGCAATCACCACGTCGGCGTTACGCGCGGCGCTGATGGCCTCCGGGGATGGCGCGCTATTCGCGCGTGCCCAGATGAGCTGCGCCTGCGGCTGACCCGTTCCGTTATTGCCGTACGTAAGATCCAGCGCAACCTTGTGCCCCTTTTCCAGATGCACACGGCCGACTTTGTTTTCCACGCCATGCGTTCTGAATTCCATCGCAACCGGCTTGCCGTCGACGGTGAGGCGCGCAAATCCGTCGGCGCGAACGCCCAGGAGATAGTCTCCCGTATCGGGCGCGGTGAGGAAGCCGGTCCACTGCACGCCGACAGCCTTCTTCCCGGAAAGCTCAGAAGGAAGATTGTTCGCGCTTAGATCCACGTTGGGTTCCACGCGGGTCGCAACCGGCGTGGGCCTGGGACCTGGACCAAATTGCCTGCCCGTCGCGTTGCTGTACTCAGCCTTGAGCCCCGGTTGACCGTCCGGAGTGGTCAGCAGGTTGTTTGGCACCGGGCTGCCCTCACTGCGCAGGAACTGCGTGCCGGGCACGTAAGTGATTCTCGCGTTTGGAAACTGCGCCTTCAGTCCGTCCAGCATGGACACACTGTGCGTCGGCGTTCCCGCATAGTTGCCGAGCAGCACGCGCGTTTGGTCAGCCAGCGGACCAACGACCGCGATGTTCCGGATGCCTGCTTTCAGCGGCAGCGTGCCATCGTTCTTCAGCAGGACCATGGACTCGTCAGCCAGCTTGCGCGCAAGGGCGCGGTGATCGGCGCTGTCCAGTTCGCTGGGGTCGATCTTCGAGTAAGGATCCATCTCCGGCGGGTCGAACATACCCAGCCGGATGCGCGCCGTGAAGAGCCGCACCAGCGTCGTGTCGATCGCGCTCTCGCTCAGATAGCCCTGCTGCACAGCCTCAACGAACGGCTTGTAGTCCGAGTTGTCTTTGGGATACTCGGCATTGGCGCCGTAGCATTCGTTATCCATGCCGCGCTCGAGCGAAATGGCCGATGACTGCGGCTGTGTAGCGCGATAGTGGTGGCCGGTGAAAATGTCTCGCACGGCGTCGCAGTCGGAAACGACATAGCCCTGGAAGCCCCACTTGCCGCGAAGCTGATCCTCGAGCAGGTATTGATTGGCGCACGCCGGCTGCCCGTTGATCCCGTTGTAGGCGCACATCACCGACCCGGCTTTTCCTTCGACAATGGCTGCACGGAAAGCAGGCTCATAGGTGTCGAGTTCATCGTGCTTGCTCACATCCACGTCGGCGAAGTGACGCGTCGGCTCGGGGCCGCTGTGCACGTCATAGTGCTTGGGAGTCGCGATCACGCGGTAGTACTTCGGATCGTCGCCCTGCATGCCCGTCACGAACGCCACGCCCATGCGGCCGGTGAGGAACGGATCTTCACCGTACGTCTCCTGGCCGCGTCCCCAGCGCGGATCGCGAAAGATGTTCAGATTCGGCGCCCAAAAATCCAGGCCGCCCATGATCCCCTTGTGCCCCGCCTGCACATCCTGCAAATGCTTGATACGCCCTTCCACGCCAATGTCGGTGCCCATGGCATGAACCCCGGGTACGTCAAAGGTCGCAGCCAGGCCGATCGGCTCAGGAAATTCGGTCACGCCGTTATCGATAACCCCGTGCAGCGCTTCGCTCCACCAGTTGTAGGCCGGCACGCCAAGCCGCTGAATGGGGCGGGCATCGTTCACCAGTTGCGACGCCTTCTCCTCCAGCGTCATGCGGGACACCAGATCTTTGGCCCGCTCCACGGGTGACAACTGGGGATTGAGGTACGGCGCCCTGGAGGTTTCCTGTGCAGTGGCACCGGGCACAAGGGCAGCACACAGCAGAATCCCTGCGCAGATCATTCGAACGGCAATTCCCTTCATCACGTCTCTCTCCTGAGTCATATTGCTGGCGCCGCGTAAACGTTTTCTCCGCCGAGCGGGCTCTGCAATGCGGAGCAAATCATTTCGAGGCGCTCATCAGCTACATCGCTTTACCGCTGCCCAAAATATCACGACCGTGCCCTTCCGTGCGCGCGCAATGGATTTCGTTCTTGCCGAAGCAGGCGCCCTGGCGCGATCAGCCGCGAATCACGTAGCGAAAACGCATGTTCTCGCCGTACCACATGATGTAATTCGTTCCCCAGGCGTTATTGAACAGACAGCTGTGAACGCCACCGGAGAGGTCCGGCTGCTCGCGGGAAAAGTTCAGCGGCGACCGCTCCCCCACGGCAATCAGCGGAGCATCGATGGTTTCCACGCCGAAGATATCTTTGCCGTCGCTGTGCCTGAACCCGCTGGACACCGCATGCATGTGGCGGCCACCATTCGCAACCACGTCAAACGGAGAAATCGTCTCGCCCGACTTCTCGAACCTCCAGCCATTCGGATTCCCAACCACTGGATTGAACGTTAGCCACAGTGCTTCCGGCATGCGCGTCGCAGGTTTCCCGAACCAGTAGAAGTTCAGATGGATCTCCGGCAAATCATTCGGCAAAAGCAGTTCCAAATACATCTTCTCGGGGTATGCAGTGATCCCCGATTCCTGCGCCGCGGCATCGCGAATCTCCAGCTTCTCGAGAACCCCGATGGCGCTTGCGTTCTTCACGATTGAAAGCTCCGACAACGAGGGATGCCAGGTGCGGTTGACAGCACCCTTGCGTTCGATGTTGGGTTTGCCGAAGTCCTTCGCCACCCAGTCGGCATGGCTGATGATGTATCGCTCGAAGAAGCCGTTGTAGTCGTCCAGTGAGAGGGTCTGGTAGGAGAAGAGAGCAAGCGGGTGGTCCGCGGAGGCCCATTCGCGCCTCGACTGCTTGCCGAGCAGACGAGTGATCGCTCCCGTCGCCGGATCGAGGTTGATGATGAAGTGCGGACTTTCGATCTCCGGCCGGGTCGGATGCGGCACAACATTGCCGCCGACAGGTTCAACGGCATCCAGCGCACGAATCGCCGCCTCGGCTTCCTGACGAAGCTCCTGCGGAAGCGTGGCAATCCCATCCAGCAGATCCTGCCGCTTCTCCTGCCAGCTGAACTGCACTATCTCGTAGTTCTTCGAGTGGATGACCTGCGCCAGCTCCACAGGCTTGTAATGATCGAAATCGAGCCAGGTCTTCGTGTCGGTCCCCCACGTGTGCTCGGGCTCCAGAAGCACTTTGCGTAGCAACGCCACATCCGTCGCGTCTCCCTGTCGGAATGTCCCCTGCGCGATCCAGTTGCGGCGCAACCGCGCGACCTCGCGGTAGCGCGCCAGTTTCAGCGGATCGCTGGCCACACCATAAATCCATGTGTCGCCAATCTCCTGCGTCACCACCGGCAAATGGCCACGGAAAGGCTGCACCGCGTTGGCAATTTCAGTCAGGCTCGTCGCCGTGATCTGTGCATTGGGAAAGCGCCGGGCCAGTTCCGCGTAGATTTCATCGATTTCCTGCGGCTTGTGCGGTCCGCTGTTGTCTCCGCGCACGACGATGGCAATCGCCGTATCGCTTCCGGGCACGCGGGCGATGTCGCCGTACTCGTGGTGATACATCATTACAAGGCTTCCGCCCCGCGTGTCCTGCCAAACGAAAAACAGCGGCACATCAGCCGGATGGCTGCCGCCGTTCACGCCAATATCGAGGAACGTGACGCCATGCGCAGCGAGCGGCGCGATCAGCCCGCGTGTGTGTCCGGGAACATCCGTCATCTTGGCCCCGGTCGTTTTGGAGCCAAAGCGGCGATCGAGGGAATCGGAGAAAGCCAGGCTGCCGGCGATCATCGATTCGTCGATGAGCTCTGTCTGCCAGTTGAAGGGGAGCGCGTGCCATGCGATCTCGCCATTGCCGATGGCGCGCTCCATGCGAGCGCGGTCAGCGGGCGAGGCCTGCTCGAGGTATTCGTACAGGAGCCATGAGCCGGTGGTCCAGACATAAGGATGGGGCGTTCCGCGCATTTGTTCGGCCGTGGCAATCGCCTGCGGGAAGTACTGCTCGAAATAACGGGCGATCACGTGGGCCTGGGTGTCGATGAAGCCAGCGTCGAAATGGCACTTGA
>DASYYN010000004.1:0-2192 GCA_035933815.1 Acidobacteriaceae bacterium
TGCATGCCGCTCATCGGCGCGGAACGAGCCGTCGGCGCGGTTTATCTGATGTCTTCGGCCACAGCCGCGCTCTCCGAGGACGACATCCATCTGCTCAGTCCGATTTGTCGCATCGCCGCCGTCACGCTGGAGAGCAGGCTCTCCATGGAGGCGCTGCGCCGCGAAAACAAGGAGATGAGCGAGCAGATCCATGCCACGCAAATTGTGGGAGAGAGCCGGCGCGTCTCCGCGCTCAAGGATTTCATCGCCCGCGTCGCGCCCGGCGATTCGACCATCCTCATCCGCGGAGAGAGCGGCACGGGCAAGGAACTGGTGGCGCGCGCCATCCATCACCAGAGCCCCAGGGCCGAGCGGCCATTCATCGCCATCAACTGCGCGGCCATTCCGGAAACCCTGCTGGAGAGCGAGCTTTTCGGACACGAGCGCGGCGCCTTCACCGGAGCCGCCGCGACGAAGAAGGGCAAGCTCGAAGTTGTGGAGGACGGGACCCTCTTCCTCGACGAGATCGGAGAAATGGCGCCGTTCCTGCAGGCGAAACTGCTGCGCGTTCTGCAGCAGCGGGAGTTCGAGAGGCTGGGCGGCACGCGCCCGCTCGCCTTCCGCGCGCGCGTGGTGACCGCCACCAACCGCGATCTGGAGGCGGCCATTAAAAGCGGAGAGTTTCGGCAGGATCTGTATTACCGGCTCAACGTCGTCTCCGTGACGGTGCCTCCCCTGCGCGAGCGACGTGAAGATATCCCGCTGCTGGCGCTCTATTTTGCCAATAAGTATGCTGCGCGCTGCAAACGGCCGTTCACCGGCGTATCTTCGGCTGCGCGCAAGCTGCTGCTGCATTACAGCTGGCCCGGGAATATCCGCGAGCTGGAGAACGCCATCGAGCACGCCATGGTGCTGGGCCTGACCGAGGAGATCCTTCCCGAGGATCTGCCTTCCGCCGTTCTTGAAGGCGATAGCGAGCCGCTCGACGACGACAACTATCACGCGGTCGTGAACCGCGCCAAGCGGGAACTGATCCTCGATGCTCTCGAGAAGACTCAAAACCGTTATCCGGAAGCGGCGAAACTCCTCGGGGTCCACCCGAAATACCTGCATCGGCTGGCGCGCAACCTGAACATCAAAGGTGCGGAGAGCGGTTGAGGTCGGTCCACGGCGCGCAGAACCTAGAGCCGGGAATTCAGGTCGGCAGCGAAGTAGATTTTCCTAACGGCATCACTCCAGCGGATCGGCGTATACGGTGAGCCATCGATTAGGCCCAAGTTGCGTCTCCCGCACGCACCAGCGGTAGGTCGTTTGGTCGCGATTCCGGAACATTCCTCGGTAACTCGGCGCTATCTCTGGATAGTACTGGGCAATGAGGCGAAGCACGCTTCTTGCAGTTGCCGCTTTGCCGGAATCTGCTTCAAGGACTTCTTCGCGCCGGCTTAGCTCGGCGCCTCGGCGGTCGCGTTCAATCCAGACAAGTCGCACTTTCATCCTGTCTTTAATATGCCCAGGCAGAACAGTCGTTGCACATCTCAAATAAGAGAAGGCCACCCTCTCGGGTGGCCTTCGTTGCTGCACAAGGCAGATTGGTACGTCACAGCTTTTGCCGCGAAGCGGCGTCCACCAGTCCCTAGTCGCCCATCACCGGCTCGGCCTTTTCCGTCTTCGGCTTCGCGGGCGCGATCGAGTCGATGCTCACCAGCCCTTCGACCGGCTTCTCGCCCAGGATGTGCTCGCGATACAGCTTCGCCATCTTCGCGTTCTCGGCATCCTGCTTCAGCTTCGCCTCGCGGGCGCGGAGCTTCTCTTCGCGCGCGTTCTTGGCGATGCCCAGCTTGTCGAAGGTGTCGTTGGCCGCCGCATCCACGTGCTCCTGGTTCAGGACCAGCGTGTGCTGCGTGGTCTCCATGCCAACCTTCTTGCCGCCGGCGAAGATCTCATGCCGGCCGTGCTCGTCGTACCACTTGGTCAGCGTGGCGGTCATGTGCATCTTCTCGATGATGTTCCGCCAGCCGATGCCGGTGTTGTACGCGCAGAAGCTGATCTCGCCTTCCTGCGTCGCGTACGGAATGATGCACTGCTCGGTGCGGCGGAAGTCGTAGTTGAAGAGGTCCTGGAACCACATGCCGGCGATGAACAGGAAGTTCCAGCGGTCGGCGCGGCGCTGTTCGATGTCCGCCATCGTGCGGTCGCCGGTGACCTTGCCGTAG
>DASYYN010000133.1:0-20824 GCA_035933815.1 Acidobacteriaceae bacterium
CAATACGGCGAATCGCCGCGCCCTTTCGATGCTCTTGGATACCGGCAGGCGCGCAAAGTCCTTCATGGAGAACTCACCGTGCCGGAAGCCATCGCCTCCACGCGCCAGGCGCACCGTAACTATGCGAAACGCCAGCTCACCTGGTTTCGCCGCGAGCCCGACGTTCGCTGGCTGTCCGGTTTCGGCGACGATCCTGCTATCGCCGCACAGGCGAGCGCCGTCGTCCAGCAGAACCTCTGACCATGGCTGTTCCCACCACTGAGCATGTCCTGCAGTCCACGTCGGCTCAGCGAATCCCCACATCGCGCATAGCGCCATGGCTGCTCACGCCGGTTGTTCTGCTAATCCACGGCTATCATCCTTTCGCCGGAGACGCAGGCATCTACACGGCCGGCATTCGCCACGTCCTCGATCCTTCGCTCTACCCTCTCAATTCCGCGTTTGTCGATGCGTTCACGCGCCGCTCCATCTTCGCGCGGACCGTCGCCGCCCTCGTTCGTGTCACGCATGCGCCGCTCCCGTGGATGCTGCTCGCGTTGTATCTCTGCTCCATCGTCCTCTTCCTCCTGGCATGCGAAAAGCTCGCCACGCGCCTTTTCGCCGCGGAACCCGCGCGCTGGTGCGCCGTTCTGCTGGCCGCCGCGTGCTGCAGTCTGCCGGTCGCGGGGACCGCGCTGGTTCTGATGGACCCTTACGTGACCGCACGTTCCTTTTCCACCCCGCTGAGTTTTCTGTCAGTCGCCGCCTGCCTCGACCGGGCCTGGATGCGAACCGCGCTCCTGCTCGCGGTCGCGGTGCTACTTCACCCGCTGATGGGCTGCTATGCCACTATGTTCGTGGTCCTGCTCGCGCTGATCAGCACTCGCCGAATCCGCGCCGCGGTTGCGCTCTGCACTGCCGGCATTGCGCTGGCTGGCATGGCCTTTGCGATGGCTCATCGGATTCCAAACCCCACCGCGTACCGCGAAGCGATCGATCTGCCACAGCGAACCTTTCTCTTCCTCGCTCGCTGGCAATGGTACGAAGTACTTGGATTGATCCTGCCGCTCGCGCTGTACGGCGTCGCTCTGGCCAGGCTTTCACGCGCTGGCTCGATCCGCGCCGTTTGCCTGGCGGCGATTCTCCTGGGCGTCACCAGCTTGCTGATCGACGCGCTGTTCGTGCCGGCCACCGGACTCTGGCTCCTCGTTCCGCTGCAGCCGCTGCGCGCCTTCCACGTCATCTATGCAGTTGGCGTGGTTCTCTGCGGAGGCGTCCTCGGCAAATTGTTCGAGCGCCAGCGTCTGCTCGCATTGACTGTCGTCCTGCTGCTGTTCGCCGGAATGGCCTTCGCCGAGCATGTCTCCTGGCCGGAGTGCAACCGCATCGAGTGGCCGGGCGTCCGCCCGGAGAACCCGTACCAGCAGGCCTTTCTCTGGATCCGCGATAACACTCCGCAGGACGCCGTCTTCGCCTTCGACCCGCAATTCGTCTATTGGCCAGGGGAAGACGAGCAGGGATTCCGCGCACTGACCAAACGCGACCATCTCGCCGACGACAAAGATGCCGGCATAGTCGCGGTCATCCCCAGCCTCGCGCCGAAGTGGGCCCAGCAGCGCAACGCATCTGCGCGGACCAATATCACCACCGATGCGGAACGCCGCGGCGCCCTGCTTCCCACCGGAGCCACCTGGCTCCTGCTCCCGCCGCTCGCACGAACGTCGCTGCCCTGCCCCTTCCGCAACCAGGCCGTTCAGGTCTGCAAATTGCCCGGCCGCTGACTCGCCAACTCGCTGCCTGCAAAAGCAAAAGGCCCGAGCATCGCTCGAGCCTTGCATTCCTCTACGCTAAACGCTATACGCTACACGCTGCCGTTTTCACTGCACCGTCAGCGCAATGCACGTAGCCCCCGCGCAGCTTCCGTCCGACGACGTGGCCTGCGTCACTGCCGTTCCATTCGATCCATACGCAGCAATCACGATGGTGTAATTCCCCGCGCCCGTCCCAAAGTTCGGCGATGGATGATAGTGCAGGTAGCTGTATCGCTGATTGCACGCCGTCAGCCCCATCGATCCCGCCGCGAGCAGCAGCACCAGGCCGAGAATCTTCAGCCCGCCGAAATTCCTGCGCCGGATCGCGCCGATTCCCACCAGCACCAGCACACCGGGAATCACGACCGCATACGCCGCATGCGAGCCCCCCAGAGGCCCGTCACGCAGCTCTGAGCCCAGACCGGAGCGCGCCGAAGTGGTGATCTGCAGAGAGCTAATCGCCGTTCCGTTCGCCGGCGGAGTCACGACGGCCGGTGTGAAATTGCAGTTCGATGCGCCCGGCAGGCCCGAGCACGAGAGATTCACCGACTCAGAAAAGCCGTTCTGCGAGGTGACGGTCAGCACCACCGATCCGTATTGGCCTGCTGCCAGCGTCAGCGACGACGGATTGGCCGTTACGGTGAACCCCGGCACGCCGCTGGTGGCGCTCGGCACAACGGAAGCGCTGGCCGCCGAGGCCGCAAGAGCATCGCCGCCGTGATAAACGGCCGTGACCGACTTCGCCCAGGAAGGCGCGTTCGTCAGGTTCAGGGTCGCCCAGCCATCGTGCACGAAAACCGATCCCAGCGATCCCTTTGCCGTCTCAAAGCTCACGGATCCCTCGGAGACGGGCCGCCCCTGGAAGTCCATCACCCTCGCGCTCAGCGAGAGTGCGCCATCATTCTGTTCGGTGGAAAGCTGCGTACGCGTGGCGACCTGCGCCCCCGCGGATGCCGGCATCGCCAGCGCTGAAACCGCAAGAAGAATGGCAGTAAGGACCGCGAACTGACCGCGCCCACGTCTCGAGTACTTCCCGAACAGCGAAATCATTCGGCTGAAACTTCCCCCGTCCACGCCGATCGATACAGCTCCCCCCGCCGGGGGCAAACTCATCGTCCTGCGCTGGAAAAGCCTATTGTATCTGACCCGCAATGCTGTTGCTCCATTAGACGGCCCAGCGACGTTGCCGAAAGCACTCCTCTCGGCACCCTGCACCCTGACTCCTGATTCCTGACTCCCGCTTGCTGTAGCATTTCAGGTTGCGCATTCATCCATCCGAGGCACACCGATGGCCACATCGCTCTCTCAGCGCCCGCAGCTCCAGTACCTCACCGCCGCACTCGACGACCTAAAGCAGAAAGGCACGCATTTCCGGCTGCGCGTGCTCGACGACGTGCAGGCGCCCGTCTGCACCTACGATGGCCGCCGCGTCATCAATCTCGCGTCGAACAACTACCTTGGCCTCTGCGATCACCCCAAGCTGCGCGAAGCGGCCATCCAGGCGACGAAGGACTACGGCGTCGGCTCGGGCGCCGTGCGCACCATCGCCGGGACCATGAAGATCCACATGGACCTGGAAGAGAAGATCGCCCGCTTCAAGAACGTCGAGGCCTGCGTCGTCTTCCAGAGCGGATTCGCCGCCAACGCCGGCACCGTCTCCGCCATCCTCGGCAAAGAAGACTTCATCATCTCCGATGAGCTGAACCACGCCTCCATCATCGACGGGGCCCGCCTCTCCCGCGCGAAGATCAAGGTCTTCCGCCACAAAGATCTCGCCCACGCCGAAGAACAGCTGCGTGAAGTGCAGAACGAGCCCGGCCACAAGCTCCTCATCACCGACGGCGTCTTCTCGATGGACGGCGACATTGGACCCGTCGACAAGCTCGCCGACCTCGCCGAGAAGTACGGAGCCATCATGATGGTCGACGACGCCCACGCTTCCGGCGTCCTCGGCCGCAATGGACGCGGCACCATCGATCATTTTCATTGCCATGGCCGTGTTGACGTCCAGGTCGGCACGCTTTCAAAAGCCATCGGGGCGCTCGGCGGTTACGTCTGCGGCTCCAAAGACCTCATCGACTACCTCTACCATCGCGCGCGGCCGTTTCTCTTCTCCACCTCGCACCCGCCGTCGGTGGCCGCGACGTGCATCGCCGCCTTCGATCTGCTCGAGTCCGAACCGGAGCGCATTGACCGCCTGTGGGAGAACACGCGCTACTTCAAAGCAGAACTGGGCCGGCTCGGCTTCAATATCGGCGGCGTGAATACGCCGGCAAGCGAGACGCCCATCACGCCCATCATCGTCGGCGAAGGCCGCACCGCGATGGATTTCTCCCGCGCGCTCTTCGAAGCCGGAGTGATGGCCACCGGCATCGCCTTCCCGACGGTCCCCGAAGGCAAAGCGCGCATCCGCACCATCATGACCAGCGAGCACACCCGCGAGCAGCTCGACCAGGCGCTGGAGACGCTGGAAAAAACGGCAAAGAAGCTGGGCATCCTTGCTTAGCAAAGGACGTTTAGCAAAGAACGTTTAGAAAAGGACGTTTAGAAAAAGACTGTTAGCAAGAAACGTTTAGCTAACAGCTTTCGCTAACAGCATTTCTCTAAACGCTCTTTTCTAAACGCTTTTCTCTAACAGTGTTTCTCTAAAAGTCTTTCTCTCGCCCTTCGTAATACTCCGCCAGCGTCTCAAACGCCTTCTTCTTCTCACCCTTGTCCGACACCAGACCCTTGCGGTTGTAGTCGTCCTGAATGCCCGTCAGCTGCCGCATCGGTGAACGGAAGTCCATCAGCACCCATGGGCTCATCCCGCGCAGGAACGGCATTTCCGCGAACATCTTAAACTGCTGCCGGTAAACCAAGTCCTGGTACTCCTCTGTGAACTTCTCCGTCTCCGGACCGTGCATCCCAGCCTTCGCGCCCGCGCCAAATTCGCTCAGGATCACCGGCTTGCCCATCGGATTCTCCCACGTGTAGTCGGGAATCGTCTCCGCCGTCCCCATATACCAGCCGATGTACTCGTTGTAGCCGAGCACGTCCAAGTCCTTGCCCAGCGGATCGTCCAGCACCGCATGCGTCCCGTGAAAGTGCGTCACGATCGCCGACGTGATCAGCCGCGTCGGATCCTGCGCGCGCGCCGCTTCGGCCAGCTGATGAATGAACGCATTCCGCTCCGGGCTCTCCGGCGTCTCGTTCGACATCGACCACAGGATGACCGCCGCCCGGTTCCGATCCCGCCGGATCATCTCCCACAGTTGATGCTTCGCCACCTCCAGCGTGTGCGGATTGGTCCAGTCGATCCCCCAGTACACCGGGATCTCCGACCACACGAGGATGCCCATCTTGTCCGCCAGGCGAATCTCGTTCTCAGTGTGCGGATAATGCGTCATCCGCACGAAGTTGCAATGCAGTTCCTGCGCCCAGCCCAGCAGCGTCTGTGCATCCTGCTCCGACCACGAGCGTCCCGACCGGAACGGCGCCTCATCGTGATAGCTCACGCCGCGCAGGAAAATCGGCTTGCCATTCAGCAGGATCTGATCGCGCTTCACTTCGACAGTGCGGAAGCCAACATCGTCCGCCAGGCGATCCTGCCCGGCGCTCAGCTCAACGTGGTATAGCCGCGGATGTTCCGGCGACCACAACTCCAGCCCGTGAGCGCTGAACGAAACCTCCGCGCGCCCATTCGCATCCGTCTTCGCATCCTGGTTCACATGCAGATCGGGAATGCGCACCGTCACATGCTCCCCAGCGGGCGCGCCCACCACGTGGACATAACCTTCAATCGCGTCCGCGCTGCCGCGCTTCAGCTGCACAGAGTAGTCGTCGATGTAGCTCTCCGGCACCTCGACGAGCGATACGGGCCGCGTGATGCCCCCGTAATTCCACCAGTCAAACTTCACCGTAGGCACGCGATCCTGCAGCCGCTGATTATCCGCCGCAACCACGACGAAGTTGTCCCCGTCCTTCACGGCGCTCGTGATCTCGCAGTCGAACGGCGTGAATCCGCCCTCGTGCTCGCACACCTGCTGATCGTTCACAAACACGGTCGCCGCGTAGTTCACCGACCCGAAGTGCAGGAACAAATGCGTGTGCGGCTTCGGATGGACGGTGAAATCCCGCTGATACCAGAGCAGCCCTTCGTAGTAGAAGAGCGACGGGTTCTGCGAGTTCCAGTCGCCGGGCACGTTCAGCGTAGGCGACCGCGAGAAGTCATATTGCACCAGCGGTCCGCCCGGCACGTAGTGCGCGTTCTTCGCGTACCCGTTCAGGCTCGCATGCGCCGGATTCGATCCCCATCCCTCGCGCAGCGGATCGGCGATATAGTGCCACGGCCCATCGAGCGTGGTCTGCGCCCGGTGATCCACATCCACTAGCAGCGTGGGCTCCTGCGCCGAAGCAGCAAGCGTGAAGAACAGACCCGAGCAGAGGCAGAACGCAACGCGGCGAACAAAGTTGGCACTCATCGCCAACATACTAATCGCAGGAAAGAACCGAGTGCCCCACATCTCCCGAATTTGCAAATGTCGGAAAGCTCCGGGTGCCCCATGTCTCTGGATTTGCAGATGTGAGAAGGAACTGGGTGCCGCATGTCTCCCGCATTTGGAGACATGGGAAAGCGCGAGCGCCCGCCGTCACTTCTCCTGCCCCGCTCCCCTTACCCGAAACTTGTTCGCCTCAGCGAACTCCTCCCGCAGCTCCGGATTCTTCAGGTTCTCCCGCAGATGCGCCAGCCGCTGCTCCAGCGCCTCGAGCGACTGCGCAATGGCCTCCGAATTCGTGTGCGCGATGTCGCGCCACATCGAAAACGGACTCGCCCCCAGCCGCGTCATCTCCCTGAGCGCGCGCCCGCCAATTGGCAGCAAATCCGGGTTCGCCGCGAACTCCTCTTCGAGCAGCGCGCACATCGCCGTCGAGACGAACTGCGGCAAATGGCTGATCCATGCACACAGCACGTCGTGCCGCTCGGGATCCATCTCCAGGCCCCGCGCCCCGAACCGGCCCACCCAGCCGCGCCACTCATCCGCCACATTCTGCGCTGCATCCGTCATGTGCGCGTCAGCACAAGGCGTGAACAGCCACGCCGACCCGGAGAACAGCGCCGCATCGGCATTCGCGGCGCCGCCCACTTCCTTGCCCGCCATCGGATGTCCCGGCAAGAACCCCGGCTGCCCCGCCCCGTTGAATCGCCCGCGCGCATGCCGGCACAGCGCCCCCTTCACAGACCCCACATCCGTCACCAGCTGCGTCTCGCGCAGCACCGTCGCCAGCCGGTCGAGCCACTCGAGAATCGTGAACACCGGCCCGCCCAGCAGGATCAGATCGCTCGCCGTAGCCGCCTGCAGCGGATCCTCCGCGATCACCGTCACCGCGCCGCGGCTCAGCGCCGTGTGCAGCTGCTCCTCGTCGGGATCCCACCCCGTCACCGTCCCGGTGAACCCGCGCTCGCGCAGCGCCAGCCCGGCCGAGGCTCCAATGAGCCCCGTCCCGAGAATCGCGATCCGTTCGATGGCCATGCGTACTAAATGGTACGACCGACCGCCGGAGCAATCACGCGCAGCGTCTCCATCAGCGCCGCAAATTTCTCCGGGAACATCGACTGCGCTCCGTCCGACACCGCCTTGTCCGGGTTCGGATGCACCTCGATCAGCAAGCCATCGCCGCCCGCCGCAATCGTTGCCCGCGCCATCGCCGGCACCTTGTCTCGCCGCCCCGTGCCGTGCGACGGATCGCCCACGATCGGCAAATGCGACAACTTCTTCACCACCGGAATCGCCGAGATGTCCATCGTGTTCCGCGTATACGTCTCAAACGTGCGAATCCCGCGCTCGCACAGGATCACGTCGTAGTTCCCCCCGGCCAGCAGATACTCCGCCGAGAGCAGCATCTCCTCGATGGTCGCCGCAATGCCGCGCTTCAGCAGCACCGGCTTGCGCACCGCTCCCAACTCGCGCAGCAGGTTGAAGTTCTGCATGTTGCGCGCGCCTACCTGGAAAAGGTCCACGTAAGGCATCATCAGCTCGATCTGCGAAATTTCCATCACCTCGCTGACGATCAGCAGCCCGTGCGCATCGCCGGCCTCGCGAAGCAGCTTCAGCGCCTCCAGCCCCATCCCCTGGAATGAATACGGCGAGCTGCGCGGCTTGAATGCTCCTCCGCGCAGGAACTTCGCGCCTGCCGCCTTCACCAGCCGCGCGCTCTCGAAGATTTGCTCCCGGCTCTCCACAGAGCACGGGCCGGCCATCACCACCACTTCTTTGCCGCCCACACTCACGCCATTCGGGAATCGCACAACCGTTCCCTCGGGACGAAAACTCCGCCCGGCCAGCTTGTAGGGCGACGAGATGCGGATCACCTCCGCCACTCCGGCGAGCACCTCGAAATCCTCGTGCGCGAAAGCTCCCGGCGTACCCACGCCCGCGAGAATGGTCTGCACCGTCCCCGTCGTCCGATGCACGTTGAACCCAATTTCCGTCATCCGCTCGACAATCGCCTGAATCTCTTCTTCCGACGCGCCTGCCTGCATTGCCACGATCATTGATCTTTTCCTGTCTGCTTTCGCGTTACTCCGGATTCGGTTGTGCTCTCCCGCGGCGCGTTGCCACGCGACGCCAGCTCATTGCGCTGCAGCGCCCGCATCACGTCCACAATGCGCTCGTAAATATGCACCAGCTCGATGTCCGGCAGGGGTCCTGGATTGTGCGAGCGAACATTGTCGAAGATCACGCGCTCGCGATTCGGCTCATACACCGGCAGATCGGTGGCCCTCTTGAGCCGCCCAATTTCCTGCGCCGCCGCTGCGCGTTCGCTGATCAGCAACACAATCTGCCGATCAAGCTCGTCGATTTTCAGTCGCCAGCCTTCAATGTCCATGGTCTTCCTCAAATGTCCCGCCGGGGACGGTCAGCTGCACGTTGTGTGGGAGAGCAGAAACAGCTTAACGGGCCGGCGCGGCAGGTTCAGGGACGGGGCCGCGCAGACCCTGGATAAATCGTGCGATCGAGCTGGGCGCCTGCTCGCGTCCGGCCTGCTCAATCGTGGCCACGATCGCGCTGCCGATCACAGCGGCGTCAGCAAATTCGCCCACCGCGGCAAAATGCTCCGCGTTGGAAATCCCAAACCCGACCGCAATTGGCAGCGTCGTGAGTTTCCGCAGCCGCTTCACCAGCTGCTCCGCGTCGCTCTCCAGTTGCGCGCGCGTTCCCGTAATGCCCGTCCGCGAGATCGCGTAGACGAACCCTTCCGACGCCGCCGCAATCCGCTCGAGCCGCGCATCGGGACTGGTCGGAGCCGCCAGGAACACCGGCGCAAGATGGCTGGCGCGCATCGCAGCGAGATAATCGGCCGCCTCTTCTACGATCATGTCCGTCACCAGCACGCCGTCCACTCCGGCCTGCCTCGCCGCCGCGCAAAATTTCTCCAACCCGAATCGAAGGATCGGATTGTAGTAGGAGAAGATGATCAGGCCCGCCTGCGGCCGCTGCCGATGCAAATCCGCCGCGACTGCCAGCACGTCGCTCAGCTTTACTCCGTTGCGCACCGCGCGCTCGCTCGCCCGCTGAATCACCGGCCCGTCTGCCACCGGATCGCTGAACGGCACGCCCAGTTCCAGCACATCGGCGCCGGCATCAATCGCCGCCAGCGCGAGGTCGCGGCTCGCGTCGAGATCGGGATCGCCAACGGTGAGATAGGCGACCAGTCCCGGCTTGCTGGCAAATCGAATCGGCATCTAGGCTCCCAAATGCAGCTCACGCGTCAGAATGCCCATGTCTTTGTCGCCGCGCCCTGACACGTTGACCAGCACAATGTCGTTGCGGCTTATCCCTGGCGCTCGCCGGATGCACTCGGCCACAGCATGCGCGCTCTCCAGCGCCGGAATGATGCCCTCGGTCCGCGCCAGCCGCAGCGTCGCGTCCAGCGCCTCCTGATCCGTAGCCGACGTGTACTCCGCCCGCCCCGCATCGTGCAGCGCAGCATGCTCCGGCCCCACCGATGCATAATCCAGTCCTGCCGAAACGGAATGCGTCAGCGCAATCTGTCCCGCGTCATCCTGCAGCACGTACGAATACGTGCCCTGGAGCACGCCCGGCACGCCGCCCGAAAACCGCGCCGCATGGTCCCCGAGCCGCTCACCGCGCCCGCCGGCCTCCACGCCGATCAGGCGCACGTCCTTGTCAGGAATGAATTCGTAGAACGCTCCAATCGCATTCGATCCACCGCCCACGCACGCAATCACCGCGCTGGGCAGCCGGTTTTCCTTCTCGAGAATCTGCTGCCGCGCTTCGCGGCTGATCACGCGGTGGAAATCCCGCACCATCATCGGGTACGGATGCGCGCCGAGCACGCTGCCGAGCAGATAGTGCGTGGTCCGCACATTGGTCACCCAGTCGCGCATCGCTTCGTTGATTGCATCCTTCAGCGTCCGCGAACCCGACGAAACACCACGCACCTCCGCGCCCAGCATGCGCATGCGGTAGACGTTCAGCTCCTGCCGGCGCATGTCTTCATCGCCCATGTAGACGACGCAGTCGAGCCCAAACAGAGCGCACACCGTTGCCGTTGCCACGCCGTGCTGCCCCGCGCCCGTCTCTGCGATGATGCGCTTCTTACCCATACGCATCGCGAGCAGCGCCTGGCCCAGGCAGTTGTTGATCTTGTGCGCGCCGGTGTGCAGCAGGTCTTCCCGCTTCAGATAAATCTTTGCGCCGCCCAGCGCCTCCGTCAGCCGCGGAGCAAAATACAGCGGCGTCGGCCGTCCGGCGTAATCGTGCAGCAGGCTGTCGAGCTTCAGATGGAAATCAGGGTCGGCCTGCGCCTCGGCATACGCATGCTCCAGCTCGTCCAGAGCCGCCACGAGCGTCTCCGGAACATAGCGTCCTCCGTACGCGCCGAAGCGTCCGGCTAAAGATTGGGCCGCGGTGGTTGCCATATATCCACCTTACACCGGAGAGGCTCTACGGCAGCCGCGCAGCCCCCAACGCCTTATTCTCAACCGCCGCAAACGCATCCCGGGCGTTCCGGATAAACGCCTCCACCCGCGCCGCGTTCTTCTTCCCCGGACGCTCCTCGACGCCGCTGGCCACATCCACGCCCCACGGACGCAACGTCCCGATAGCCTCCGCCACGTTCTCCGGCGTCAGCCCGCCCGCCAGGATAATCCGCAGCCCGCGCGGCTCCCGCGCCAGCACCTCGCGGATCCGCTTCCACGGCAGAGTCCGGCCGGTCCCGCCCGCTGCAGCAGCGGTTTTGGCGTCCAGCAGCACAGCATCCACAATGCCCTGGCGCGAAACGGCCGCGTACTCTTCGAGCAGCGTCGCCTCGGATGCAGCTGGACTCTCGTCAACCCGCCAGTGCAGCGTCTGGATCAGAAACTGCCCGTGCCCGAATTCCCGCCGCAGCTGCTCGATGATCCACGGATCGACCGCCCCGTGCAGCTGGATGCCGTGCAGCCCAGCCTGCCGCACTGTCGCGACGATTTCGTCAAAGGTGTGCTCGAGGAAGACCCCCACCTGCGTCGGATCCGGCGGCAGCGCCGGGCCGATCTCGCGCGCCTGCTCAGCCGTCACGCGGCGCTTGCTTGGTGCGAAGACGAATCCCACGGCATCCGCTCCTGCTTCAGCAGCCAGCCGCGCATCTTCCACTGTTGTATTCGCGCAGATCTTGATCCACATCGGTGTCAGGCCCGCGGCATCGCCGCCTCAGATTTCCGCGCGCTCGAGATAAGCTGCGCCAGCGCCGCACCCGGACGCGCCTGGCGCATCAGCGACTCGCCAATCAGGAAGGCGTCGAATCCCGCCTCCCGCAGCCGTCGTATGTCCTCGGCCGTCTCGATGCCGCTTTCCGCTACATGCACCGCATTCGCCGGAAGCTGCTCAGCCAGCCGCAGCGACGTCTCGAGCGAAACCTGAAAGCTCCGCAGATCGCGGTTGTTCACCCCGTACGCATCGCACCCCAGATCGCCCGCCCGCGCCAGCTCCTCCGCCGTATGCACCTCGCACAGCACGTCGAGCTTGTGCTCGTGCGCAAAAGCCGTCAGCCGCGCCAGCTCCGCATCGCTGAGCGCCGCTACAATCAGCAGGATGGCATCCGCCCGGTACGCGAGCGCCTCGACGATCTGGTACTCGTCGACGATGAAATCCTTGCGCAGGCACGGAATCCGCGTCGCCTCCGACGCAATCTCCAGGTTGCGCAAACTCCCCTGGAAGAACGGCTCATCGGTCAGCACCGACAGCGCAGCGGCTCCCGCGTTCTCGAGTTCCCGCGCCAGCGCTCCCGGCTCGAAATCCGCCCGGATCAGCCCCTTCGACGGCGAAGCCTTCTTCAGTTCCGCAATAATCGCCGGCCCGGATGATGCCGCCCGCCTCAAACCCGCGGCAAACCCCCGCGGCGTGTGCGCTGTGGCACGCCGTTCCAGTTCCGCGAGCGGCACGGCCGCCTTCCGCCGTTCAAGATCGCTCCTGGTTTGAGTAAGAATGCGGTCGAGATGCAGAATGGCAAGGCTCCCCATGGATTCGTACGGTCAGCTCCAGTATAAAAGGCTGACATTTGTCACGTCCGATTCCTGACACCCGCCACTGCCGCCATCCACTGCCGCGCGCGATCCTGATTCTGTCAGGAGGCGCTCATGAACACCCCAGCTCCCAACCCGTATCCCGGCCAGCCGGCACCACTTCCGCCGCCTGCCTACTATCACCACTCCGATTCCGGCTTCATCACCGGTTTAGGCGTCGTCCTTCTGGTCGTCGGCGCAGCGATCACCCACAACCACAGCGTGCCGCTCATCGGCCTCGGCCTCATCATCTTCGCCCACTGGCTCGACTAGCCGACGCGCCGGGTGCCCCACATCCGCCCGCTGTTGGCAGATGTGGGTTCAGATCACTGCGTCACGCCCCAATGTGCCCCAGCCCAATGCCGATGACGTACGTCGCAATGCCTTCGACTGCGCCTACAATCGTCATCTCCAGGCCGCTGGCCCACCAGCTGCGCACTGTGATCAGCGACTTGGCCGCGCCAACGGCAAAGTGCGCCGCCAGCGAGATAATCGCCGACGCAATGACCGCCGGATAGCCGCTCATGAAGAAGAACGGGATGATCGGAATAAACGCGCCCACTGCCGTCGAAAGCGCGCCCGACCACGCCGACACCAGCGGCTGGCTCAGTCCTTCTTCCGTCATGTTGAGCCGCTCCGCGCTCAGCGCGCGCGTGAACTGCTCCTTGTCCTCCGCCAGATGCTCCACGACGTGGTCCGCATCGTCGCGCGGAATCCCCTTCACCTGGTAATACAGCGACAGCAGTTCGCGCGCCTCAGGCTGATTCATCTCAATCGCCTCGCGCTCGCGCGTCACCTCGGCCTCGTAGATCTCCCGCTCGCTCTTCGCCGCCAGATACGCGCCCGAGCCCATGGAGAGCGCGCTCGCGATCATGCCAGCCAGCCCCGACAGCAGAACCCATTTGCTGTTGCCGAGGGTCGCGCCGGATACACCCGACACAATCCCGAAGATCGCCCCCAGCCCGTCATTCACGCCGTAAATGGCGTCGCCAATCCAGCCCGCCGTCTGCCGGCCCGAGCGGTTGCGCCGTGTCAGCAGCTCATCCAGTTCCTGCCGCGCCAGCTGCGCATTCGCCGGCGGCTTCGGATACCGGTGCCGGATCAACTCGCTCAGCTCGCGATAATGATCCTGCTCCTCGACGATCACCTGCTGCAGAATCGCGACGCTGGGCTCATCGCCCAGGTCCTTCAGCTGTTGGCCGTACCTCGCAATCGCCCCGCTTTCGTCGATCTCCAGCCGCCGCAGCGCCATCGGCAGCCCGCCCAGCCGGTTCACCAGCGTGTCCGCATCGCCCGTCGGCTTGCCGTTGTAATACGGAAGATCCGAGCCCAGTTCGTGAATCCGCTTCGCCCACAGCGCCGCATGATGCGCCTCGGCTTCGGCCATGTGGCGCAGCGTCTTTCTGCGCACCGGATCGTCGTCGCGTTCCGCCAGTGTTTTGTAGGTATAGAAGCCCCGCATCTCCTCCTGCCAGTTCTCGTACAGGGCTTCCAGCACCTTCTGTTCTTTTTGCGACGCGGCCTGCGCCATTCCCGGCTACCCTCCGATTTGATAGCTGAATCCGAAGCGCCCGATCTGGATTATCGAGTGTTCCGCCGACCCGCCCGCGTGCGATGCCTCAGGCGGCCAGATGCGAAACGCCTCGACGCGCGTCGTGCCCGGAATCTGTTTCGCGAGCACGCTGCCCACCGGCTTCCCCGTGGACGCTTCGTAAAAATGCACCAGCAACCCATTATCGCCGTGTTCGTAGCCAATCACATATTCGCCCGCCGGCAACCGCACCGAGTCGCCCACGCGAATCGGCGCCTGCGCCAGGAAAAAGTGCGAATACTTACCTTCCGCCGAATATCCCGCGGTAATCAGCACCACCCCGGCGATGTACTTGCCTTTGCCGTTAGTCACGCCCGAAGCCGACCGCATCTCCGTCTCAATCCGCTCCGTCACCACCGGAGCTCGCGCCGGGATCACCGACTTCAGCTCCGCATCGGTCGCCTGCCGCCACTCCGCGCCACGCGGCTGCGCGACGGCAGCGCATGCCATCGCCATCGCGATTGTCGCCGCAAGCGCCAATCCCCCGCGCCATCTCACTCCCACTTTCCGCCTCATCCGCACCCCTGATGGAACCTCGCCCTGTCCGCTATCCGCTAAACGCTAACCGCTATCCGCTATCCGCTAATCCAGATGCACAATCCCCCGCTGCAGCGCCGTAGTCGCAGCCTGCGTGCGGTCTTCGACGCCCAGCTTGCTCAGCAGGCTGTTCACATGGGTCTTCACTGTCGCCTCTGAGATGAACAACGCGTTCCCAATATCTTTGTTGCTCTTTCCGGCCACGATCAGCTTCAGGACCTCCAGTTCGCGGCCCGTCAGCGTCGCTCCGCTCATGCGCTCCGCCAGCTTTTCTGCCACGCGCGGAGGAATCCGCGTCTTACCGGCGTGTACCGACCGGATCGCGTCCGAAAGCTCCGTCAGGTCCATGCCCTTCAGCAAATATCCTTTGGCTCCCGCCTGCAGCGCGCGGTAGATATCCTCGTCACCGTCGAACGTCGTCAGCACCACAATGCGCGCGCCCGGCACCATCTCCCGGATCTTCGTAATCGCGTCGACGCCGTTCATCTTCGGCATCCGCAAATCCATCAGCGTCACATCAGGCCGATGCTTCCTGAACAACTCCACCGCCTGCTCGCCATCGGCTGCCTCCGCCTGCACGTGGAAGCCAGGAACGGTTTTCAGCAGCGCGACCAGCCCCTGCCGGACGATATGATGGTCATCGACGATCAGGATCTTAATTGTGTCCGCCATCGTTACCTTTTCTTTCCCGCTTCCCTTGCCAGTTCCAGATCCAGCTTCACCGACGTGCCCTCGCCCTCCCAGCTGTCGACCACGAGCTCTCCGTCGATAGCGTGCGCGCGCTCCCGCATGCCCGTGATCCCGTAATGCCCTGTCGTGCCGTCGGCCGGCTGGCCGGCAAAGCCTCTGCCATCGTCGCGCACTTCCATCTCGAACCGGTCCTCCTGATATTTGAGCCGCAGCAGAATGTTCTTCGGGCTGGCGTGCCGCACCGCATTCACCACCGCTTCCCGCCCAATCCGCAGCACCTCGCGCTCCACTTCGCCGTCCAGCGGATGATACGTCCCGCTCACCTGAATCTGCGCTTTCACCTGCACGCCCGCGCGCGCAATCACCTCTTCCGCCATCTTCAGCAGCCTCGACGCCAGGTCTTCCTGCTCCGTCGTCTGCGAGCGCAATTCCCAAATCGACAGGCGCGCGTCCTCGATGCTGCTGCGCACCAGCGCACGCGTGGCATCGAGCTGCGCCTTCGCCGCCGCCACCGACGTCTGCATCAGCCGCGCCACCAGCTCCAGCTGCACCGATACGGCAACAAAGCCCTGCGCCAGCGTATCGTGAATTTCGCGCGCGATGCGGGTCCGTTCCGCCAGCACGGCTTCGTATTGCCTCTCCACGCCGCGCAAACGCCTGCGCCACGCCGCGTACCCCAACCCCACCAGTGCGAGCGCCAGCAGCAACCGGAACCACAGCGTCTGCCAAACGTGCGGCTGCACGGTCAGTTGCGCCGTCGCCGCCGTTTCGCTCCATACGCCGTCGTTGTTCCGCGCCATCACGCGGAACGTATACCGCCCGTGCGGCAGATTCGTGTAGTACGCCACGCGCCGCGTGCCCGCCTCCACCCAGCCGCGGTCGAATCCCTCCAGCTGATACCGGTACTCCACCTTCTGCGGAGCCACAAAGCTCAGGCCGGCGTAATCGAACTCATAATGGCTGTGCCCCGGCGCGATCTTCAGCGCCGTCGTCGTATCCTGCGCGACATCGTCCACCACCACGCCCTCGATCGCCACGCGCGGCGCGACGCGGTTCACCGGCATCTGCGCCGGATTGACCCGCGCAATCCCTTTCAGCGTCGCGAACCACAGCTCCCCATCCTGCAGAGCCAGCGCCGCCGGGTGCCCTCCGCTCGAGCATTCGCTGATCCGCATCCCGTCGGCCACGCCGAACCGCATCACCTCAGGAGCACTCCCGCCACTCAGAAACTGATTCAACGCATTGCGCTTCACGCGGTATACACCGCTATTGGAACTGATCCAGAGGTATCCCGCGCCATCCTCAAGAATGCCAATCACCCGGGAAGGCAAGCTCGCCAGCCGCACAGCCGCGATCTTCCCGTCGTGTACCCGGCTCAGCCCCGCGTCGTTCGTCCCCACCCAAAGCGTGCCGTCGCCGTCGACGTGGAGCGACGTAACCACGTTGCTCGAAAGCCCGTCCTTCACCGTGAAATTCGTAAACTTCCCATCGCTGAACCGGCTCAATCCGCCGAGCGTCCCAATCCACAATGTCCCGTCGCGGTCCTCCGTCATCGCACCGACCAGGTCGCTGCCCAGCCCGTCGAGTGCCGACCAGCTGGTGAATTTCCCCTCCGCGTAGCGCGAAACGCCATGCCGGGTTCCGATCCACAAAGCGCCGTCGTGGCCGACGTACAGCGACCGCACAAAATCATCCGCCAGCCCGTCCGCCGTCGTGAAAGTCCGCAGCTGCCCATTGCGGATCAGGCTCAGCCCATCCGGCGTTCCCACCCACACGTCGCCATTCTTCGAGGTCGCCACCGCGAGCACCACAGTGCTGGCCAGCTTCTGCGCGGCCGCCGCTGGACGAAACGCGCCCGCGTGCCATGCATACAAGCCCCCGCCCCTCGTCCCGGCGAAGACATCGCCCGTCGCATTCTGCGCCAGCGCCAGCACATATTCATTGCTGAGCCCCTGCTGTGCCGTCAGCGTGGAAAATTTCCGATCCCGCAGAACCGCCAGGCCGCCAGCCTCGGTGCCCAGCCACAGATCGCCCTCGCGATCCTCCGCCGCCGCCAGATAGATATCGCCGCTCCGCAGGAGTTCCGGCTCACCGGCACCCGTCGCCCGCATCAGCCCCTGCGCGGTTCCCGCCCACAACATGCCCTCGCGGTCGCAGAACAGGAATGTCACCCGCCCCGCTTTTCCCACCGCCTGCAGCTTGTCGCCCTCGACCGCGAACAGGCCCGCATCGGTTCCCACCCAGATGTGCCCCGAGCGATCCGTCGCCAGCGCGTTTACCGCTGCGCCCCCTGGGATGGGCACTGGTGCGCACTCCTGTGCCGAGCATCGTTCCAGCATCGAGCCGACACCGGCGCGCAGTGCGGCCCACACGGCGCCCTCTCCGTCGCGAGCCAGCGCCACCACCTCACCCGAAGCTCCCACCACCGCAAATGTGCCGCCGCTCGGCGATCGCATCACGCCTTCAGCGGTTCCCAGCCAGAGCGATCCATCCGGAGCCGCCAGCATCCGGCTGTTCTCCGTCAGATCCCCATTCAGCCGGACTCGTTCCGCCTGGATCCCCTCGACGCGATACAACCCCGCCGCAGTCATCACCCAAACGGCGCCAGCGCCTTCAAAGGTCCGCCACACCTGCGTTGAGGGAATCCCCTGCTTCGACCCGAACCGCTCCACCCGGCCGTCGACCACGCGCGCCAGCCCGCCCGACGTGCTCACCCAGACCGTGCCCCCACTGTCGAGCATCAGGTCATCGATCAGGTCGCTCGGCAACTGCGAAGTGTTGGCGCGCGCGATGACGGAGAACTGCTCACCGTCAAAGCGAACCAGCCCGCCTTCCGTGGCAATCCACAGAAACCCATTCGGCCCCTGCACAATCGCATGGACAGTGTTCTGCGGCAGGCCGGTATCCGTCTGCCACGACTGAAACCCGTACTGCGCAACCGGCGCATGCGGATCGAGGCCGAGCGCGGGCACCGCCAGCGCGATCCACGCCCCGCATATACTGCTCGCCACCCGCAGCCTGAGTCCCATGGAGGTTCTGAGGGAATCCTAAATCGCTGCGCGCCTCATCGGCTCATATTTGTTTACCGGGAACGTCCGCGTTTTCCATCGGACACACGCTTGACCTGGACCCGCTCCGCCGCCGCAGGACCGATGGTGAACTGTCCGACGGGCGTTTCGATGGCCACCGTCTGGTCGTAGTTGCGCTTCAGAACCCGCACCTGCCCGCCCGGCTCGATCCCCGTCTCATGCAGAAACCGCAGCAGCTTCGGATCGCGCTCGAAGAGGCTGGTCACCGCATACTGCGACCCTTCCGCCGCCTCCGCCAGCGGACGCACGCCCCGCCGCAGCCGCTTCTCCGGCGTCTCCGGCAGCACCGCGTTCCCATGCGGACACGTTCCCTTCTCCCCCAGCTTCTTCATCAGCAGCGCTTCGAACGCAGGCGAGACCGCGTGCTCCAGCCGCTCGGCCTCATCGTGCACCTCGTACCAGGGCATGCCAAAGACTTCCGACAGCATGCGCTCGATCAGGTGATGCCGCAGCGCCGTTCGGTAAGCCGCCTCGCGCCCCTCGGAGGTCAGCTTTACGACTCCATCCGCCTTCACCTCAACGAAGCCGTCGCGCTTCAGCCGCCGCAGCGCCATCGACACGGCCGGCGGAGACACTTTGAGCCAGTGCGCCAGCGTCGCCGAGATGACGGTCTGCCCCTCACTCTCGGCCTCCAGAATCGCTTTGAGGTAATCCTCTTTCGAAACGCTGATCGCCGTGTTCACAGTGCTTCCCTGAAGTCAGCTTAATCTCACGCTCGCGATCAGAGGGAATCCAACTTTAGATCGGGCTCGCGTCGATGCTGGAGATGAACTGAATTCCAGGCACAATCTGCTTCGTCAATTGTTTATCTCCGGTCAGAAAGAGATCGGCGCCTCGCGACGCAGCGCACGCCAGATGAATCGAGTCCGCAGTACTCAGCTTTTGCACGCTACGAAGAGCAGCGAAGGTATCCACGGCGCCGGCGTCGAATGGTAAAAGCTGGACGCGCATTTCCGCGAACCCTTCACGCACCACCCGAGCCATTTGTGGCGACTGGTGCGCACCCGCCAAAATTTCCCCAAGGCTAAGGTAGCTTGTGCACAGCAAATCTCCCCGAAGACGCATGCGGTCATAGATCGACCTCACAGCTGGACCATGCTGCCGGTTGCCCTCCAGCAGGTAGATGAACAACATCGTGTCCCAATAGACTCTGCTCATCGCCGGTCCTTCTCGGGATCGGTACGCAGCCACTTCAGAAAGGCCTCACCGCCACCATAAGCAGCGAATTCCTTCCTCATCAGGCCGTACAGTTTGTCAATGGGTGAGCCTGCCTCCCCGGGTGAAACCTCGCCGGATGGCTTCGTGCGTTCCTCCGAGGCGTCACGCCGGAATCGGTAATGAAACACAACGGTGGTACTGGTCTGCGATGGCGGACCTTCCACCTTTTCGATCTCCAGTCCCAGCGGATTGAGGAATTTGCGCGACCGCAGGGCATTACAAACCTGCGGAACATTCTGCCGGGGAAACCCTTCTCGTTCTACCAGCGAGTTCCAGACGTCACGTACCTGGATGGCAAATCTCTTCCGCCCCTCCCGCCTCGCAGGAGCAACATACTCGTGCTCGGCGAATGCCCGAACCTTATCGCTCAGCTCAAAAGCCATGACAGTCTCCTTTACTATACAATTATAATCTGACTGTCTGTCTGAGCTGTCAAGACGCGAGTCAGAAATTGTTTCGAAAGCCGGAAGAACCAGGCTCACACCCACATAATGGCTGTATGCCCAGCCCGCCGAAATCAGAAACAGCTCCCGACATATTCCCGGTCACGCGCGAAGCCGAACAACGGCAACGGGCTGTCTGTGCACAGGAACTCCTCCGCAAATACATCCCATCAGGCGTGAGCCTCGCCGACGAACTGATCGCGGAGCGCCGCCGCGAAGCTGAGGCCGAGCGCGATTAGCATCCCGTACAATATCCAGAACTCATTCCCCTCGCGAAGGATTCCGTGTCGACCTCTGCTCCTCCAGCCAAACGACGCATTCTCAGCGGCATGCGTCCCACCGGCAAACTCCACCTCGGCAACTACATGGGCGCCCTCCACAACTGGGTTCGCCTTCAGGATCAGTACGAGTGCTACTTCTTTATCGCCGACTGGCACGCCCTCACCACCGACTACGCTGACCCTTCAGCGATCGCGGCCAACACCCGCGAAGTCGCCCTCGACTACCTCGCCGCCGGACTCGACCCGCAGAAATCCATCCTCTTCCTGCAAAGCGACGTCAAGACGCACGCTGAGTTCCACCTGCTCCTGTCCATGATCACGCCCCTCGGCTGGCTCGAGCGCGTCCCCAGCTACAAGGAGCAGCAGGAGAACCTCTCGGGCAAGGATCTGACCACCTACGGATTCCTCGGCTATCCGCTCCTCCAGGCCGCCGACATCCTCATCTACCAGCCCGACTTTGTGCCAGTCGGCCAGGATCAGGCAGCGCACGTGGAGCTAACCCGCGAAGTCTCGCGCCGCTTCAACCAGTTCTATAAAAGGCAGCAGTCGGCGGTCAGCAGTCAGCAGTCAGTCAGCGGCGGCGACAGAACTGAGGAAATCCTCCCCGAGCCGCAGGTGCTCCTCACCCCCTCGCCCAAA
>DASYYN010000161.1:0-29521 GCA_035933815.1 Acidobacteriaceae bacterium
AACCTGAGGAGACCGATGCGCACCGTCCGCCGCGGCTTATCCCGGCCGGTCAGCTCACGACCTTCTTTGTTGTTGCTGCGCTCTTCTTCCTCTGGGCGATTCCCAACAACCTGAACGACATCCTGATCCGGCAGTTCATGAAGTCCTTCGCAATTAGCCGGACCCAGGCTGGGTTGGTACAGTTCGCCTTTTATATCGGCTACTTCTGCTTTGCGTTGCCGGCGAGCCTGGTGACGCGCAAAGCCGGATACAAAGCGGGCATCCTGACAGGGCTCTGCCTGTTCGGAACCGGAGCGCTGCTCTTCTGGCCGGCGGCGCTGGCCGATCGCTACAGCTACTTTCTCATCGCGCTGTTCGTTATCGCCAGCGGCTTGTCGTTTCTCGAAAGCTCGTCGAATCCTTTCATTGCGGAGATGGGGGATCCGCGCACCTCAGAGCGGCGCCTGAATCTGGCGCAGGCGTTCAACCCGGTCGGTTCCGTTACTGGCGCCTTCCTCGGCACCACGTTCATTTTTTCCGGAATCGAACTTCGCCCGAACCAGATCGCGGCACTGCAGACGCAACATAGATATCAGGCATATCTGCGCTCAGAGATCCTGCGGGTGGTGCATCCCTATATGGTGCTGGCCGGAGTCGTGTTGTTCTGGGCGATCCTCGTCGCACGGACGAAATTCCCCGCCGTCGGAACCGAGCGGCGCGCAGACGACGTGGAGGTTGCTGGTCACGGAACACTGCTGCGCTGGCATTTCGCCGCTGCCGTCATCGCGCAGTTTCTCTACGTCGGTGCGCAGGTGGGCACCTGGAGCTATTTGATCCAGTATGCGCAGCAGTACGGCGGCGCGCCGGAGCGCCTGGCCGGATATCTGCTGACAGGAAGTCTCATCGCGTTCGGAATCGGACGATTCTTTTCTGCGTGGCTGATGCGCTTCGTGCGCCCGCATGTGCTCACGGGGATATACGCGCTTATCAATACGGTGCTGGCTGCGTTCGCTGTGCTGCACCCGGGATGGGCTGGGTTCTGGTGCCTTTTCATCACCAGCTTCTTCATGTCGCTGATGTTCCCGACGATCTTTGCGCTGGGGATCAAGGAACTCGGCGATAAGACGAAGTTCGGTAGCTCAATTCTGGTTATGTCCATCATTGGCGGAGCGGTGCTCACGCTGGTTATGGGCAGGCTATCGGATATGGGCCACGGAGTGGCGCTGGCCTATGCCGTCCCGGCAGTTGCCTACTGCGGCGTTGCCTTGTACGCGTTCTTCGTCTCGCAGCCGCGCACGCGGGTCGCCTGATCTCAGAGCAGCAGAACCGCGGCGATGTCGCCGGCGGCTAGTTGCTGGGCTGTTTCCGGCACGACCAGAAAGCCGTTGGCGCGGGCCGCGGCGGCCAGATCCCCGGAGCCTTGCCACGCAATGCGCCGTACCCGCGCACCGCGCGCATCGCTCTCCAGCCGCGCCGGGAAAAAGCGGGTCAGCCCCGGCTTCACGCGTACTTCTTCTTCGACGCGCGCCAGCACGAAGCGTGGGTCAGCGTCGCGTTCGCCACCCATAGCGCGGAGCATCCGCGAAGCAAACAGAGCGAAGGTGACGATGGTAGAGATGGGATTGCCGGGAAGTCCGAAGAAGTACGGTCCGGGCAGCTTGCCGAAGACCACCGGCTTGCCGGGCTGGATGCGTGCACCGGTAAAGAAGAATTCCGCGCCGAGCGCGAGCAGCGCCTGCTCGACGAAATCGTACTTGCCCATGGAGACGCCACCGGTCAGTAGCACCAGATCGCAGCCACTGGCGTCGCCAATGGCGTGCTCCGTTGCCTCCTTGTCATCCGGGACAATGGCCAGCACCTCCGGCACAGCGCCTGCAGCGGTCACCTGCGCGGCCAGGCTGTAGCTGTTGGAGTTGCGAATCTGCTGCACCCGAGGCGTGTCGCCGACTTCTACCAGTTCATCGCCTGTAGCGAGAATCGCCACGCGTGGCCTGTGCCAGACTTCGACCTCCGCAGCGCCACAGGCTGCCGCCGCCGCGATCTCCGTAGCGCCCAGGCGGCGGCCCGCGGCTACGACCACGTCGCCGGATCGGGCTTCGGCTCCCACAGGAACGACGTTCTCTCCCGCGCTGAGAGTGCGGGGCGTGGTCAGCCGCAGACGCCCATTGGTCGCGGTCACATGCTCGACCATGACGACGCAGTTCGCGCCTGGTGGCACCCCGGCGCCAGTCATGATCTCCACGGCCTCTCCGGGTTTGATGGCTCCGCGGGTCCAGGCTTCGCCGGCGCGGAGCTGCCCCACGAGTCGCAGACTGCCCGAGCGCAAATCTTCTGCTCTGCAGGCGAATCCGTCGCGGGTGGCGCGGGCAAATGGCGGCTGATCGCGATCCGCGGCGATGGCCTGTGCCAGGACGCGTCCGGCTGCATGCCGGAGGGGCAGTTTTTCAGCGTCGCGCGCCGCGCCGCGCACCCGCTCGGCGTGCGCATGAACGACTCGCGCAGCTTCTTCGTAGCTCAAAACAATCGACGGCGCTGCCTGTGCCATGACGTACTGATTGTCGCAAAAAGAAAGAGCGCCGTGGTCGCGGCGCTCTTTCCCGGTTGCATCCAGACTTAGTGTTTCTTTGCCCCACCTTTGGAACCGCTCGACGACGTCTGTGACATCTCGGCGAGGATCTGCTTGGCGTCGGGAGCGAACTGGCCGTTTGGCGCCAGCTCCAAATACTTCTGGTAGGCTTCCTGGCAGCCTGGAGGCGCGACGATCTTTCCGGTCTTCTGATCGACCGAGGCTTTGGAGACCAGAGCCTTGCCTTTCAGGTAGTACGGGATCGGGTTGTTCGGATTGGCCGCAATCGCTTTGTCCGCTGCGGGCACCACAGCATCCGCGGCCGCAGGCGCGGTCGAGGAGATGCGGTCCATCATGATGGCCTCGTTGCCGTAATACATGGCGGCATTGGCTGGATTGAGCCTGGCAGCGTTGTCATAGGCGGACTGCGCCTCAGGGATTTTGCCTTCGGAGGCATACGCTTCGCCGAGGCGATCGTACGCGGTGGCATCCATCTCGTTGTTCGGCTTCTTCGAGGCTTGGTCCATCTGGATGCCCTTCAGCAGGTTGGTCTCAGCATCGCTGTACTGCTTGAGGCCTTCCTGCGCGATGCCCAGCTCGATCCACAGAACCGCGGCATCCGGCTTGATGGTGGCATCCTTCTGCATCAGAGCGGCGGCTTCCTGGTAGTTGTGATTCTTGTCGTCCTCGCGCGCTTTGGCGAGGTCGCCGTTCAGGTTCTTGATAGTGGCGTTTTCCTTCAGGATGCCGGCGTTCTTCTTCATCGTCTCTTCGAGCGCCTTCTTTTGATCGGGGGTCAGCTTGGCGATGTACTCAGCGCGCGACATATCGTCGTTGGCTGTTGTGTCGGCCCCGGCCGTGATCTTGATGTTCTCGATCTGATCGACAACCTGATTCTTGGGTGTGGTTGGCGTGCGATACACGAGCGTGTAGGTTCCCGCTGCGACACCGTCACCCTTGAAGGTGCCGTCCGTTCCAACGGGGAAGTTGTACTTCGCATCCGTTTCCGGCGAAACGCCACCGGCGCCAGGATAGAGCGAAACGGTCCCGTTGTTGACCGGCTGCGTGTCCGGACCGGTGACCACTCCGTGGATTTTGCCTGAGCCGGCGGCGCCAGCCTGGGCCCAGACCTGCGAAGTTGCCAGCGGAAGCGCAACCGCTATGATGGCGGCCAGCATAAAGCGTGGCCTGAAGGATTTCGTCTGCATAGTCATTCCTCTCTACTGGAGCGAACTGCCGCTTGCTCCTGAAGCTCAGCTCGCGCATCCTGCCGCGAAACGTAACGGATCGGGTCCCGGGCACCGGCCTGCTGGAAGGCTCTGAGCCGCAGCACGCAGCTTTCGCATACGCCGCATGCGGCATCCGAGCCGGAATAGCAGGACCACGTTAACTCCAGTGGCGCAGCCAGTTCAAGGCCGAGCGCCACGATGTCCTTCTTCTGCATGTGGATGAGCGGGGTGTGAATTCGGATGTCGCCGTCTTTGGTGCCGGTCTCAATCAGTCTTTGAAAAGCCTCGTAGTAGGCTGGCCGGCAGTCGGGGTAGCCGGAGCTGTCCTGCTCGACGGCGCCAATGAAAACCGCGGGCGCTCCCAGCACTTCCGCCCAGCTGACGGCAGCGGAGAGAAAATGCGCGTTCCGAAACGGAACGTAGGTGACGGGAATCGACGCCCCGATGGGGCTGGTTTCGGGCGCTGCCGGAACGGCGATGCGCTCGTCGGTCAGCGCCGAACCGCCGATCCGGCGAAACAGATCGAGCTTCAGATGCAGGAAATCTCGGGACCCCAGAGCATCGGATACAGCGCGGGCCGCGCGCAGTTCGCGCTCTTCGGTCCGCTGGCCATAGCCGCAATGTAACGCATAAACTTCAAAGTCGCGCGCCGCCAGCGCCGCACATACGCAGGAGTCCATTCCTCCCGACAGGCAAACGACAGCGCGCTTTCGTGCCTTCTGCACCACCCATTATCGTAACGCGGTGCATCGCTTTGCCGCACCTTCAGGCGGCTTCGGCGGGATGGAAATCGTTGGCGGCCCGGCGCCGGTCGGCCGCACATTCAGAGCGGGTCATGGGACGCATGTCGCGCCAGGAATAGGGCAGCTCTTCGCCGCACTCCAGGCACACCGTGTAGCAGCTCTTGTTCAGTGTGAACGGACGCGTCTGGCTACGGTGCGGACATCCGAATAACAGGTCAAGGCAGGTGTGAATCATCGCATTCCTCCTTCGCGGCCAGATCCATAAGTGCCGATCTGTGTCCGACGGCGGAATAGATGGGATTGGGCCCTACATCTCTGCTCCCCATCTTCCGGGATTTTGTGAATGTACCGTGATCGCAGTGGCAACTGCTATGGCGCAACAGCCACTTCTGGCCATCAATGACGTAACGCCGAAAGTGACCTCAGTCTCAGGTGCCGGTTGTTACCTTCTGGCGGTTACGATGGTCCGAATCTGCGACGTTAACAGTCCTGGATGCAATGCGTGGCTGGCAGGCGGGAGGTCCCTGACCCGTAGCATCGCGGTTACTGCAGGCGGGGCCTCGCCTGTGGAAAAGCTCCTGTGCGGTGCGTGCGCAGCCCTCACTCGGGGTTGGGGAGGAAGCGATAACCGACTCCGCGGATGGTCTGCAGGTGCCTGGGGGCGGCGGGATTTTCTTCAATGTAACGGCGCAGGCGCACGATGAAGTTGTCGATCGCGCGTGTGTCGGTGTCTTCGCGGACGTGCCAAACCTGTTCCAGCAGCTCTTTGCGGGAAATGATGCGGTCACGGTTACGAACCAGATAACGGAGCAGGTCGCATTCCATCAGCGTGAGGCGTACGGTGCGGCTGAGAGCGTGCAGTTCGAGCGCCTCGAAATCAATGCGGCGGCCGCAAAAGGAGAACTCGTCGAGTTTGTGGTTGGCCGGCGGCGCCTCGTTCTCGCCGCTGTGCAGATGGCTCGTCCAGCTCATGCGGCGCAGCAGCGCGCTGAGGCGCGCGAGCAGCACATTGAGGTCGAAGGGCTTGGCGAGGTAATCGTCGGCTCCGGCGCCAAAGCCCTTCACGATGTCCTCCGCGCGGCCGCGGGCGGTGAGCATCAGGATGGGCACGAAATTTTGCTGGCGGCGCAGCTCGGCGGCGATTTCGAATCCGTCTTTGCCGGGCAGCATGACGTCGAGCACCACGGCGTCGAACGCGCGGGCGCGAAGGGCGTCGAGTGCCGCTTCGCCATCGCCGGCCACGCTGACCTCATGTCCCTCGGCCTGCAGATTGAAAAGCAGTCCCTGGGCGAGGTTTGCTTCATCTTCGACGACGAGCAGGCGCGCCACCGTATCACTCCCGTTCCACTACAGGGGTAAGGATACGCGGCAGCTCCAGGATGACTGTGGCGCCGTGGCCCTCTCCCGCGCTCTGCGCCGTGGCATCGCCTCCGTGCTGGCGGGCGATCATGCGGACGAGGTAAAGGCCGAGCCCTGTGCCCTTGGTGCGCAGCACGTTGCGCGCGGGCACGCGGTAGAAGCGGCGGAAGATGCGCTTCAGGTGCGCGGGCGAAATGCCGATGCCCTGGTCGGTAACGCTGACGCGCACCCACGCGTCGTGCATCACCTGGACGACGACGCGCACCTGCACACGATCAGGCGAGTACTTGACGGCGTTGCCGAGGATGTTGAGGAGCGCCGTTTGCAATTCGTCGGGATCGCCGCGGACGATCATCGGCAGCCTGGTGTTCTCGACGTCGAGGGTGATGGCGTTTTCGTCCAGGTGGTTTCTTTCCCGGGTCAGCCGCACAGAGTCCTCGGCGACGGCGCGCATATCGACGGGCACTCGGACGTGAGAGCGGGCGCGCTGGCCGACTTCTCCGGCCTTAAGCACCTGCTCGACGGTGGCCATCAGGCGGTCGCTGTCGGCAAGCATGCGCGTGTAAAACTCGCTGCGCTGCGCTTCGTCGAGGTGGCGTCGCTGCAATGTTTCGAGGTAGAGCCGAATCGAGGCGACGGGCGTCTTCAGCTCATGCGTGACGGCGGCGAGGAAGGCGTCGTGGCGCTCGTTGCGGCGCACTTCGCGGACGAGAAAGACGGTGTTCAGCGCGACGCCGGCGATCAGCAGCAGGAAAAAGGGAATGCCGATGGCGAGCGGAACGATGCGGCGCCAGTTGAGCAGGATCCAGGTGACGTTGAGCGTGACGGCGACGCCGATGAGGCACACGCCGAGTAGGGTGAACAGGACCATGTTGCGGCGGCGGCCGGAGATGGGCATGCGTGAAAGCGAAAGCGCCCGCCACGGGAGTTCCGCGCGGGCGCTATTCATTGTCGCAGGTGAGGAAAGCGCTGTTAAGCCACGCCGGCCGGCTTGGGGTTCTGCGGGTCGTACTGCGCGACCTTCACCTCGCGTGCCAGGTGGAGCTTCTTGAAGAGCCAGATCAGGTAGTAGTTCACGTCCATCTCGTACCACTTGAGGCCGTGGCGCGCCGAGACGGGATGCGCGTGGTGGTTATTGTGCCAGCCTTCGCCGCCGGTCAGCAGCGCCACCCACCAGCTGTTGCGCGAGTCGTCGCGTGTCTGGAAGCGGCGCGAACCCCACATGTGCGTCGCGGAGTTCACCAGCCAGGTGGAGTGCAGGCCGATGGTCGTCCGCAGGAAGATGCCCCAGAAAAGGCCGGGCCAGCCAGCCACGGCGTAACAGACGGCTGCGGCCACTACCAGCGGAACCCAGTGGTATTTGCTGAGCCAGACATAGAAGCGGTCGCGGATGAGGTCGGGAACGTAACGGGCCAGAGCGGTGGTCTGGGAGTGCAGAGACTCGCCGCACATGATCCAGCCGGCGTGCGCCCACCAGCCGCCCTCATGCGGCGTGTGCGGGTCGCCGTCGTGGTCGGAGAGCTGATGGTGTACACGGTGGAGCGACACCCAATAGATGGGCCCGCCCTCGAGGGCGAGGGTGGCGCAGACCGTCATGACGTATTCGAGCCATTTGGGAACGCGGTAACCGCGATGCGTCAGCAGGCGGTGATAGGTCATCCCGATGCCGATGTTGTAGGCAAGAAACCAGAGCACGGCGAAGCAGGCCAGCGCCTTCCACGAGAACATGAAGAGGGCCGCGATGGCTGCGAGGTGGAAGACGGCCATGAAGGCGATCATGCCCCAGCTCACCGTGCCGCCCTGGGCTTTGCGGCCGAGGTTGGGCATGGCGGGTGCGATCGGGACCACTTTGGGCGCCGATGCGGAGACAGAAATCGCGGGATTTTCCAGCGGAGTTGTAGCCATGGGGAGTTTGAGTCCGAGAAAAAATGGAATTGCGGCGTCGACCTGCACCGCTCTTTCAACGCTACCAGCCCCGGGCGGGTCACGGATGTAACACTTTTGTAAGCTGCCTGGGCGTAGTCTGGACTGCGACTTGCAATCGTTTAAACCACGGTCCGGAGACCTTCGTCGGCAATGAAACAACTTGCACTCGGTGTTTCGTTCGTTGCACTTGCACTCTCGCCCGCGTTTGGGCAGAGAATCCCGCTCCCCAGCAGCAAACAGATTCTCGAGCCAGTACCGGGCTCGCCCCAGGCGCTGAACAGTTTGCCCATGGCCTGCGCGTGGTCGCCGGATCATCGCTACCTGGCGCTGGTGAATGCAGGGTTCGGCACGGCGGAGTCGAACTACGAGCAGTCGGTGGCGATCCTCGACACGGGATCGGGGAAGCTGACCGACTATCCGCTGGAGCTGACCGATGTCCTCTCGCCCCAGACGCTCTACTCGGGCATTGCGTTCTCGGGAGACGGCTCGCGGCTGTATGTGAGCTTCGACTCGATCAGCGAGCCGAAGGGCGGTAAGCCGAACCAGACCGGCAACGCGATCGGTGTCTACCGCTTCGACGGCCAATCCCTGAGGCAGGAGCGGATCATCCCGGTGCCGATGCGGGTGCTCCCCGCGGGAAAGACGCAACACCACGGCGGCATGAAACTGGCGGACAACGAGGCCATTCCCGCGCCGACGGGCCTGGCAGTGGTGAAGGGGCGCGCCGACGAGACGCTGCTGGTTGCGGATGAGTACTCCGACGATGTGCTGCAGATTGACGGGGTATCCGGCAAGCTACTGAAACGGTTTGACTTATCGACGGGGCCCACCATTCCGACGACGTACCCCATCGCTGTGACGGCGAGCCGCGACGGACGGCGCGCCTGGGTCGCGCTCTGGAACGGATCGGCCGTCGCGGAACTCGACCTCCGCACCGGTCGGGTCGTGGAGAAGCTCGGCCTGATGCCACCCGCCCACGGCACTGACGCCAGCTCGCACCCGGTGGCGATGACACTCAGCCCGAATGGCAGGACGCTTTACGTTGCGCTGGCGAATCGGGACCGGGTGGAGGCCGTGGATGTCGCCGGCAGCCCCATGGGCCTGGTCGCATCCTTCGACACGTCGCTGCCGGGGCAGACGCTCTTCGGCGCCATGCCGGACAGCGTGGCCATGTCCGATGACGGGAGGACGCTCTACGTGGCGAACTCCGGCTCGGATGCGGTTGCCGTTTTCCCGCTTCACCCCGGGGCGGCCCGAAGCCTCGCCTCCATCCCTCGGGAAAGGCCCGCCGGCTTCATCCCGACGGAGTGGTATCCGACGGTGGTGGCGTTCAAGGCCGGGAAGCTCTACGTCGCAACCGGGAAGGGCAAGGGGACGGGGCCGAATGTCGATCCGCAGCCGAGAGCGCCGCACCCCTCGCCGCACGAGACCAGGCGCCTGGACCGTCCGCACACCTATATCGCCACCATGCTGCACGGGTCGCTGGCGACGATCGACGCCGAGCAGGCGGAAAGGCAATTGCCGGATCTGACGCGGCAAGTGGTCGAGAGCAACATGATGAACGCCGCGCAGAAGACGATCGCGTTCCGGAACGGCGGCGAGCCCATCAAACACGTGATCTACATCATCAAGGAGAACCGCACCTACGATCAGATCTTTGGCGATTTGGGCGTGGGGAACGGAGATGCGTCGCTCACCATGTATGGCGAGCAGATCACGCCGAACCTGCATGCGCTGGCGCGACAGTTCGGGGTGCTCGACAACTTCTACGACTCGGGAGAGGTGTCAGGCGATGGGCACGTGTGGTCGACAGCGGCGATTACGAGCGACTACACGGAGCGGACCTGGCAACAGGCTTATCGCGGCCACGAGCGCGTCTATGACTTCGAGGGGCTCACCGAGGGCGGATATCCGCTGCTCGAGCACATCCCGGACGTGAACCAGCCGGACAGCGGCTACCTGTGGACCGATCTGGCGCGGCACGGCAAGTCGCTCTACCACTTCGGCGAGTACGTCTCGACGGTCTTCTGCGACCAGTCGGGCGACGCGCCGGCTTCGGCGCTGCCGGGCAAGGCGGGAACTCCGGAGGGGCGGCATGTCTGCCCTCATCCGTTCATTCACAAAGGGGATGCGATCCCGGCGAATTATGGCGGCGGCACAAGTCCATATCCATGGCCGATTCCGCTGATCTTTCGGAACGTGGCGACCAAGCCGGAGTTGGTGGGGCACTTCGATCCACAATACCCGGACTTCAATCTGAGTTTCCCGGATCAGCTGCGCGTCAACGAGTTCCTTGTGCACTTCAACGGCTGGGTGGCCGACCTGAAGGCCGGACAAGATACTATGCCAAGCTTTGTGATGCTGCGGCTGCCCAATGACCACACGGCAGGCACGCGGCCGGGATCGCCGACGCCGCGCGCGTCCGTGGCGGACAACGATTTGGCTGTTGGACGAGCCGTCGACGCGGTGTCGCACAGCCCATACTGGGATTCGACAGCGTTCTTCATCCTTGAAGACGACGCGCAGGATGGGGCGGATCACGTGGACGCCCACCGGTCCATCAGCCTGGTCATCAGCAAATATGCGCAGCATGGGCAGCAGCCGTCCGTCGACCATACCTTTTACACAACGGTGAGCACGATCCACACCATGCTGACGCTGCTCGGCGTGCCTCCGATGAACAACAACGACGCGTTCGCGCCTCTGATGGCGCCGGAGTTCAGCGGAGCGGGCGATCAGCCGCCGTTCAGCGCGGATTACCGGAACCGGGACAATGGGCTGATCTATACGGCCAACGCCGAGAGGGCTGTCGGGGCGAAGCAGTCGGCGAAGATGGATTTCAGCCACGAAGACCGCGCGCCGACGCGGGCGCTGAATATCATCCTGTGGAAGGATGCGATGGGGAAAAAGCCTGTACCACCGATGTTATTGAAGCCTCGAGGGAATGGAGACGACTAGGCCGGTGTGCAAGCTCTGCTGTGCGAGGCAGCAGACTCAGTTCCAGATCCGCTCGAAAAAGAAATGCCCCCGCTGTAGCGAGGGCATCTTCTTACCTGAAGCTAATTACCGTCCGAGAATTCTCCAGGCCACGCCAAAGCTGAAGCCATTCGGTGTTAGTCCGTTATTGTGCCCCGGCCCACCGGAAAATGAGGGAAGGAATTGATATTCGTAGTCGGCACGTACAAGCATGCGTTCTGACACGTTGTAGTCCAGGTCGGCGCCGGGAGCAATCGCGAAGAAGCTGCCTTTCAGGCTCCCTGCCTGAGGATAGCCGGCGGTTTGGAGCCACTCGCCGCCGAGACCGAGCCTGCCGCTGAAGCTGAAGCGATCTCCCCGCCACAGCCGGTAGCGGGGGCCGAGCAGATAACTCGATTCCTTCTCGCCCTGCGGTCCGTGCCAGAGCAGCCAGTGGGCATCGCCTTCTGCGCCAATTCTCTTATTCCAGTTGAAATCGAAATATGCAGTTGGTCCGATCATCAGGACCGGGCAATTGAAGGGCAGATTGCTCTGGCAGCCCCAGTCCGGGTTGTAGATGGATAGTTCTCCGCCAGCCCACATGGTCGCCTGACCGCCGGTTGCTGACTGGGGCGTCATCTGTGCAAAGAGAACCGTGGGAAGAAAAAACAGAACCAAAAGGCCGATAGATTTCTTTACGTTCAGACTCTCCGGTAAAAACAAAATGCGAGCAACCGAGCCATCAAGACTGCCCGCTTCATTGAACCCACTACTTACCGGCGGGACGTGGCCGAAGCGTCACTTTTTATCGGAACGCATCTGTGCCGATCCCGCCAATTTCTTCACAACCTACTGCGGCTGCGGCTGAGGCTGAGGCTGCGACTGAGCATTGTTCGAGGGCTGGCTCTGGCCGGAGTCCGCAGACGGAGGCGGCGCGCTGTTGCCGGCCGCAGGCGTCGCATTCGCCGGAGCAGCACCCGGTTGCTGGAACCGTTCGAGCTTGTAGTAAACCGGGGTGATTTCCAGCGGCATCTTGTCGCGTGCATTCAGCAGAACCGGGCTCGTGAAATGGAGCTGGGTCACCTTGTCGTCCCACGGATCAACCTTCAGCCGGCTGTTCAGTGGAAGAGCGGCGATCTGCTGCATGTTGTCCATATCCAGCTTCGGCGCACCCTGCAGCAGCGCAGCCATCCATGGCTGGCCATCAGGACGCATGATCGGATCTCCCAGGCGCGGCGTGAACAGGGCGGGCAGATCCTTCTCTCGCGCTTCGAGTTGTTCAAAGAACAGCCCCACGCCGGCAGCTTTGTCCTTCATGTAGGAGTGCTGGAAGATATCGACGGCCTTCTTGATGGCGTCCTGATCATCCGCCAGCGAGTGGTTCATTTCAATGCGCTGGAAGCTCGCCGAATCCGGGAAGAGCAACCGGTCGTTAAAGGCGTAGCGGGTGTCGATATGGTGGCCCAGGGCGATATGCGCAAGCTGGAACGAGAGCACCGCCGCCAGGGATTCTTCGTTTGGCAGTACGTCGATCAGGCCCTTGCTGAGCAGAATCGTGTTGCCGACGGCCAAGGATTCCAGAGGCTGCGTAAGAATCACGCGGCAGTGGATCTCACCGGGCAACTGCAGATTGTCGCTGATGATGATGTTGTTGGTGACGGTCTCCAGCAGCTTGTCATAGTCACTGACGGGAGCGACCAGTCCAGCCTGGGTCAGGCGGTCGAGAACGTTGTTCTCCGCCTGCGAGATCCATTGGCGCTCCGCCTGCAGCGGACTCACGTCGGCCGAGTTTTCGCTCTGGTCCTCGGCGTTTTCAACTTCGATGGATTCCGAATCGGTTTCACTGACGGGCAGCTTCAGCGAATAGCCCCAATACAGTGTTTGTCCGCGGAAGCTCTGCGCCTTCCCGGTCGGGTTGCGGACCGTATCTTCGATATACACCGCAGCCGGAGCCCACAGGCCGGGCTGCATGTTCTGGCGCCAGCTGTCGAAGTGGAAGTAATGGGTATTCTCTTCGTTTGCGTTGTTGATATAGGTCCCGTTGAAGCGGACGATGTTGCCGTCCTGATCCTCAATCCAGATGCGGCCGATAAAGCGGCCTACGCCTCTCTGCTTTGGCTGGACATCGAAAACCCAGGTGCGCACGGTGCCGAGAAACTCACGGCGCACAAACTGGAAATTGTAGTGCTGCATGTCGTACGCCGTCGGATCGATGAACATCATCGCCATGAATCCGGTCGGCGAGTTCTCGAGATGGAAGGCCTTAGTCAGCTGGGATACGAACTTGAGCGAGCCGCCGAAGAACCGCGTATGCGGTTGCCGCATCTCGTATTCATCGGCTACGAAGGCCTTGCCGAAATCGACGCGCCCGATCATGAACTGGTCCGAAACCGGCACCTGATAGAGGTGCGGGTCGGGCTTCATGTTCTGGATGTAGGTCTGGACGACGGGCGTGCTCTTTTCGATCTGGCGGATGATGGCCTTCTCGTGGGTCATCGACTGCTGCACCAGTTGCTGCTGCTGCGGTGTCATCGGATGAAGCGGAAACACCTGCCGCGGGGGGTGTTGTTTGGCCTGGGAGGCAGGGACGGCTAGCAGCGAAGCTATGCCCAGCATCATGAACTTACGAAACATTTGGAACTCCTGACTTTCTTACAGCAAATGCACTTGTGCTCTGGTCGTGCCGCGCGGACAGCGCATTTCCCCGCTTCGGCATTGTGTTCCGGGATCACGCCATCTGGAAAGTGACGTGGATGATACTCACCTGGTCGACAGGGTGCCCGTTCTGGGTCGCCGGCTTAAAACGAATGCGCTCGGCAGCGACTTTCGCCCGTTCGTCGAGCCCGTGGCCAAGACCACTGACCACCCCGAGTACCTGCACCTGGCCATTCGCCAGGAACCGGACCTTCAGAGTGACATCTCCCTCAATCCGCAGTTGCCGGGCTTCCGCTGTGTATTCCGGCAGCGGCTTGGACAGCACCACAATCGGCGTGCTCGCTGGCACTTCCTGGCGAACCGGACGCGGAGCGGCGCTGCCATACGGATCGTTCCCAAAGCCGGCCTGTGCGACGGTACCGTGGCTGCCGGGCTTGCCCGTGCCGCCAACGACGCCATCGGAGAAGCCTGCAGACGCGACGGTGCCGCGGTCTTTGCCGCCGGGAACGCCGTTCGCCACACCGGAACCAAACTGCACGCCCTGCATGGAGCCAGCGCGCGCCTGGCCAGCGCCCTTGGCGGTTGTGCCCGGGGCTGCATTGAAGTCGCCGACTGCCGCAATGGTCGCAGCACGGTTCGCGTTGGCGTTCGGATTCGGCTTTACGCCGTTCGGATCGCCGAAACCGCCAACCTTGACGGTCGGGTGGGACATGTTGTTCGCCACCGTTGTCGGCGTCTCGCTCTTAAACAAGCCGAGCTTCGGCTGCGGAGGCGGGGTGAAGCGCTTCGGAGGCGCCGCTTCGACCTTCGGCAGCATCGGAGTCGGCATCTTCACTTCGGCAATCTTTGGGGGCTCCGGTTGAGGCTTCGGCAGCACGATCCTGGGCGCCTCATGGGTAATCGGAGGAGGAGGAATGACCTTCACCTTCGGAACCGGAACGACCACCGGCTTCGGCTGCTCGATTGGAAAGACCAGCTCGGTGATGTACTTGTGCTGCTCGTGCGCCTGATGTACCTGCGCAATGGTCAACAGCAGAGCCAATCCCGCGATCGTGATGTTGATGAGCATGCTCGCGCCGAAGCAGCCCATGCGACCTTCGGGTTCCGGCAGCAGACCAAACGTGGCGGGTTGAGGATAAGGGTAATTGTTCGTCGCCATAGCCTGTTTATGTCCCAGCTTTTTTGAAATTGAGTAATTCCGCGGCTATCCGCCCGGCGCAAGCTCTATCTGCGTGCATTTCGAGGACCAAAAAATGCAGGTCCCGGGGCCCCTGTTGGCGTTGCTCCTGCTCATCCGGCGTGCAGTAGGTGCGAGGAATTACCAAATAATGCGCAGAAGGTTACCGGCTAGGGTTACTTTTAGCACATCCAGGGGGTCTCATGTCGCTACAACTTTGCGGCCAGTGGCGACCTCCGATGGGTCATTCTGTAATGGACGCCGTCCACCGCTATTCGTTTATTGAACCCTAAATTTCTAAAAAGGTGGTTCCGATAGGATAAACCTTCTGTGCCTTTCTCTGCTCGTCGCTGTTTGTAAAATCATTGTCGCGGTTTGCCAAGGAAGCACACCAAACGCTCCCTTTGCGCAGGCGTACAGAAAACATATTCAGCAAATGAATAGAGCTTCAGGGGGAACGCTTTGAAGGTCCTGGTAACGGGGGGAGCTGGGTATATCGGGGGCACCGTGGCCGCCATTCTGCGGGATCGCGGGCACCAGGTCACCGTCTACGACAACCTTTGCCACGCCGAACGTGGCATGGTGCCCGAGGGTACCACGTTTATTGAAGGAGACATTGCGGATCGCGTCCACATGGAGCGGCTTCTGCAGGCTGGATTTGATGGGGTGATGCATTTCGCTGCTCTGATCGAAGCAGGCGAAAGCATGGCGAAGCCGGAACTTTATTTTCGTAACAATACTGCTGCCACCCTCACTCTGCTGGAAGCGATGCTGAGCGCCAGAATTCCGAGGCTGGTTTTTTCTTCTACTGCAGCGGTTTACGGGGAGCCGGAGAGTACGCCGATCCGCGAAGACGCTGCGCTGCGGCCGACAAATGCCTATGGCGAATCGAAGCTGCTCGTGGAAAAAATGCTCGCCTGGATGTATCGCGTACATGGCTTCTCGTATGCGAGCCTGCGGTACTTCAATGTGGCTGGGGCGGGCGCGGGGCGGGGTGAGTGTCACGAGCCGGAATCACACCTCATTCCCCTCATTCTGGACGTGGCGCTGGGGCGGCGGGAGAAGATCAGGATTTACGGCGATGATTACCCGACGGCTGACGGGAGCTGCGTTCGGGACTACGTGCACGTGGAGGATCTCGCCGAGGCGCATCTGCTGGCTTTCGATGCGCTGGGCGCGGGCGGCCAGCGCATCTATAACCTGGGGAATGGAAATGGGTTCACTGTACGGCAAGTAATTGATTCTGCTCGGCGGGTGACGGGGCGGGCAATCCCGGCGGAAGTGGTTCCGCGGCGGCCGGGTGATCCGGCCGTCCTGATCGCCAGCTCAGAAAAGATTGGGCGCGAACTTGGCTGGAAGCCGCGTCATACGGAACTGGACAGCATCGTCGCCAGCGCCTGGGAGTGGCATAGACGGCGGTACGGTAGCAGGTAGCAAAAGCAAAGGCTACTGGCTCGAGTTACTTCTCGATCTCTACGCCGCGCCAGAAAGCAATGTGGTTCTTGATGTTACGGGCGGCAGGATTTGGATTGGGATAGTACCAGGCGGCGTCCTGGTTTTCCTGCCCGTCGACCAGCAGGCTGTAGTAGCGAGCCTGTCCCTTCCAGGGGCACGTGGAAGTGGTAGAGCTGGGGCGCAGGTACTCGCGGTTCACCGCGTTTTCCGGGAAGTAGACGTTGCCCTCAACCGTCTCGTAAGTATCGCTTTCGGCAATCGTTTTGCCGTTCCAAACCGCTTTGGCCATCGTACTTTCTGCCTTCGCCTTTCCGGCTAACCTTCAACACATTAGCAGATGCGCGAATTGGTGCAAACGGTACGGGCATTTGATTGGGCCGATGTTTCCGGCGCTTTCTGAGGATCGGTGATCCGCGCGAGCTACGCTGCCGCTTCCTCGAAGAAGCGAATGACCGACTCGATTCCGCGATGGAAGTTTGGGATGTGGAACTTCTCATTCGGAGCATGCAGGCCGTCATCGGGAAGTCCGAAGCCCATCATCACGGACGGGATTTTGAGGTGCTGGGCGAAGTCGCCGACGATGGGAATCGATCCGCCGGAGCGGATGAAGACGGTGTCCTTGTTCCAAACCTTCTTCATGGCGCGCGTGGCGGCGCGGACCCAGGCATTGTCGGTCGGAATCACGGACGGCTCGCCGGAATGGATCAGCCGCACTTCTACCGTAACGCCTTCGGGGCGCATGGTCTGCACGAAATCGCTGAACTGGCGAAACGCGAGTTCCGGCTTCATGGTGGGCACGAGGCGCATGGAAATCTTGGCCGTGGCTTTGGCGGGAATTACGGTCTTCGCGCCCGCCCCGGTGAATCCGCCAACGATGCCATGCACGTCGAGCGTCGGCCGGGCCCAGGTGCGCTCCAGAACCGAGTATCCCTGCTCGCCGACCAGCTTCGGCGAACCGACTTCAGATTTGCGGTACTCCTCTTCGTCAAAGGGCAGCTTCTTCCAGGCTTTCAGCTCCTCGTCCGATGGCTTCTGCACGTTGTCGTAGAAGCCGGGGATCAGAATGCGGCCGACGCGGTCCTTGAGGCCGGCGATGATCTGTGCCAGCGCGAGGAACGGATTCGGCGCAGCGCCGCCGTACATTCCGGAGTGGAGATCGGTCTTTGCGCCGCGGACTTCGACCTCGGTGTAGATCATGCCGCGCAGGCCGACGCAGAGCGTGGGCAACTCGGGAGCGAACATCTCGGTGTCGGAAATCAGCGCGAAGTCGGATTTCAGCCGCTCCGGGTGCTCGCGGACGAAGGCTTCGATCTGCTCACCGCCAACCTCCTCTTCGCCTTCGTAGATCACGCGGATATTCAGGGGCAGCTTGCCGCCGCTGGTTTTCAGGATGGACTCAAGCGCCTTGAGCTGGGTGACGAGCTGGCCCTTGTCGTCGACGGCGCCGCGCGCATAGAGGTTCTGGTTGCGCTCGGTGGGCTCGAAGGGAGGAGTAACCCACTCGTCGAGCGGATCCGGCGGCTGGACGTCGTAATGGGCGTAGCAGAGGCAGGTGGGCTTGCCGGGGGCATGCAGCCAGTCGGCGTAGACCAGCGGATGGCCCTGGCCGCGGATCAGCTCCACGTGCTCCATGCCGATGCGGCGGAGGTCGGCAGCCACCCAGTCGGCGGCGGCTTCGACGTCCTTTTTATGATCGGGCAGAGTGGAGACGGAGGGTATCCGGAGCAGAGCTTTCAGATCATCTAGAAAGCGCGAGGCGTTCTCCTGCGCATACGCAACAGCGGCGTCCATGAACGGTACCTCAGGGGGAATGCAAACAGTTGAGTATACGGCAGGGCGAAGCCGGGGTATTGTGACGCGGCCCTTTGAGAATTCTCTTTGCATATCTGGAGAGGCACACTCTGCGGTGCATGGAGTACAATGTGAGTACGGAGTTTCCCATGCCGGTGCCCGCCAGAAAAGAACACAGAATTCAGTTGCGAGCCTCGAGAGGCGAAGTTGCGGAAATCAATCGCGCGGCTGCCGTTTCCGGGATGAGCGTCAGCGCTTTTGTGCTGGAGAGCGCCTCGGAGCGCGCACGCCGAACGCTCGCTGACCAGAGACATTTCGAGATGAAGCCGGCTCAGTGGGAGGCTTTTACGGCCGCGCTCGACCGGCCGGCACGTCGAATCCCGGCGTTGGAGAAGCTTCTAAGGGAGCGCTCGGTACTTGAACGGCGCTGATCCGCTGGCACCTCTTTCCGCGGTTGAGCCGCTGTCTCGCGGGCATGATCTGAGTGCGTTTGACTGCGGCGTGCATCGTTCTCTCAGCGAGTGGCTCAAGCGGTTCGCCCTGACCAACCAGCAGAACGAAAGCTCGCGGACTTATGTGGTCCATCGCGATAACCGGGTTGTCGGCTATTACTCGATTGCTGCAGGGAGCGTCGCCCGCGAGGAGGCTCCAGCGCGGGTGGCCAGGGGCTTGGCGCATCACCCCATTCCGGTCATTCTGCTGACCCGTCTGGCCATCGACCAGTCGGAGCATGGTAAGGGCGTGGGAAAGGCGCTCCTCAAGGACAGTCTGGTGCGGATTGCTGCTGCGGCGGATATCGTAGGAGCAAGGGCGGTTCTCGTTCACGCCATCGACGAGACAGCAGCCGCGTTCTACAGCCGGTTCGGCTTCGAGCCGCTTCCGGGGAACCGGCTGCACCTGATGCTTCTCATGAAGGACCTGCGGGAGGCGATCGGTTCCTGAACGGCTTTTTACGTAGCGATCATTTCCAGGCGTGTGGGCCGGCGGCGCAGCATGGCGAAAAGCGCCAGCAGGATCAGCTGCGCAGCCGCGGCGCCACAGCAATCCAGCAATACATCGCGGGGGCTGCTGGTGCGGCCGGGGATAAAGCTCTGGTGCCACTCGTCCCAGCTGGCCAGCAGCAGGGTGCAGAGCAGGGCGAGCAGCGCCGACTGCCGGAAGCGGTCCAGCCAGGCGCGGCCGTGCCGGCCGAGCGAGTAGCTCCAGCCGTAGTAGAAGGTCAGGCTGATGGACCCGTAGCCGCAGAAGTGTCCCGTCTTGCGGATGTAGTGGTGGATGAGTTCCCAGCGGGGCTGGCTGACCGGCCCAAAGAGGTGCACCCACAGCGGATACAGCCAGCGGCTGGTGTTCTCTGCGGACATGGTGGCCGTGGATTCCCCCACGATAATGCCGATTCCGATGAGGGCAGGAATCCAGTGGAGAAAGATTTGCATCCGAGAAGTTCGCATTCGTCTCCGCAGATCAACAGGGTAGCTGCCTCAATTATATGGATGTTGAACAAAGTGACCGACGCAGCGGTTTCGGCGGCCTCTGACCGTGATACAACAAACCGTGATCTTCCCCATTGGAACGAAGAGATGATCAGTCAGGAAAAGGTCCTCATCGTCGAAGACGAGCCGCATGCGCTTTCGGGTTTGGCTGAGCTTGTCTCCGGCTGGGGTTATCGAACAGAGACCGCGCGGGACGGGATCGAGGCTCTCGAAAAGGTAACGGCGTGGCAGCCGGGCATCATCGTCTCCGATCTGAAAATGCCACGCATGGATGGGCTGGAGCTTCTGGCCCGGCTGGGCGAAACGAGCGAAAAGGTCGCTGTCATCATGCTCACGGCACAGGGCTCGATCGAGGCCGCTGTCGAGGCCATGAAGAACGGCGCCTATGACTTCATCCAGAAGCCGGTCGATCCGACTCGGCTGCGGGCCATCCTGACCAATGCGGCGCGGCAGCGAGAAACGGACCGCGAGCTGGAAGTGACGCGGCGCAAGCTGCGCGAGACCGGAGTGCTGGGTTCGCTGGTCGGCGCCTCGAAGAAGATGCAGGAGATCTTTACGCTGATCGAGCGCGTTGCCACCAGCAACGTGAGCGTGCTGATCACCGGAGACAGCGGGACGGGCAAGGAGCTGGTGGCTCGCACTCTGCACGATCTGAGCCCACGCCGCACCAAGCCGTTTGTAGCCGTGAACTGCGCGGCGATTCCCGAGACGCTGATCGAAAGCGAGATATTCGGGCACGAGAAGGGCGCTTTCACCGGAGCCATCGAACGCCGGGCCGGCTGCTTCGAGCTGGCCGAAGAAGGCACGCTGCTGCTGGACGAAATCGGCGAGATGCCGGTGGCTACGCAGGCTAAGCTGCTGCGCGTGCTCGAGGATCGCAAGCTGCGCCGGCTGGGCAGCAAGATGGAATCGCCGGTTGACGTGCGGGTGCTGGCCGCCACAAACAAGGACCCGGACCAGGCCGTGGCCGACGGGCACCTGCGGGGCGATTTGTATTACCGCCTGAACGTCTTCAACATCCACATGCCTCCGTTGCGCGAGCACAAGGAGGATATTCCTGCCATTGCCGAGGCCATGATCTCCGATATGAACGAGAAGCACGGGCGGCGGGTGACGGGAATGGACAGCGAGATGCTCGCGCGTCTGATGGCCCATGACTGGCCAGGGAATGTGCGCGAGCTGCGCAATACCATCGAACGAGCCATCGTGCTCTGCGGCGAAGGCCAGCTGCAGCCACGGCATCTGCCGCCGGGATTCGGCACGCGCTCCGTGCGCGCGGCGAACGAGGTCCCGGCGAACGCGATCCAGCTGGAGGTGGGCGCTACGGTGGACGATGCCGAGCGGATGCTCATCTTCAAGACGCTGGAATCGACGCACAATAACAAAACCCGCGCCGCCGAGATCCTCGGCATCAGCCTCAAGACGCTGCACAACAAGCTGAGGGAATACGGCACCGCTGCCACCCCTGCCGGCGCACTCGAGGATTGACTACCGCCGGTGCGGCGGAGGTAGTATCTACCATTCAAGTTCGGCCCGCAGCCTTTCGGCCCTGCTGCACCTCGCTGTCTTTGCTGCCATGTGGTCTTCTATAAGCAAGCCTGGGTGCGATGCTGCTCCGGGCGGGTAAGGATCCATGCGGCTGAAGACCAAACTCGTCCTTGCGATCACCGCCCTGGTGATGGTGGTGGTGGTGGTCTTCTCCTGGATCTGGATGAGCGAGCTGCTGCAGCAGCACATCGAGCAATCGTTCACCGCCACGGATACGATGGCGCACCAGGTCGCGAACGATGTGACGCGCGCCCTCGATACAGGGCTGAGCGGGCGCCAGTTCAACCGGAACGATCCGGCTGCGGTGCGGGCCGCGGTCGCAGATACGTTGCGGGAGAACCCGGACGTCAATTACCGGCTCAACTCCATCGTCGAGTACTCGCCGACGGTTCTGGACGTTGCCATCGCGGACCGCAACGGGCGTGCCCTGCTCAGCGCTCCGGACGCGACCCAGGAAGATCAGGCGCTGCCGTGGCGTCCTGAGTTCGCCAGCCTCCGCAAGCAGTCGCTGATCACGACGCTGCGTATCGTCTTCGGCCGGCCCCGGGTCTACAACGTGACGCTGGGCCTCGACCTGAACAACCAGCCGTTTCTCTCGATTCGCATCGGCATTCGCACGACGTTTCTGCAGAACGCGCTGCGTCCGTGGCTTAAAAAGTCGCTGTGGTTCATCAGCCTGGCGATGCTGATCTCGATTGTTGTTGCGGCTCTGCTGGCCAATCTCGCTCTGCAGCCCATCGAGGAGATCAGCAAACGCCTGGATTCTCTGGCGGCTCAGGAGGCGCTTGCCGAAGAGGAGACGACGGGCCCGCTGAACGCGCCCGAGCCCGCGGCCGAATCGCCGGGCACGCTGGCCGCTCTGACGGAGCCGATTCTCGGACGGGGCGACGACGCAGTGGCCAAAGTTTCGGGGAAGATCGAACGGCTGGGGCAGCGCATCCGCAACGTGGAGGAGGTGTTCAGCGCGCTGCGCGAGAACCTCGACCAGATCCTCTCGAATCTGCAGGATGGCATGATCCTGTTCACGCGCGACTCGCGCGCGGTGCTGGTGTCCAGCTCAGTGGAGCGCTTTTTGAATGTCAGCCGCGACCGCATGTTCGGGGCGGAGGTGAGGGACATATTCGATCGGAACACGCGGCTGGGGCGCACGGTGCGCGACGCCTTCGAGGGCGGCATGTCGATCGTGCAGGAGGAAGTGACGACAGAGACCGGGCGGCGCGTCGAGGTCTCGCTGGACTTCATCCACGACATGCACTCGCGCGACCGCCACGCGCTGGGGGCGCTGCTGACCTTTCACGACCTGGAATCGGTTCGCGAGATTGAGAGCGAACTGGAGGTCTCGCGGCGCATGGCGGCCATCGGACGTCTGACGGCCGGTGTGGGACACGAAGTAAAGAACCCCATCAACGCGATCGTCGTGCATCTGGAACTGCTTCGGAACAAGGTGCAGGCGGGCGACGACGCCCTGCGGCACCTCGATGTGATCCAGAGCGAGATTCGGCGGCTGGATCGGGTCGTGCAGACGCTGGTCGACTTCTCGCGCCCGGTCGAGCTGCGGCCTGCCGACTGCGATCTGCGCGAGATCGTCTCGAGCGTGCTGATGCTGGCTTCGGCGCAGCTGGAGACACGCGGGATCCACATGGAGAGCCGGGCGCCGGACCGGCCGGTGATCTGCCGGGTGGATTCCGACCTGATGAGGCAGGCCCTGCTGAACGTGGTGCTGAATGGCGCGCAGGCCATGGCCGATGGCGGGCAACTGGACGTATTTCTGACGATCGGACCGAAGTGGGCTTCGATCCGCGTGCGCGATCAGGGCACGGGGATTCCGGATGAGATTCGGCCCCGGATCTTCGACCTGTATTTCACGACCAAGAAGGAGGGGAGCGGCATCGGGCTGGCCATGACGTACCGCATCCTGCAGATGCATCACGGCCAGATTGACGTAGAATCGAAGCCTGGGAGCGGAACCACATGTGTGCGGCGGCTCCCGCTGATTTCTGCCGGTTCGGGACAGCGTCTCAGCCCGGGACTTCCGGATGACGCAGTCTCCGGCGAGCTTGCTCGCCAGAGTGGTGAGGCCCAACCAGAAAGGTCCGGACCATGAGCTCCGGGTGGAAGATTGCGCCGCCGGCGTTGCTGCTGGTGCTGATGGCGGGCTGCAATTACTTGCCGCGCAGGACACAACCGGTCCCGCAGCCGGCCGTTGCCCCATCCCGGCCGGTGTCGGAAATGGCGCAGCTGATGCCACCCATGCCGAACCTGCCGCCGGTGACGAATGAGCGCCAGATCCGGCTCGATGCGTCGATTCCGCCCGCTGCCCCTCCGCCCGCACCCGAAGCGCATCCGAAGCACGTCCGGCGGCATACGCGGAGCACGACGGCCGAGCCCGCGCAGGAGGCAACCAAGTCCACACCACCGGCGGCTAATCCCAACCCTGATGTTGCCAGCAACGCTCAGCCCTCTGACGTGTCACCGCTGGGGCAAATCGCGCCGAACAGCAACGCCAACACGGCGGACCGGCAGCAACTGACGGATCAGATCAACGCAACGGAGAAGTCGCTGAGCGAACTGCACCGCTCGCTGAATTCCGAGGAGCATAAGACGGCGGAGCTGATCCGGGTCTATATCACGAAGGCGCGGCAGGCTCTGAAGACGGACGATCTGGACGGGGCGAGGAACTACTCGACGAAGGCGAAGATTCTGCTGGATGAGTTGGTTAAGCCGTGAGGTGCTGGCAGTAGCCAGTAGCCAGTGGCCAGCCCGCGGGCACCACACTCGTAAGGCAAAACAAAAAGCTCAGCGCGATGGCTGAGCTTTTTTTTCTTCCTGGCGCGCTTAGCGCCGCGGTAACTTACACCGCGCTGGGCAGACGGAGGAGAGAAGTTCGCAGGGTCGTGACGAGGGTCCGCGAGAACATTTTGGGAGCGGTGGACCAGGTGCTGAAGCGCGTTTTGGCTTCCCGCGGCATAACCGGGACAGGGATCGGCACGGCCACGGCGCGCGAGGCCTGGCATACCTTTTCGGTCTGCACGTCGATCAGGTCCCGCTCGATCTGGAGCACGCAGTCTTCCGCTTGCAGTAACAGTGCACGGGCTGCCATGGGATTGCTGTTCTGGAGAGCCCGGTCAACTTCGACTAATTTTTCCAGCAGAATGGTGGTGTTCATCTGCCATGCTCCTCTGACAACCAGACCGATTCGATTCGTTGGGTGGCGAGGATAGTGCAAGCGCATGCCCATTGCTGGCCCCAGGACCACGATCGGTCGGATGTGCGGTAAGTCTCTGCAGGACAGTGCATTAGCGAAGGTGTTATTCAGGGGCACTGGCGTAACGGCCCTCCAGGGTGTGACCGCGAAGATACCGATGCCGGCAGCAAAAAGTACATCCTGCGCAGCCGGTGGCGGGTAGCCGGTCGCTCGTAGCCCGGCGGTGCTTCAGGTCCGTGACGTTCTTTGGCGCTTCAGAGCTCGACAGGACGAGGACGCGGTGCCGCAAGATCGATCCAGGCCCCTGCAGAGGTGGTTCGATGGCCAGGCGATCTTCGGTAATCCGGCATGAAGAAGGCGCTCGAAGCAGGGCAGGCGAGGACGAGCAGAACATCACCCCGAGCGCGTCCCCTTCACCCCTGCTCGTCCCGTCGCCGGCGAAATCGACGAGAGGCCGATCAGCGGTCCAACGGGAAGCTGCGTCTGGGGTTGCGGCAATCAGGAAAGCTGCCAGGCGGATGCTCTTCGCCCTCGGCCTGGACGTCAGAAGAGTGCACCACATCAAGCCGCCCTCGATACCGGACGGGGAGTTCTATGCCCCGCTGTTCAGCCCGTGGCTCGGTTATGGCGATTTCGCTCGTTACCTGCAGTTGGTCGGGTCTGTCTCGCTGGTGAGCCCCGATCGGATCTATGTTCTGTATACGCTGGCTCTGAATGCCCTCCGCATCCCCGGCGAGTTCTGGGAATGCGGGGTTTACAAGGGCGGCACAGCGCGGATGTTCGCCGAACTGCTCAGCGCGCAGGGCGACGGCCCGATTCTGCACCTTTTCGATACCTTTGCCGGTATGCCGGAAACCGATGCTGCCCACGACCTCCACCAAAGGGGCGACTTCTCCGACACCAGCCTCGAATGGGTGCGCAGTTTCGTAGGGCACCGGAGTCGAACAGAGTTCCATCCGGGCTTTATTCCGGACACGTTCACCCCGATGCAGAGCTCAGCGATTGCCTTTGCTCACATCGACGTCGACATTTATCGCAGCGTGACAGACTGCTGTGCCTTTATCTATCCACGGCTCGTCTCGGGCGGCACCATGGTTTTCGACGATTATGGCTTTCCCACTTGTCCTGGAGCCAGACAGGCGGTGGATGAATTCTTTCAGGACAAGTCCGAAACGCCATTGGTACTGCCGACCGGGCAGGCCATTGTGATCAGGCACTGCGCCCAGTGACTGCTCTGTTCTGATCGCCGGACACATTTGCGAGCATGATCGAGCGCTCGAATCGGGCCGGAGCGGTGCCTGCTTTTCTCTGGCTATAATCGCCGGCGAGATGATGGTGAGCGCTGAGATCCTCCGAAGGTTTGTGGTTCCGGTGGTCGTGTTGCTTTCGGGAGGGTGCGGGAGCAGGGCCGTTTTGTCGCCGGGGCCCGGGGGCAGCGGGGCAAGTCCGACAAACTACGCGCAAAACGCAAAGACCACCGCGGCAATCCTGCAGACGTGGTATTCGCAGAGCAGCGGCCTGTATGCGTCGCCCTCGGGATGGTGGAACGCGGCCAACTCCATCACGGCGCTGGCCAACTATGCCAGAGTCACCGGGGATACGACTTACAACTCCGTCCTCGCCAATACGTTTGCCGCGGCTCAGAAATCTCACGCAAACTTTGTCAACGACTATTACGACGATCAGCAGTGGTGGGCGCTGGCGTGGATCGATGCCTACGATGTGACGGGCAAGGCTGCTTACTTGTCGATGGCTGAAACGATCTTTGCCAATGTTGCCGCGAACGGGTGGGACACGACGACGTGCGGCGGCGGCGTGTGGTGGAGCACAACGAAGACGTATAAGAACGCCATTCCCAACGAGCTGTTTTTGGAACTCGCGGCCGCGCTGGCGAACCGCACATCCGGAGCGGCGTCGGCCGGGTATTTGAGCTGGGCGCACAAGGAGTGGGCGTGGTTTAAAGCGTCAGGCATGATCAACGCTGAGAACCTGATCAACGACGGGCTGAATTCGACGAATCCGAGCGCGTGCACGAACAATGGGCGCGCCACGTGGACTTATAACCAGGGTGTGATTCTGGGCGGGCTCGTCGAGTTAAACCACGCGGAGCAGGATACGACGCTGCCTCCTCAGGCAGAGGCAATCGCGAGCGCAGCCATCTCGCGGCTGGCCGTGAACGGGATTTTGACGGAGCCGGGAAATCTCTCGGGAGGCGACGGGCCGCAGTTCAAGGGGATCTTCATGCGGAATCTGATGGTGCTTTACCAGGCGATTCCGGGCACGAGTGCGCAGGCGGCTCAATATCGGAGCTTTGCCGATGCCAACGCACAGAGCATCTGGTTGAACGATCGCAACAGCGGCAATGAACTAGGCGGGCTGTGGCAGGGGCCGTTCGATTCAGCCGATGCGACGCGGCAGACCTCGGCGCTGGACGCGCTGATCGCAGCGGCCGCGATGCAGTGAAGCCGGCTTTCCGGAAAGAAAATTGCAAGCCGCCGATCAGCGCACGTGCCGTCGTCTTCTCCTGTGGTGCACCCCGGTCGATCCGGCCTGAGCTTCGGTTCTTCTCACAGCGGCGAGAAACGGGCGCGCTCCGGCAGGGGGACGCACGCGGCCGAGCAGGGCCTCGCTGGTGGTCACCCGGGGACCATACATCGCGTGGCGAGCATCGTTGTCGTTCTTGACGACCGCGCCATCGAAGGTCATGCCGACGAAAGCCCCTTTCGCGCGGGAGTAAGTCAGGATGAGGGCGTTCAGCGCCACGTCGGTATTTTCAGAGGAATGGCGTCCGACGGGGCCAACGGCGGCGGATGCATCTCTGCCAATTTCGAATTTACTGGCGAGCAGCTTCTCCATGCCTTCTCTGCCGCGGACGACCATGATGAGATCGACGGCTTCGACGCCGACCTGTGTGCCCCAGCTGCCACCGCCCATCTGAATGAAGACGGGCGCGCTCCAGCCCCTCGCCGTGCGGCATGTAGCGACGCCTTTGCCCTCTTCGGCTCCAAAGACGAATCCGCCCTTGACCAGGTGGGGCACCACCGCGATGCATCTTGCGCGGCGCAGGACGTGGTCGGGAATGCGCTGATCGGGCGCGCGCATGGTTTCTTCCAGCACTCTGGCGGCGCGGTCCAGCCGGTCGATGTCTTTCACGCGTTCCGATTCCGCCGAGCACGAAGCCGCAAGGCTCAGCAGAGCGAGGGAGAGCACGACAATCTTCACTGGTTCAAACCTCTTCTGTGCCTTGCGCCGGTTACCGGGGGCGCTCAGCCGCCCAGAGACAAAGCACAGAGAGGTTGGATTCCAAATGAAGGCATTGGGCAGGACGAATTTTGGAGCTCAGGCCGGTTGCGGCTGCGGAGCTTGTGCATTCTGTTGCGTAGCGCCGCGTTTGACCCTCAGGTTGTCCAGCGCGTATTCGACGTAGCGGGGCTCCAGCTTCGGCGCCCGCTCCATGAAGCGACAGGTTGCGACGACCTGATCGACGATGAATTTCGGCTGATAGGCCGCCAGCTCGAGCCCTTTCTCTATTTCCACCCTGTACACGATGGAGTCGAAGGCCTCGTCGGAAATGCTGAGGCCCACCTTGGCGCATTCCGTTTCGAAGATGCGGCGGTAGGAATCGAGACTCGGCGCGCCGACCTCGATTTTGTAGGGCAGCCGGCGGAGAAAGGCGGGGTCCATCAGATCTTCCGGCTCCAGATTCGTCGAGAAGATGACGAGTTCCTCAAAGGGAATGCTGAAACTTTTGCCGGTGTGGAGTTTGAGGTAGTCGATGCGGTTTTCGAGGGGCACGATCCAGCGGTTGAGCAGGGCGGTGGGGCTGACGATCTGACGGCCAAAGTCGTCGATGATGAAGCATCCACCCAGGGCCTTGATGTGGAGCGGCGCCTCGTAATAGTGGCCGACGGGGTTGTAGAGCAGGTCGAGCATCTCGAGCGTGAGCTCACCACCGGCGACGAGAAACGGCCTGCGGCAGGGAACCCAGCGGGAGTCGAGAATATCGTGGCGAACCCCGGGGAGGCCGTGATCTTTGAGTCCGGCGGGATCGACGGCAACGTGAATGGCCGGGTCGTAGACACGGATGATCTGGCCCTCGACGGAGATGGAATAGGGTATGTAAATGATGTCGCTGAAGACGCTGGCCAGGCAGCGGGCGATGGAGGTTTTTCCGTTTCCCGGAGGGCCATAGAGCAGCATGGCGCGGCCGGAGTTCAGGCCCGGCCCGCACTTCTCGATGAGAGCATCGTCGAAGGTGAGCGAGCCGATGGATTGGCGGATGCGATCGAAGGTGATGACCTCGTTGGTGAGCTTCTGGTGGAGCACCTGCTCGGTGAACTGATCCAGAGGGACAGGCGCGGGACCGATGTAGCCCACCTGCGCGAGCGCGTCCAGCGTCCAGCGCTTTCCCGCGTCAGTGAAGTCGTAGCAGGCGCCGCCGACTCTGTCGTTGCCGCGCACGCCGAGGGCGTGAAGCAGCTTGCGATCGACAGCCATCTGCACCAGCTCAGTGACCATGCGCTGAGGCAGCATGATGGCGTCGGTGATCTGGCGGACGCTCTGCAGCCGCGCGGAATACATGAGCTTCATCATGAGGCTCATCAGATCGACAACGTCGATTCCTATCGCAGCAAGATCGGGCGGCTCAACCGGGAAGTGATGCAGAAACGCATCCAGCGCGCTCTGGCTGAGCACCCCCATGGCGACGAGGTTCTCGCCCAGCCGCCCGCCTTCTTTGACCTGGCGCTCGAGCGCTTTGGACAGGTCTTCGATGGTGACCAGTTTGGCCTGGATGAGCAGATCTCCGAGCTGCAACCGCATTGCGATGACATCCTCCTGAACCGATTTTGTTTTGCTTGTGTGGAGTGCGTGAGTACGCGGTCAGTACGGGTTCTCCGGCTCGTCCATTTCCTGAACTGCGGCCGGATGCGACTGATTCGGTGCCCGAGTGCGTCGCATGTTGTCGCAAACCGATTGCACGCGCGGAATAGCGGGTTCCACACGGCCGAATTTTTCCTTCACCATTGACCAACTGACACGGATGGTGAGAACGACGGCCAGAATGAGGGCGAGCGTAACCGTGTATTGCGAGGGAACAGACCAGTGGAAGACGTACAGGCAGCAGACAGGCATTCGAGCAGGGCCTCGGCAGAATCAGCAATTCGTTCAGCCCCTGGAATGGCAGTTCTATCAGCCATTCTCAGCAGCCATAAAAAGCATATCCGGATGCAAGCCTTCAAATGCATTGCCCATTTGTGCTATGCACTGTGACTTTTAGCAGCTAAAGTTTTCCGGATGGGTGATCGAGAGGTCATTCAGAGCCGCATGGTTACTGGCGGGCGATGACTCGGCGGCTACTGTGTATGACCCTGTGGGCGAGTGCCGGGCAGGCTTTCGCATATATGTCCAGTTCGTGCGAGGCGGGCGATGCGGCGTGCTGGAT
>DASYYN010000205.1:0-21379 GCA_035933815.1 Acidobacteriaceae bacterium
CATCATCGTCATCACCACCATCATCACGTGACGAGCGTGCCGGCGAACTTCTGCACTCCCAGGTTGACTTAGCAAAGGCAACCAACAGGATCCAGAAAGGCCCGCCGGCGCAGAAGCGCTGACGGGCTTTTCAATTTTGCGACAAGATTGGAGCGACATGACGGAACCGACGATTGACTTTGGCAAGATGGACGGGCTGGTGCCCGGCATCGTGCAGGATGCGCGCAGCGGACAGGTGCTGATGCTGGGCTTTCTCAACGATGAAAGCTGGCGCAAGACGCGAGAGACAGGCTTTGTGACGTTCTGGAGCCGCACGCGGAAGAAGCTGTGGATGAAAGGCGAGACCAGCGGGAATCGGCTGCGAATTGTCGAGGTCTCGACCGACTGCGATAACGACGCGCTGCTCTTTCGCGTGGAGGTGGAAGGCGATGGGCTGGTGTGCCACGAAGGGACGGTGAGCTGCTTTACGCGTCCGCTGACGGTTGCGAACGAGGTGAGCGCATGAGCGGCGCCAACGGCAAGAAGCTTCGCCTCGGGATTCCGAAGGGCAGTTTGCAGGACGCGACCATTGCGCTGTTCAAGCGCGCCGGGTGGAACATCTACGCGGACGGCCGCTCGTACTTCCCCAACATCGATGACGCGGAGATCGAGTGCATGCTGATTCGCGCGCAGGAGATGGCGCGCTACGTCGATCACGGCGTGCTCGACGCAGGGCTGACGGGGATTGACTGGGTGGTGGAGAGCGGGCTCGATGTGCAGAGCATCACGAGCCTGGTGTATGCGAAGCAGAGCCGGCGCCGCGTGCGCTGGGTGCTGGCGGTGCCGGAAGCGTCGTCGTGGCAGAAGGCCGATGACCTGGCGGGAAAGACGATTGCAACGGAGCTGGTCGAGGTGACGAAGCGCTACTTCGCAGGCAAGAATGTGCCGGTAAGGGTGGAGTTCAGCTGGGGGGCAACGGAAGTGAAGCCGCCGACGCTGGCCGACGCCATTGTCGAAGTGACCGAGACGGGAAGCAGCCTGCGCGCGAATCGGCTGCGCATCATCGACACGGTGATGGAGAGCGAGACGCATCTGATCGCAAACCGCACAGCGTATGCGGACGCGTGGAAGAAGCACAAGATTGACAGCCTGGCGATGATGCTGCGCGGCGCCATCGACGCGCAGGGGCAGGTTGGCCTGATGCTGAATGTCGAGAAGTCGAACCTGCAGGCGGTGCTGGGCGTGCTGCCGGCGCTGAATTCGCCGACGATCTCCGAGCTGAGCGATGCGAAGTGGGTCGCCGTGAACACGATTCTCGAAGAGAGCGTGGTGCGCGAGGTGATTCCGCGGCTGAAGGCGGCGAAGGCCACGGGGATCGTGGAGTATCCGCTGAACAAGGTGGTGCTGTGAGGATGCTGCGGACAGCAGGGCGCGGCGCGGCGGATGCGCCGCGGGCGATCGCGACGCTGACGGATCGGCGCAATGCGGGCTACGAGCGCGCCCTGCCGCAGGCGCGGCGCATTGTGGAGCGGGTTCGTAGTGGCCGCGATGCAGCCCTGCTGCGGCTTCGCACGAAGCTGGATGGGATTTCGTCGCAGACGCCGTTACGCATTGCCGAGGCGGAACTGAAGGCGGCGTGGGATGCCACTCCGGTGGAGACGCGGAACGCGCTACAGCTGGCGGCGAAGAACATTCGCAGTTTTGCGGCGAAGCAGCGTCCGCGGGATTTCGACGTGCGGCCGGCGCGGGGCGTGACGACAGGACAGCGCGTGGTGGCGCTCGGATCGGCGGGATGTTATGTGCCGAGCGGGCGCTATCCGCTGCCTTCGACGCTGCTGATGACGGTGATTCCCGCTCAGGTTGCGGGGGTAGAGCGGATTGTGGTGGTCTCGCCGCGTCCGGCGAAGGAGACACTGGCCGCTGCTGCCATGCTGGGGGTGACGGAGTTCTATCGCGTGGGTGGAGCGCAGGCCATTGCGGCGCTGGCGTATGGGACGGACAGCATTCCGCGGGTGGACAAGATTGTCGGCCCGGGAAATGCCTGGGTCACAGCTGCGAAGAAGCTGGTTGCGTTCGACTGCGCGATCGACATGCTCGCCGGGCCGACGGAGATTGTCGTTACGAGCGAAACGGGTGATCCCTCCTGCATCGCTGCCGATCTGGTCGCGCAGGCGGAGCACGATCCGCAGGCGGTTGCGGTGTTTATTACCAGCAAGCCGGAACTGGCGAAGAGCGTAGCGGCTGAGGCGAAGCAGCGCGCGCGTAGTAACAAGATTGCGGCGGAAGCGCTGGCGAAGAACGGGCTGGTGCTGATTACGCGGAACGCTGAGGAGGCGCGGCAGATCACGAATGAGATTGCGCCTGAACACCTGACGGTGGACAGCGCGGCGGATCTGGCCTGGGTGCGGAATGCCGGGTCGGTGTTTGTGGGCCAGTGGTCGGCGCAGCCGCTGGGCGACTACGTCTCCGGACCGAATCACACGCTGCCGACGAGCGGACTGGCGCGCGTGCGCGGCGGGCTGAGCGTGCTCGACTTTGTGAAGCTGATCACCGTGCAGGAGTATTCACAGCAGGGCGCGCGGGAGCTGGGTTCGGCGGCGATCCGGCTGGCAAACGCCGAGGGTTTGGTGGGACACGCGGAAGCGATCCGCGCGCGAGGAGTGCGATGAGCAGGGCACAGGGCACAGAGCACAGGGCACAGACTTTGGCGCGGCTGGAGCCATCAGCCACCGTGCGCCGGATGAAGGAGTACCATCCGCCGCTCGGCTCTCGGAGCGGCGTGCGGCTGGACTTCAACGAGAACACGTTCGGCTGCTCGCCACGCGTGCTGGAAGCGCTGGGGCGGATCTCGCGGGGGGATTTGACGCGCTACCCGGAACGCGAGCCGCTGGAGCGCCGTGTGGCCGAGCCGCTGGGGCTTGCGCCGGCGCAGGTGCTGCTGACCAACGGCGTCGATGAGGCGATCCATGTGCTGTGCCAGACTTACCTGGACGGCGGAACGGAGATGCTGCTGCCGGTGCCGACGTATTCGATGTACGAGGTGTATGCGTCGGGAACGCCGGCGCGTGTCATAACGGTTCCGGCGGAGGCGAATTTTCGCTTTCCGCTGGAGGCGCTGCTGAACGCGATTACGCCGGCGACGCGGCTTATCGCGATTGCGAATCCTAACAGCCCCACGGGACAGGCGGTGCGGCGCGAAGAGCTGGTTCGGGTGATTGAGGCTGCGCCGCATGCGGCGGTGTTCGTCGATGAGGCGTACTACCACTTCTTTGGCGAAACGGTGCTGGATTTGATCCGGCGGGTTCCAAATGTAATCGTCGGCCGCACATTTTCGAAAGCTTATGGTTTGGCGGGGCTGCGAATGGGCGTGCTCTGTGCCGCGGAAGAGCAGATGCACTGGATGCGGCGGGCGATTTCGCCCTACAGCGTGAACTCGGTGGCTCTGGCATGCCTGCGGGCGGCGCTGGAGGACGAAGGCTATCTGCGGTGGTATGTCGAAGAGGTGGTGGCGTCGCGGGCGGAGTTCGAAGCTGCGCTCGAGCGGCTGGGCGTGCCGTTCTGGCCGTCGAAGGCGAACTTCGTGCTGGTGAAGGTCGGGCGGAAGCATCGCGAGTTTGTCGAAGCGATGCGCGTCCATAACGTGCTGGTGCGCGACCGCTCGAACGATCCGGGATGCAACGGATGCGTTCGCATCACGGTGGGCACGCGGGAGCACACGCAGCTTGGCATTCGCGCCCTGGAGTCCGTGCTGGGTGAGATTGGCTGGTCCGCAGAACAGCCCGGAGGCAAGGGATGACGGCGAAGCGCACGGCGAAGGCTGGAAAACGTACGGCACAGCGGACTGCAAACAACCGCACCGCGGAAATTCGGCGCAGGACGGCGGAGACGCAGATCGACCTGAAGCTAACGATCGAGGGCTCGGGACGGTACAGCGTTTCGACGGGCATTCGCTTCTTCGATCACATGCTGGAGTTGTTCACGCGGCACGGAGCTTTCGATCTGGAGCTGCAGTGCCGAGGCGACCTGGACGTGGATCAGCACCACACGGTCGAGGACGTGGGCATCGCGCTGGGCGAGGCGTTCGACAAGGCGCTGGGCGACAAGCGGGGCATTCTGCGCGCCGGGTATTTCCTGATGACGATGGACGAGACGCTGGGCCTGGCGGCGGTCGACATGAGCGGAAGGACGGCCCATCACGTCGAGACGAAGGTGCGCACGAGGCTGGTCGGCGATTTGCAGTCGGAGCTGGTGGAGGACTTCTTCGAGGGATTCGCGCGCGGCGCTCGCGCCAATGTTCACGTGAAGACGATGTACGGCCGCTCAAATCATCACAAAATTGAGGCGTTGTTCAAGGCATTTGCGCGCGCGCTGCGGTTTGCGTGTTCGCGCGATCCGCAGCTGGGCGAGATGCTGCCGAGCACCAAGGGGCTGCTGTGATCGCGGTCATTGATTATCGCGCCGGCAATCTCACTTCGGTGGTGAAGGCGCTGCGGCATCTCGGGGCGGAGGTCACGGTCACGGATGATCCTGCCGTGGTGCTCGCGGCGGAACGCATCGTGCTGCCGGGCGTGGGACACTTCTCGGCGACGCGGCGGCTCGATGAGACCGGGATCACCGAAGCGTCGCGGGAGGCGATCCGGCGGGGGGTGCCGTTTCTGGGGATCTGCGTGGGGATGCAATGGCTGCTCGAGGGCAGCGAAGAGGCTCCGGAGCAGCCGGGGCTGGGCTATTTCACAGGGACGTGCCAGCGCTTTCCGGAGGGCAGCGAAAAAGTTCCCCACGTTGGCTGGGACCATATCATCACCCGCACAGCGCCTACTTCTGCCCGCCTTTTTTCGGGAATCGAGCAACAGTCCTGTGTCTATTTCACTCATTCCTACTACGCGCCCACCGCCAATTTTCGCCGCGGCGCGGATCCGATGCACCCGGTCAGTGGCACAGCCGCCGTCACGCGGTACATCAGGAGCTTTGCCGCCGCCCTCGAGCATGAGAATGTCTTCGGCGTGCAGTTTCACCCCGAGAAGTCGGGCGAGGTGGGCTTGCAGGTGCTGCGGAATTTTCTGGAGTGGAAGCCGTGCTGACGAAGCGCATCATTGCCTGCCTCGACGTGCGCGATGGGCGCGTGGTGAAGGGCGTGCAGTTCGTGGATCTGGTGGACGCGGGCGATCCGGCAGAGCTGGCGGCGCGGCATGCGGCGGCGGGCGCTGACGAGATTGTGCTGCTCGACATTACCGCAACGCACGAGGGCCGGGGCACGTTGCTGGCGACGGTGGAGCGCGCGGCGAAGCGCCTGTTCATTCCGTTCACGGTGGGTGGCGGCATTCGTTCTGCCGACGAGGCTGCGGCGGTGTTCGATGCAGGCGCGGACAAGATCAGCATCAACTCGGCGGCGCTGGCGCGGCCGGAGCTGATTGGGGAGATCGGGGCGAGCTTCGGCGCGCAGGCGGTGATTGTCGCCATCGACGCGCGGCGTGTTGCGGGCGAGCCGGTGGAGCGGGCGGAAGTATTCGTCGCCGGAGGACGCAAGCAGGCGGGACGCCGCGCCGTGGAGTGGGCGCGCGAGGCGGAGGAACGCGGGGCGGGCGAGATCCTGCTGACGTCAATGGACGCCGATGGCACGCGCGCCGGATTCGATTGCGAACTGACGGCTGCGGTGAGCCGCGCGGTGCAGATTCCGGTGATCGCCTCCGGCGGAGCGGGCAACGCGCAGCACTTTACGCAGGTGTTTCGCGAGGGCTGCGCCGATGCGGCGCTGGCGGCGAGCATCTTCCATTTCGGCATTGCCGACGCACGGGCGCTGAAGGCGGAGCTGCAGCGAGACCGGATCCCGGTGAGGCTGCCGTGCTGATTCCGTCGATTGATCTGATGGGCGGGCGGATCGTGCAGCTGGAGCGCGGCGAGGAGCTGCGGCTGGCCTTTGACGACTTCGAGTACTGGATTGCGCGGTTTGCGAAGTATCCACTGGTGCAGCTGATCGATCTGGACGCGGCGAAGCGCGAAGGCGACAATCGCGCGCTGGTGGCACAGATCGCACGGCGGCTGCCGGTGCAGGTGGGCGGAGGCGTGCGTACGGCCGAGCAGGCGGAGGCGCTGCTCGATGCGGGTGCGCGGCGGGTCATCTTCGGCTCGGCGCTGTTTCGCGAGGGCGGTGTGGACACGGAGGCGGCGCACGCCATCGCTTCGCGTATCGGTCCGCAGCACTTCGTCGCGGGGATCGATACGAAGGGCGGCAGGATCGCGGTGCGCGGATGGCGCGAGCAGGTCGAGGTCACTCCGGAACAGGCCATCGCGGCGCTGGAGCCATTCTGTGGCGCGTTCCTCTACACGCATGTCGATACGGAAGGGACGATGCGCGGCTTTCCCATTGAGACGGCACGGGCGCTGCGGGCCCTGACACAGCGGCAGCTCATCGTGGCGGGCGGTATCCGGGCGCAGGCGGAGATCGACGGGCTGGACGCGATGGGCGTGGACGCGGTTGCAGGCATGGCGGTGTATTCGGGACTGCTGGCGACGTGAGGGTCTTGTCCCACGTCTCCCAACAGCGGGGAGATATGGGGCACCCGGACCGATCCACCATCGGAGTTCTACGGCACCCATTCGACTGCGTCGCTTCGCGACTCCGCTCAGGGCAGGCTCTGAAGCCGTGCCCCTTCAAAACGGAGCCTCAGGGGCTGAAGCCCGCTGACTTAAGAGGCTTGGCGGCACGACTGAAGTCGTGCCCTGACACGAAGCGTTTTCGGCCTGAGTTTTGCCGCAAGCTGTGAACCGTGTCCCTTAAAAACAGTTCCAGTTTCCCTGCGTTTGCGAAAAATGCAATAAGCTAATACGTCCGGTCGAGGGGGAGAGCATGAGACATCACCGCAGCGGCATTCGTGTCGCCAAACGGCTGGAAGAGGTCGGTTTCTCGGACATCGTGCAGATCCGGAACAAGGTGCTGGAGTTGCGCGCGGCGGGCAAGGCGGTGCACGCCTTCCATGGCGGCGAGCCATTCTTCGAGACGCCGGAGGTGATCAAGTATGCCGGGCTGAAGGCGCTGGCGGAGAACCGCACGCATTATGCGCCGTCGTCGGGCATCGAGCCGCTGCGGCAGGCTATCGCGCGCAAGCTGCAGACGAAGAACCGGGTCGACGCTGCGGTCGAGGACGTGATCGTCACCGCGGGCGGGGCGCATGCGCTGCACGCTGCCTTCGAGACGGCGCTCGATGAAGGCGATGACGTGCTGCTCTTCTCGCCCTACTGGACACCGATTCGCGACATGATCACCATGGCGCAGGCGCGGCCGGTGATGGTGCCCACATCGAGCGCGCGGCGCAGCGGGCTGACAGCTGCGCTGGAGCACTACTCCACGCCGGCGACGCGCGCCATCTACTACAACACACCGCAGAACCCCTCGGGCGTGGTGTTTACCCGGCAGGAAGCCGAGGAGGTAGCAGCGTTTGCGAAGAAGCGCGACCTGATCGTCATTGCCGACGAAGCGTACGAGGACATCGTTTATGAGGGCGAGCACGTCTCGATCGCCTCGCTCCCGGGCATGATGGAACGGACGATCACGGCCTACACCTTCTCGAAGACTTACGCCATGACGGGCTGGCGCTGCGGGTACGCCGTGGCGAAGGAGCCGTTTATGACGGGGCTGCGCAAGATGGTGCTCTACTCGACGAACGGCGTATCGACTCCGACGCAGTGGGCGTCGCTGGAGGCGATCAACATGCCGCAATCGGTGACGGACGCGCGGCTGGCGCAATACCGCGAGCGGCGCGACCTGCTGGTGAAGGGCCTGAACGAAGTGGGCCTCGCCTGCTCGTTGCCGGCTGGGGCGTTCTACGCTTTTCCTGATGTGCGCAAGGTGGACAAGAACAGCCGGCGAGTGTCGCAGATGCTGCTGGAAAAGGGGCAGGTCGCGACAATTCCTGGCGTGGTCTTCGGAGCGCAGGGCGAAGGACACGTGCGGTTCAGCTATGCCGTGCCGCCGGAGACGATCGAGACTGGGCTTGAAGCGCTGCGCAAGGTCCTCGGCTGAGTGGACTTCCAGCGGCCCCGAAAGTCAGGTCGCGCCGATGGCCGCCAGCATCTCTGGCCGGCATCTAAATAGCTGTCCGGAAGCAGGAGTCAGGCCCATCATGCTGAAGGTTGGAGTGTCCGAGGCCATTGATCCGCAGCTGCGGGAATTGCTGCCGCAAGGCATCGCGCTGGAGGTGATCCCCCTCCAGCCGGAACGCGAGATTGAGGTCGAGTTCTGGATCGTGCCTCCTTTCTATCGGCACGCGAAGGATGCGTGGCCGCACCTGCGCGGCGTGCGCGTGGCGCAGTCGTCGATGGGAGGCGTGGACTTCCTGCTGAAGCTATTGCCGCGGCATGTGATCCTGTGCGATGCCCGCGGCGTGCACACCATCCCGACAGCAGAGTGGGCGATGGCTGCGATTCTGGCGGCCTGTAAGAACCTGCCCTTCTTTGGCGAGGTGCGGCGGTCGGGCCAGTGGTCGCGCCGCAAGGAAGCCGAGGACCGGTACCGCGGCATGCATCAGACAGAAAAGCACTTCTACCCGCCGGTGCTGCTCGAGGAACTGCACGGCCAGCGCGTGCTGATTGTGGGCTACGGCTCGATCGGGCAGGCGATCGAGCAGCGGCTGCAGCCATTCGGTGCACAGATCGATCGGGTGGCACGCTGCCCGCGACAGGGCGTCTTCGGCTCGGACAAGCTGCCGGACCTGTTGCCCCAGGCCGATGTGGTGGTGCTCGCCGTGCCGCAGACCAGCGAGACGGCAGGCCTGATCGGGGCCGAACAGATCACCGCGATGAAGCCGGGAGCGCTGCTGGTGAACGCGGCGCGCGGCCCGGTGGTGAACACCGATGCGCTGGTGGCAGCGCTCGAGGCCGGGCACATTCGCGCGGCCCTCGACGTGACGGATCCCGAGCCGCTGCCGGAAGGGCATCCGCTGTGGAAGGCGCCCAACCTGCTGCTGACTCCGCACGTGGCCGGATCGACGCCGATGTTCATGGTGCGGGCGATGCGGTTTGCCGCCGAGCAGATCGACCGCTACATCAGGGGGGAAGCGCTGGAGAACGTGGTGACGGGAGAGTATTGACGGTGGACGACAGGCAATAGGCAATAGCAGGAGACAGGAGACAGGAGACGCGTTGCGCGGGTTTCGCCCGCAGCGTTTCTACTGTATAGTTCCGCGCAGAACCATCGCCTTAAGCCAGGAGCAGCCGTCATCAGCTCGACCAGGGAAGTGCAAGCTTCAGCTACGCCGGGGTTGCCGCAACAGATCGGACCTTATCAGGTCATCGCCAGGATCGGTGAGGGCGGCATGGGCGTGGTCTATCGCGCCCGCGATACGCGGCTCAACCGCGACGTGGCGCTCAAGGTGCTCCCTCCCGCATTTGCCGAAGATTCGTCGCGCATGGCGCGCTTCGAGCGCGAAGCGCAGCTGCTGGCATCGCTGAATCATCCCAGGATCGCCGCGATCTATGGGCTGGAAGAAGCGGGTACGACGCGCGCGTTGGTGATGGAACTGGTCGAAGGCCCGACACTGGCCGAGCGCATTGGCAGGTCATCGGGATCGGCGCCGCGCAGGGCGACGTCGGCTTCGCCGGCGCAATCGGCTGCGGCCGGCGCGGCGGGGACGGGATCGCAGGGCAATTCGCGGCATGCGTCTGCGGCTCGGGGGCACAAAACTGCGCTGCCGCCGGATGAAGCTTTGCCCATCGCGGAACAGATCGCCGAAGCGCTGGAGTATGCGCACGAGCATGGCGTGGTGCATCGCGACCTGAAGCCGGCGAATATCAAGCTGACGCCCGACGGCGACGTGAAGGTGCTGGACTTTGGCCTCGCGAAGGCGATGGGGCCGGAGGAGGGATCGGCGGAATTGGCGAACTCGCCGACGCTGAGCCTCGCGATGACGGAGGCCGGCTTCATCATGGGCACGGCGGCCTACATGTCGCCGGAGCAGGCCAGAGGCAAACCGGCGGACCGGCGAGCGGACATCTGGGCGTTCGGGTGCGTGCTCTACGAGATGCTCAGCGGGCAGAAGGCATTCGAGGGCGAGACGGTTTCTGACGTGCTGGCTTCGGTGATCAGGAGCGAGCCGGACTGGAGCGCTCTGCCGGCCGATCTGCCGCCGTCTATGCGGAGACTCGTTCGCCGCTGCCTTGCCAAAGATCCTAAGCAGCGGTTGCAGGCGATTGGCGATGCCCGGCTGGCGATTGAAGAAACAGTTTCGGGCGCGGATCAGGAAGAGGGGACTTCCGGCAGCCAGGCTGCGGGGCGGAACCGAGCCACGCTGCTGCGCCGCAGTGTTCCCTGGGCGCTCGGGGCCACAACGATTCTGTTGGCCGGGCTCGCTGCATGGCTGCTGCTGCGGCCGGCGCCGCAGCAAAACGTTGTTCGCTTTTCGATCACGCCGCCGGAAAACACGGAGTTCGGCAGCAGCGGGGGGCTGAGTGCATCGCCCGATGGACGATATCTGGCATTCATCGCCCAAGCCAGCGCGGACAAGCCCCTGGTTCTTTGGGTGCGTTTGCTCGACAGCCTCACGGCCGAGCCGGTTCCGGGAACCGAAGGCGCCAGCATGCCCTTCTGGTCGCCGGACAGCCGGTGGATCGGGTTTCAGGCGAACGGCAAGCTGGAGAAGATTGCTGTATCCGGTGGCCCGCCGGTCACGATTTGCGACGTGCGCAATTTCACCCTGCCGAATCCCGACCATCACACAACGGGCACGTGGAACCGCGAAGGCGTCATTCTTTTCTCAAATGCTGGCGGTATTTTCCGGGTGCCCGATTCGGGCGGTACGCCCACGGTGGTGATTGCTCCGGATGCAGCACGCAACTGGAGCGGATTCACCCTGCCCGCATTTCTCCCGGACGGCCGCCACTTCCTGGTGGAGGGGTGGACCAATGCAGGTGTTGCCAGGATGGCGGTCGGCTCTCTGGACTCCAGTTCGGTCGTCGAGCTGACGCCGACAAGTTCCAACGCCCTCTATGCCTCGCCCGGCTACATTTTTTATCTGGATCAAAGCACGCTGATGGCGCGGCCATTCGACGCCAGGGCATTGCGTTTCACGGGCCCTGCAACCCCCTTTGCGCAGAATGTTGGAGTAATAACCGGCCCGAATGACGGCTTGTTCTTCGTCTCACCGGCAGGCGTGATGGGCTACCAGACTGTGCCGGACAGGTCGAGGAACAAGATGGTCTGGTTTAACCGCTCGGGGCAGAATCTGGGCACCGCGGGTCAGCCGGACATTTACTCCAGTCCCGCACTTTCGCCCGATGGCGCGAGACTTGCTGTCGCGGTGGGCGAACATGGCAAGGCGGACATCTGGGTCTACGATCTGAAGCGCGGCGCCGCGTCGCGCCTCACCTTCAACCCTGCTTATGATGTCAATCCGATCTGGTCGCCGGACGCAAAGCGAGTGTTCTTTTCATCCGATCGCAGCGGCGCATGGGACATTTATCAGAAAGCAGCGGATGGGCTCGGGACCACTCAACCGGTGTTTCAATCCGCGGACCAGAACAAGGCTCTGACCGACGTTACGCCGGACGGCCGGTATGCAATCTACGACACTGCAAGCAGCGCCGCAAGTAAGCAACTCTGGGTTGTACCCCTTTTCGGCGACCGAAAGCCTTTTCCCTTCGTGCAGGGGAATTTTGGGGCCGCATCCGCGCAGTTCTCGCCCAATGGGCGCTACGTAGCCTACAGCTCGAATGAGACGGGGAGAGATGAGGTTTATGTCCAGACTTTCCCGCAGCAAACCGGGCGATGGGAGATATCGACTGCGGGCGGGGCGGAGCCGATGTGGCGCCGCGACGGCAAGGAGCTGTTCTATCTCACCCCTGACGAAAAGCTGATGGCCGTGGGTGTGGACACGACCTCGGCGGCATTCCAGGCCGGCATTCCCAAACAACTGTTTCAGGCGCAGCTTGTGCCGATGTCGTATTGGCGGAATATTTATGTGCCTTCGCCGGACGGGCAGCGGTTCCTGATGATTGTGCCCGAGGGCCCGGTGAGGCAGGAGCCGATTACGGTGGTGGTGAACTGGCCGGCGCTGCTGAAGAGGAATTAGCGCCACAAACAGGCAATAGGCAACAGGCAATAGGAAAAAGGAAATGCAGGCCCCGCCGCCTGAATTTTGTGCTGCGCGAAGTGCACGCGCAGCAAATTCGGCGGGCTCGCTCAGGATGACAGGTTGTTCGGAGTTCCCCGTACGGCTTATCGGCCGGATGAGGGCTGCCATTCGTCGACGACGATGCCGAGGTCGTTGAGCACCTGCATGGTGGCCTCGACGTTGCGACGGACGGCGGGGCGGTCCTGCGGCGCGGCAGTGGGATCTTCTTCGACGGCGATGACGCGGCCCCACGGCCAGGTTTCCGGGGGAACGGCGCTGAGCGCCTCGGGCAGGTCGGAAATGCGCAAATCGAGTTCGCGGCGGCGTGCGGCCACGGGCCGGAGGAAGGTGTCGCCCGGCTCGGCGGGGCCGTTGTATGGATAAAGGATGCTGAGGTTCACCGACGATTTGCCAACGATGAGGAAGGGATTGGCCCAGCTGGCGCGCGTGTGGATCGAGGTGTAGACCGTCTTCGCGGGTAGCGGGATTGCAGCCAGTTGCTGGCGGTATGCGTCGTTGGCAGCGGCGGCGGCTTTGGCCTGCTGGAGAGCGCGTTCGCGGGCGAGGGCGGCGGCTTCAACGGAGCTGGCGGCTTTGCGCGGCGAGGGGGCGTGGGAGCATCCGGCGACGAGGCCGAACAGCGCGGCAGGGACAAGGAGTGCAGTGAATCTCATAACAGCAGGTTTGAATTAAGGATACCAAGCAGGCGCGGCGGCAGGGGACCGCCTTTCCTGCTCCGGGTGCATCCAAAAACCCGTTGGGGGTAAGCTATGGCAGCTCAGCCGATTCCGAATGCCGCGCCTGAGGATGTGGCGCAGTTCAGCCTGGAAGAGGAGATCGCCGATGCCCAGCGGCACCGGCCGTGGCAGGCGGGGACGTATTCGAAGATGCTGTGCAAACAGCGCGATCTGCGTTTGGTGCTGGTGTGCATGGACGAAGGCGCGAAGATGGACGAGCACCACGCCGACGGCAGCGTCGCCGTCCAGGTGCTGAACGGGGCGATTCGGTTCCGCGCAGGTCGGCAGTCGATGGAACTGCGTTGCCGGGACGTGGTGACGCTGCGGCCTTCGATTCGGCACTCGGTGGAGGCGCTGGAGCCCTGCGCGTTTGTGCTGACGATCTCGTGGCCGCCGAGCGAGAAGCTGGAGTCGCTGGAGCATCGGGGATACGGCTCATAGGCGAGCGGCCAGCGGTCAGCCGCCAGCGGTCAGCTGTCCCCAGCAGATCATGCAATCGTGAATCATGGTGACTGCGCCGTTTTGCGCGTGATCGGCGAAGAGCTTCTCGAGCGCTGCCTGCATGTCGGGGAAGCGCAGGTGTCCCGGCTGCGGGATGTAAGACGAGGAGAGCACGCGCCCTTTCAGCGCGTCGAGCGTGAGCGGCTGCGCGTTGATCAGCGATTCGCACTTCATCGGTGATGGAGCGAAGAACTGAGCGAGGCGCTTGCGGCCGACGTGCTGCTCTTTGACCGCTTTGTAGTCGATGCCGTAGTCGAGCAGAAACTGCTCGTAGGCGTCGTGGAACGCATCGCCGGAGAGGCGGCGGTTGTTATAGAGCACGGCGCACCAGCCGCCGCGCCTTTCTTGTCGGGGTCCCCGGCGAGCTAGCTCGCTGAGGCGGAGGATGCGCGCAAACTCGGCGCGCGTGCGGCCGAGATCGAACCAGTGCATCGCCTGGGCGACGGTGATGAGGTCGATGGAATGGTCCGGCAGGCCGGTAGACTCGGCGCTTCCGGCGACGCAGCGCAGATCGGGGTAGGTGCCTTCGAGTTCCGCGCAGGCGGCACGCATTTCGTCGTTCGGCTCGATGGCGGTGACGGTGAATCCCGCGGCGAGAAAGATTTCCGTGAGCAGGCCCGTGCCGGCGGCAACGTCGGCGATCGTGGCGTTGGGGCTCAGGCGGCACTCGCGGCGCAGGAGGTCGACGATTGCAGGCGGGTAGCCGGGGCGGTAGCGGCGGTAGCTCTCGACGCGTCCGGTGAAGCGGTTCGTGGGGTTGGGGAGCATGGTTCCTATTGTGATGGGAAAAGCTTCCCTCAGGGGCTAAAGCCCGAGTCTTCGACGAGGCCGTTCGGCACGGCTGAAGCCGTGCCCCTTCAAAACAAGTCCCATGTCTCCAACTACGGGAGAGCCGTTCGACTGCGTGGCTTCGCCACTTCGCTCAGGCCAGGCTATGGGGCACCCGCAGTGCGGCTACTTGAGGACCACGCTGACGCTTTGGCCGGTGTACTGGATCTCGCGGTCGGCGGTGGCGGTGATTTGCGGTCCCACGCCGTGGTTCTCATTCACGACAATCACGCGGAAGGTACGGTGCTGCGGCATGCCGGGATAGCTGCCGGTGCGTGCGCCGATGGTGAGGGTGGAGGACGCGTCATTCCAGTGAAGAGGCGTGATGGAGTACGCGCCGTGCTCGTAGTCCAGGTTGTCGCCCTCGTCGTTGTAAAGGCTGAACTCGCCGTCCGCTCCGCGATAGATGCGCAGCTCGATGGGCGCGTCGGGCGACTGCGTGGCGTACTCGACTTCGGGGCCGAGCGGGAGGATTGAACCGGCGCGGACGTAGAGCGGCATCCGGTCGAGCGGAGCGGGCGCCTCGATGCGCTGATCGCCGTGGAGCTGTGTGCCCGTCCAGAAGTCGTACCAGGCGGAGGCGGGCGGCAGATAGACCTGGCGTGTGGTTGCGCCCTGCTGCGTGACCGGGTTGACGAGGAGCGCGGGGCCAAACATGTATTCATCGCCGATGTCGCGGACAGTTTCGTTGCTGCGCCAATCCATCACGAGCGGACGCATGACGGTGTAGTCGTCGTGCGTGACCTCGAAGGCGAGCGAGTAGATATAGGGCAGGAGGCGGTAGCGGAATTTATCCCAGGCGATGAGGGTGGGCGTTTGCGGTCCGTAGGAGAAGATTTCGTTCGTGTTGTTGGAGCGGTGGCCGTGGGTGCGGAAGATGGGGCAGAAGACGCCGAACTGGAACCAGCGCGTGTAGAGCTCCTGATAGGCGGGGTCCTGCGTATTGCGCTCGTACGGCCAGCCGTAGCCGGCGATGTCGGTGGTCCAGTAGGGCAGGCCGGAGACTTCGAAGTTGAGGCCCGCGGGGATTTGGCGGCGGAAGGACATCCACGAGCCGATGACGTCGCCGGACCAGACGGTGGTGGCGTTGCGCTGCTGGCCGAGGAAAGCGGAGCGGGTGAGGATGAAGATGCGCTTCTGGTCGGTTGATTTGCGCCAGTGCTCGTAGACGCCGCCGGTGTGCATCAGAGGGAAGACGTTGGTATAGCGCGCGCCGTTGCCGATGTGGAGTTGCTTGTCGTTGAGCGCGGCATCGCTGAAGCCGTCCCAGATTTCCGGCTCGGAGCTGTCGAGCCAGAAGCCGTCCCAGCCCTCGGCCATCTTGACGCCCATCAGGTGCTCCCAGTAGTAGTCGCGCGCAGCGGGGTTGGTGGCGTCGTAGATGTCAGTGCCGGGAACGATGAGGCCGAGCTTCTGCATGGCCTGGTAGGTCTCGGATTTGGGATTCATCTTGGCCCAGACGGAAATCATGGCGTGGATGTGCTCGTCGTGGAGTTTCTTCAGCGCGGCGGGAACGTCGGGCCAGGGCTTCAGGTAGTCGTCGGTATATTCGGGATCGCCCTGCAGCTTCCACCAGAACCAGTCCTGCACGATGAAGTCGAGGGGGACGTGCTGGTCGCGGTATTGCTGCGCCACGTCGAGGAGTTCTTTGGCTGATTTGTAGCGATCCTTTGACTGGACGAATCCGTAGGCCCAGCGGCCGTAGAGGGGGGCGTGCCCGGTGAGGTCGCGGTAGCGGTGGATGATCTGATCCATCTCGGGACCGTAGACGAAGTAGTAGTCGATGGCGTCGGCGGCTTCGGCGACGAGCTTCATCTCATTGAGGAAGCGATCGTCGAACCAGGAGCGCGAGGCGGTGTTCCAGAGCAGGCCGTAGCCTTTGGTGGAGACGAGGAAGGGAATGGCGACGTCGGTGTTGGCCTGGGCCAGTTCGACGACGGATCCGCGGTAATTGAAGACGCCGGCCTGATGCTGGCCGAGTCCGTAGATGCCTTCGAGCGCATCGGGGAAGAAACGCTCGGTGACGCGGTAGAGCTTCTCGCCGTTGGCTTCGGTGGCGAAGTAGGCGCGCGGCTCGCGTCCGGCGAATTCGTGCAGCAGCACAGCGCCGGAGGCGTCGGTGAAGCGCAGGGTGACGGTCTTAAGGTCGACCTGGACGCGCAGCTTCTCAGTGCTCACGGTGCCGGATTTGTCATCGCTCTTGAAATCGAAATGGTCCGGCGTGCAGGGCGTGACGATCCACGGAGTGTGCGGCGATGCGCCGGTGGGATTGCCGGGACCGGCGACGACGTGGATGAGGTCGGGTCCGCAGACGGCGATGTGGATGGTCTCCGAGCCGTTGTGGATGACCATGCCGGCACTGTCGCGCTCGACGGTGGCGGACGTCTGAGCGAGCACGGTGAGCGAAGAAAGGAACAGCAGAAGGATTGCGAAGAGAAGATTGCGGCGAGCTGGTTGCACTGGCTGGCTCCTCAGGAGGAATCGCAACCATAGTAGAACGCGCGGGCCAAAACTCCTCAGGGGCTAAAGCCCGAATTTTTTTGCGGAGCTAACGGCACGACTGAAGTCGTGCCCTGACACAACGCTTCAAATGCGAGTTTTTCCGCAAGCTGTGAAGTCGTGCCCCTTCAAAGCAGGTTCTTGCAGCGGTCGGCTAGCTGCGCTCGATGGCCATGGCGACGGAGTTGCCTCCGCCGAGGCAGAGGGCGACGACTCCGCGCTTCGCGTTGCGCTGCTGCATGGCGTGGAGCAGCGTGACCAGCACGCGGGCGCCGCTCGCTCCAATGGGATGGCCGATGGCGACGGATCCGCCATTGACGTTGACCTTCTCCATCGGGATGCCGAGCTCGCGCGTTACGGCGATGGCCTGGACGGCGAAGGCTTCGTTGAGTTCGAAGAGATCAACATCGTCAGCGGACCAGCCGGCCCGGCGGAGAACGTTGCGCACGCCGTTGACGGGCGCCATCATGACCCATTTCGGATCGATGCCGCTGGTGGCGTGTGCCACGATGCGCGCCATCGGCTGAAGCGCGAGTTCCTTCGCCTGCGCAGCGGACGTGACCACCACGGCTGCGCCTGCGTCGTTCACGCCGGGAGCATTGCCGGCGGTGACGGTGCCGTCTTTTTTGAAGGCGGGCTTGAGCTTGCGCAGGGCTTCGATCGAGGCATCGGCCCGCACCGACTCATCGCGCTCGAAGAGCTTCGGCGCTTCTCCTTTTTTGCCGGGGAGCTCGACGGGAACCACTTCGGCGGCGAATCGGCCTTCGCGCCACGAGGCGGCGGCCTTCTGATGCGAGAGCAGCGCGAAGCAGTCCTGATCTTCGCGGCTGATGGAATATTTCTCGGCAACCAGCTCGGCGGTCTGGCCCATGTGGAAGTCGTTGTAGACGTCCCAGAGGCCGTCGCGCACCATCGAGTCCACCGCTTTGGCGTCGCCCATGCGGAAGCCGCTGCGCGCCTGCGGCAGCAGGTAAGGCGCGTTCGTCATCGACTCCATGCCGCCGGCGACGACGATCTCGGCATTGCCGGTTTGGATGGACTGCGCAGCGAGCGCAACGGCGCGAAGGCCCGAGCCGCAGACCATGTTCACCGTGACGGCACTGACCTCGGGAGGCAATCCGCCGTGGAGCGCGGCCTGGCGCGCGGGATTCTGGCCAAGTCCGGCAGAGACCACGTTGCCCATGATGCACTCGTTCACCTGCTCGGGGTTGAGGCGCGCGCGGTTCAGGGCTTCGCGGACGGTGATCGCGCCCAACTGGGTGGCGGTGAGATCGGAGAGGGAGCCCTGGAACTTCCCAACGGGCGTGCGGCAGCCGGCGACGATGACAACTTCATCCATATGCAGGTCCTGTTTTGATTCGATGCGGGTGCAACCCGGGTAGACTCTGTCGGTAGAACACTGGAAGATATCAGAGACCGAGGACCCCATGCACGACGCGCCCGCTGCACCTGAGACGACGAGCTACCCGGCCACGCAGGTCGCGCCATGGTGGCATACCGCGCTGCTGGTCGCGCTGCTGATCGGCGGGTCGGTGTTTAACGCGCGCCAGATGCATCTGCACGGGCTTGCGTCGCGACATCTGCAGCGGTATGCGGCTGGGATTCTCGTTGAAGCGCTGCTTTTCCTGATTGCGTGGTGGGGGCTGAAGATGCGGCAGGTGCGCGTTGCCGATCTGATCGGAGCCCGCCGCGGGGAGTTCGCGCGCGATCTGGCCGCGGCGGCGATCTTCTGGGCGATTGCCATCATCGTGCTGGCCTGCATCGGCATTGTGCTGCGCCTGCTGCATTTCGGCGAGCCGCAGAAGGCGATCGCGGAGCTTGCGCCGCACTCGGCGGCCGAGATGCTGCTCTGGATCGCGCTGAGCCTGAGCGCCGGCTTCGTCGAGGAGTTCGTCTTCCGCGGATATTGCCTGCGTCAGTTCTCCTCGCCGCTGCACCAGCTTTGGGTGGGCGTGATCGCGTCGTCGCTGCTCTTCGGTTGCAGTCATGCGTATGAAGGCGCGGCGGGAATGATTGCGATCACCGTGTATGGCGCGATGTTCTGCGGGCTCGCGATTCTTCGCCGCAGTCTGCGGCCAGGAATGATGGCGCATGCGTGGCACGACATCTTCACCGGAGCGATGCTCGCGCTCGCGCGTCACCTTCATGCGCTGTGACCCGAAAGTGTGATCGCGGCCGCGATGTCGAGCGCGATTCCGAGGAGGAAAATCTCTTCCGAAATGCGATTTTTTTCTTGACACTCGGTGGTGGTAAATCTATACATTCGTTAACTGCAGCATTTATGCTGCAGACTTCGATGTAAACATCGAAAAGGGAGAATAGAAAACATGGCAACGAAAAAGGCAGCTAAGAAACCGGCGAAGAAGGCAGCGAAGAAGACCTCGAAGAAAAAGTAAGCCATCACCGGTAGGAAGCTGAGGGGGCGCGAAAAGCGCCCCCTCAGTGTTTTTGCGCCAGTGTTCATGCGGGTTTCGCGAGGCTCGCCTCTTTCCTCACCCTCCGCCGAATTCATTTTGATACGAAGCGTTGATCGCGGCGAATGCATGTGCCCTGTGCCCTGTTCCCTGTACTCTGCAGTCATGACACGACGCCGCTGGATCGCCGACAGCTGGGATGAAGCGACGGCCACGATCGCAGGGAGCCAGGCTGCGCATCTGGTCCGGGTTCTGCGCGCGCAGCCGGGCATGGAGTTCGACGTGGTCGCGGGAGGGCGCGTGTGGCATGCCGTGGTTGCCGCGATTACGGGCGAGACGGTGCGGTTCAATCTGGTGGCCGAAATTGAGGCAGAGCCTGCGTTGCCTCTCACCCTGCTGCTCAGCGTTTACAAATTCGATCGCATGGAATGGGCGATTGAGAAGCTGACGGAGCTGGGAGCCGAGCGCATTGTGCCGGTGATCGCGCGGCGCAGCGAGAAGCATCTGGCGCAGGCCGCTGCTGCGCGCGCGGAGCGCTGGCGACGCATTACGAAGGAAGCTTCGAAGCAGTCGCGCCGTTCGGACGTGCTGCAGGTGAATGAGCCTGTGCCGCTGAAGACGGCATTGCGCGAGGGAGCCGGAGCCGTGCGCCTGGTGCTGGCTGAACAGGAGCGCTCGACGACACTGCGGCAGGCGCTGAGCGAAGCGCTGGATGCGGCGGGCGACTCTGCTCCTGCGATTCGCATCGCGGTGGGGCCTGAGGGTGGATGGGCTCCGGAGGAAGAGGCGCTGTTCGACGCGGAGAACTGGCGCGCGGTGACGCTGGGGCCGAGGATCCTGCGCGCGGAGACGGCGGCGATTAGCGCAGTGGCGATTGTGGGGTCCGTGATGGAGTGAAGCGCGCAGGTAATAAGCGGCCAGATAAAAAGCGTTCAGGTAAAAAGCGGGCAGTGGAAATCTCACTGCTGGCCGGTTCTTAGCTGACCGTTTTCCAACTGGCCGCTTCACCCCTGACCGCTTTTTCGCTGCTTACGAAAACATCTCCTTCACCTTGTCGAGGAGTCCGCGCGAGGTGGGCGTGTTCTCTACCTTGAGGGTTTCGGCCAGCTCGTGCAGCTTCTCTCTCTGCGCTTTGGTGAGCTTACTGGGAGTTTTCACGACGACCTGCACGATGAGATCGCCGCGCCCGTGCTCGTTGAGGTAGGGAACGCCACGGCCGCGGATGCGGAACTGCTGTCCGCTCTGTGTGCCTTCGGGGATCTTCAGCTTCGCCGAGCCGTCGAGGGTGCTGATGTTGATCTCAGTACCCAGCGCCGCCTGCGGGAAGGAGATGGGGATAGAGCAGTGGAGGTCGTTGCCGTCGCGCTCGAAGATCCGGTGCTGGCGCACATGGAGCACGACATAGAGGTCGCCCGGAGGTCCGCCGAAGCGTCCAGCCTCGCCTTCGCCCTGATAGCGGATGCGCGTGCCGTCTTCGACGCCGGCGGGAACGGTGACCTGCATCTCGTGCTGGCGCTCGACGCGTCCTTCGCCGCGGCAGGTTTTGCAGGGATCGGTGATGATTTGCCCGGTGCCGCCGCAGTGGCTGCAAGTGCGGGCGATGGAGAAGAATCCCTGCTGATAGCGGACCTGGCCGCGACCCTGGCAGTGCGGGCAGGTCGTCGGAGCGCGCCCGCTCGCGGCTCCTGTACCTTTGCACTCGGAGCAGGCGTCAGCGCGGCCGAAGGAGACTTTCGTTTCCTTGCCGAAGACAGCCTCTTCAAAATCAATGGCGAGGTCCTGGCGGATGTCGCGGCCCTTTTGCACGCGCGAGGAGCGGCGGCCGCCGCCCATGTTGAACATCTCGCCGAAGATGTCGCCGAAGATGTCGCCGATATCCTGGGCGCCGAAGGGATTGCCGTCGAATCCGCCCGCGCCGCTCAGGCCCGCGTGTCCGAAGCGGTCGTAGGCGGCACGCTTCTGCGGGTCGCTGAGAACCTGGTAGGCCTCGCTGCACGATTTGAAGCGCTCCTCGGCCGCCTTGTCGCCGGGGTTGCGATCGGGGTGATGCTGGAGGGCCATCTTGCGGTAAGCGGCCTTGATCTCCTGATCGGATGCTTCGCGGCTGATGCCAAGGACTTCGTAGTAGTCGGCTTTAATCACGTTTTCCGTTCTGCTCATGCTTCCTTCTGCTGCGAATTGCTGGCCACGCGCACCAGCGCGGGACGCAGGAGGCGGTCGCGCATGCGGTAGCCGCGGCGCACCTCTTCCAGTACCTGATGATCGGGAACGTCGCTGCGCTCCACCATTTCCAGCGCCTCGTGGACGCGGGGGTCGA
>DASYYN010000220.1:0-13115 GCA_035933815.1 Acidobacteriaceae bacterium
TGCGGCAGCGGACAGCGGCGGGATGGCAGCCGGTTTCGATCGAGTGGCGGCGGGAGCTGCCGGATTCCGAGCGGCCGACTGAGGGCGCGTTTGCCGAGGAGATTCCGTATGGCCTGCGGATCTCCGATGACTGCAAACGGCTGGAGATTGACCCCATGGAGAACCAGGCGCTGCTGCAGATGATGGAGAGCTTGGTGCAGGACTTTTCGTTCTCAAGCATCGCGAGCGACCTGAACGAGAAGGGCTTCCGCACCCGGGACGGCAAGCGGTGGAACCCGGTGGCGATCTTCAACATGATCCCGCGGCTGATCGAGGTGGGTCCGCGGCTCTTCTCGACCGAGGAGTGGGAGCGGCGGAGAGAGAAGTTTGCGCGGATGGTGTAGGGCTTCAGAGCAAGTCAGCAAGTCAGCAAGTCAGCGAGTTAGCGGGTCAGCGCCGGCCGCAACGCCCGTTCACGAGAGCGCGACGGTGCGCGACACTCGCACTCTGTACGAAGGAAGGAAACTCGTTACCTGGCGATTTGTTTTGCGTCGAAGAGCGCGCGCTCGCTGCGCGGCGGCCGCCGCAGGCCATTCCGCACCTGTGTCGGATCGATCTCCAGTTCCGCGAGAATGCGGCTCAGCGTGTTGCGATGCACGCCCAGTTCTTTCGCCGCCTTGCACTGGTTGCCCCGATTCGATGCCAGCACTTCGAGGATGAAGCGCCGCTTGAACTCCCGCACGGCTTCGTCGTAGGTAATTCCGCCGGCGTGCATCTGCGTCACAAGATTATCCAGCTCGCGTTTCACGGGGAACCTCTTTCATGAGCCCGGATCACCGGGGCGTTCTTTCGCAATTCCTACAGTCGTACTCCTCGTTATGCGGCGGGTTTCATCCAGTCCGGCTGATCTTTTCGCAGCACAACGACTCCAGCACGAATCTTCTGTTCCAAATCGGCAGGAGCTACAACAGCCACGCGGTGCGCCATGGTCAGAAAGCCCGGAGCCAGACGCGACCGCCGAAACCACGTGGCGCTGGGCCAAAAAGCGGCAATCACCATCACCGCAATTGTGACCAGCACGCACCCTTTCACCAGACCGAAGGCCGCTCCGGCCATCCGGTCTGCCCAACCCAGCCCGATGGACTTCACCGACCATCGGATGAACCTGCCCGCCAGCGCTGCCGCGATCATCACTCCAAAAGCGATGAGCAGAAAAGCAAGCGCCTGCGCCAGAGCCGCAGAGTGGACCCAGCTGCCCACCCACGGCGTCAGCCTCTGGTAGTCCCAGCTCGCCAGCAGCAGGCCCACAACCAGCCCCGCCAGCGAGAATACTTCAACGACGAGACCTTCCTTCGCCGCCATTACAACGGAAATCACCACGATCGCGACAATGGCCCAGTCGATGGCCGTCATCCCGTATTCCTCAGAGCGATGGTTGCCGCCCGGTCAGCAGCCGGAAAGCATCCATGTATTTCTTTAGCGTGTTCTTGACGACACTCTCCGGCAGGGGGGGAGCCGGAGCCTGTTTGTTCCAGTGGATACTCTCAAGATAATCCCGAACGTACTGTTTATCGAATGAGGGCTGTGGTTTTCCTGGACGATAATGTTCCGCGTCCCAGAAGCGGGACGAATCCGGCGTTAGCGCCTCGTCGGCGAGCACGATTTTCGACGGCACCGGAGGGCGCGGCTTCGAATCTTTTTTGAAGTCCGGGTTCATCTCCCAGCCCAGCGTGCCGAACTCAAACTTCGTGTCGGCGATCAGGATGCCCTTGCGCTCGGCGGCGTTCCCGGCTGTCATGTAGAGCTTGAGCGTCAGGTCGCGCAGCTTCTCCGCCGTGTCGCCGCCCACCAGCTCGACCATTCTGTCGAAGGTGATGTTCTCGTCGTGCTTGCCGTGGAGGCTCTTCGTCGCCGGAGTAAAGATCGGCTCCTTCAGCATGTCGCTCTCCCAGAGGCCGGGGCGGATCTCAATGCCGCAAATCTTTCCCGTCTCCTTGTACTCCTTCCAGCCCGATCCCGCCAGGTAGCCGCGCGCCACGCACTCCACGGGAAACATGTGCGCCTTGCGCACCAGCATCGAGCGGTCCTTCAGCGCCTCGCGGTATTGCCAGGCTTCGTCCCCATACTCCAGCGGCGCTGCCGAAATAAGATGATTCGGTACGATGTCGGCCAGTTCGCCGAACCAGTAAACCGTAAGCTGGTTGAGAATTTTTCCCTTGCCCGGGATGGGAGTAGGGAGTACGTGGTCAAACGCGGAGATGCGGTCGGTGGCGACCATCAGCAGGTTGTCGCCCACCGTGTAGATGTCGCGAACTTTGCCGCGCGCAAAGAGTGTCAGGTTGGGAAAATTCGTTTCGAGCAGCGCGTTCAATGCGTGATAGCCTTCCTGCCAGTTTCGAGCAACTCGTGCGGCATCGGCAGTTCACGGACCGGCGAGTCAATCCGGTTCGGACGATTTTGGCTTGAGCAAAATCCCGCGCGAAAACGATGATGACGTCTGGCTGAAACTCCGATTGTGCGATTCGCGTCGCGCTTTGTCAACGACGCTTTCGTGAGTAATGGTCGCGCGGAACACTCGCCGGTAATCAGTGGCGACAAAGCTCTGCGCCGCGCTCGCTACTGGCGATACGCGGAAGGTTTCGCGGCCGAGATGCGCACGCCCATCGCGTTCAGCCGGCTGCGCGCCTGCGCCGCTTCCGGCGTCTGCGGATAGCGCGCAATCAATCCGCGCAGATCGCGAATGCCCGCATCGTGCTGGTTGAGCGCCAACTCCGCTTCAGCCTTGCGCAGCTGCGAGGCTGGAGCTTTCGCGCCACCTGGGAACTGCTCGACTACTGTCTGATAATTTTTGATCGCGTCGGAGTACTTATGCTGGCGGTAAGCAATCTCGCCCAGGTAGAACTGCGCATTCCCGGAAAGATCGTCCTGCGGATAATACTTCAGCACGTCGCCGAATTCGCTGGAGGCCAGATCGTAGCGTGCCGCGTTGTAGTCGGCCAGAGCTCCCTGGTAGAGTTGCTGAACCGGAGGCGCCTGCGGCTGCGGCGGCCCCGTCTGTCCACCGGGCTGCTGCGTCTGCTCGCCACCCGGCTGGCCAGGCTGTCCGGGTTGCTGTCCGGGCTGCGCCTGCTGCTGCTGGGCATTGATGCTCTGCAACTGCGACTGAATCGCCTGAAGCTGCGTATTCAGCTTGTCGATACGGCTGCGCAGTTCGTCCACTGAGTCGTTGACGCCCTGCATCTGCGTCGAGAGCTGATCGATCTTTCCCCCGCCCGCCTCGGTCTGCGACTGCAGCTGATTCTGCAGCGTGGTCACCGTCGTGTTCATCCGATTCACGCTGTCGGAAATCTGCTGAACCACGTGCTGCATCACGCTGAGCTGCTGGTTCTGCGAGTCCTGCAGATGCTGCAGCGCGTCCTGCAACTGCTGCACCTGCGTCTGCAGCTGAACCATTTCCTTGGAGACGGCATGCGCCCTGGGAACGGTGCAGAGAACCAGCAAGGCGATGAGGGAGGACAAAACCAGGGTCTTTCGCATAGATGAATCCCCGCATGAGCGCCGGAAGCGCTCGACTTCAATCTTACAGGCCTGATCGCGGCCCGGTGAACTGGATTTGATGACGAGCCGGAGGCCCGCTCTCACCGCATCTGCGGGAAAGCGGGCCTGCCGAGAGAAGTGCATCAGGGCCCTTAGGCGCGGCTACTGATCGAGCGAGAACTGCGCACGCCGGTTCTGCTGCCAGCATGCTTCGTTGTGCTCGCTGCAGAAGCTCTTCTCCTTGCCGTAGCTCACGGTACGCAGACGATCAGGAGAAACGCCGGCATTCACCAGCGCCTGCTTCGCGGCGTTCGCGCGATTCTCCCCCAGCGCCAGGTTGTACTCCGTCGAGCCACGCTCGTCGCAGTAGCCACCGACCACTACCTTCACGTTCGGGTGCTGGTTCAGGAAATTCGCATCCGCCTGAATCGTGCTCTGCGCGTCCGCACGCACCTCATAGCTGTCGTAGTCGTAGTAGATCGGCTTGACGGCCTGTTCGAAGGCGTTCTCGTCGAGGTTCGTCTCCTGCGGCTGCTGCTGTTGCGGTGGCGCGCCCACCGTCACCGTCGCCGTGGCGTCGGCCGATCCCCCGTCGCCGTGGGCGATCAGGTGATAGGTCGTCGTCTGCGTTGGCTTCACAGTCTGCGTGCCCGACACAGCGACCTGCCCGAGACCTTCAATTGATACATCCGTTGCGTTGGTCGTCTGCCAGGTCAGAGTGGAGCTGTCGCCCGCGTTGATGGTGTCCGGATTGGCGCTGATGGTGGCCGTTGGTGCTGCCGGTGTCTGCGTCGGAGCTGGCGGGGGCGGGAGCGGAGGTGTCTTCTTGTGGTGACATCCAGCCACAGCCATCAGCGCCGCTAGACTCGCGGCCAGCACCAGGGAATTGCGGTTCTTCGTTCGCACTTCTCTCCTCCTTCAGGAGCATTTCAGTTTAAGTACCAAGGTCAGCAGCGGCTCAGATTTGCACCCGGTCCGCTAAACGAAAGTCACTACTTCCAACTCCAGTTCGGCATCGTGTTGTCGCCGCCATGGGTCAGTTGCTGCTGGTCCGTTCCATCGGCCAGCATCATCCAGATCTCCGAATGTCCGCCCTGCTCGCGCTGGAAGACAATGTGCCGCCCATCGGGTGACCACGAGGGCGCATCGTTGGCTCCTGCCGAGTGCGTGAGCTGGGTCCAGGCCTTGCTGGCGATGTTCATGATGTAGATATCCTCGCCACCTGGCGCGCCTGGGCCATAGCTGCGGTTCCACGCAAAGGTCAGCACGGTCCCGTTCGGCGACCATGATGGCGCGCTCGCATAGCCGCCGTCGGTAAGCCGCGTCACATTCGCGCCGTCCGTGTCCATGACGTAAATCTGCGGCAGCTTCGTACGCCCGCTGACCCACGCAACCTGCGAATTCGTCTTTGGATTCCAGGTGGGAGAAACATCCGGTCCGCGAAACGCGGTGATGCGGTGCGGGCTCATGCCGGAGGCGTCTGTGACGTAAATGTCGGGGTCGCCTCCGCGATCGGACGAGAAGGCCAGCTTCGTTCCGTCGCTCGACCACGCCGGAGAAACCGTCGTGCCGCCCCATGAGGGGAAGGCCACGATCCGTCCCAGATCCAGCGAGTACATCCGAATCGACCAGCCGGTCTTGCCCAGCGAACTGAACGCGACCCGCGAATTGTCGGGCGAGACGCGCGGCGACAGCGAGATCGTCCCCAGATGCGTGAGCTGCCGCTCGTTCATCCCATCGTAGTCCATCACCCAGATCTCTTTGTGGCCGGTGCGCGCCGAGACAAAGTAAATCTTCGTCTGGGCAATACCGGGGATTCCGCCAAGCTGCTGAATGATCTCATCGGCAAACCGGTGCGCGATCGTACGCGCGTTCTCGACGGAAGCGTTGTCGGTATATTGCTTGCCGAGCACCTGCGGATTGGTCGTGCTGTGCGTGTCGTCGAGAAATCCCTGGACGGTCAGACGTCCGGCGTTCACCGCCAGCGAGCCGAATGCCACGTAGGCCGCGTTCGACGGCGCGGCCGCCCAGGTGGGCAGACTGATTTCCTGCGGAGAGCCCGGCGTCACGTTCGGGATCATGCTCTTCGAAACGACGTCGAAGATGCCCGCGTAGCGCAGATCGTTATAGAGGGTCTGATCGAAGGCGGATTTCAGCGGGGCGGTCAGCGGATCGGCCGACGCTGCCTTCACATCGGCGGCTGCAATGCGAACTTTGGCATTGCCCAGGTTCGTAGTCACGTGCACCCAGTCCTGCGCGTGCAGGCTGAGAGAAGAAGCTGTGAATGCGAGCGCGAGCCAAACTGAAAGGGCAAAAGACTTCCTGGGGGAGGACAGGATCATGCAGTTTTGTTTTCCTTGTGCGTCCATCGCCGGCGGTGCGAGGCCGGGAGGAAAAATTGAGACGCGGAATTATGTCCCGTGGAGGGCAGGGCTGCGCGGGAGGCGACGATCTCCCTGCCGGGACTTCCCATCTGCGTTCTGGACAGTGGCAAAAGTGTCACGTCAACGCCGGTAGCCGTCTGCTGCTCATTTCGGCTGATCGTAAGTGAAAGTGTACTCCACCGAAACGTTATTACCTGTGTACTGATCAGGCAACGGGCCGAAAGTTTCCACGCGCTGCACGGCCTGCACGGCGGTGGTGTTCAGCGTCCCCGAGGGGCTCGGCGCGGTGAGATGGATGTTGTAGGGGCGTCCATCCCTGCTGATGGTGAAGGTCACATTCGCCTGGCTGCCCACTCGTGTGCTTGTGTCGATCTGCTGCGTGTACCAGTTCTGGCTCACCATGCGCTGAATCTTTTCCACGTACCAGGGAAAGCGCGCCGCGAAATCTCCGCCTGCCACGTTCACAGGGCTGTTGTTGTGCGCCGTGGTGCTATTCATGGTGCGCGCCAGATTGGACGGGCCCGCTTCGCCGTAGCTCGCGCTGTTCGGCTGGCTTGTCGGCTGCGAGTACTTCGGCGCTGCCGGATGCGGCTTCTCCGCCTCGCGCCTCTTCAGCTCGTGCGTTGGAATCGGGATGGCATCCGGCTCCTGCAGGGGGATGGTCGCCTTGGACGGCGGAGCGGGGGAAGGGCTGGGCTCCTGCGTGGCCAGCACGTTCGGAGTTGGCGGCGTCACGTTGGGCAGGGGGACGCTGGGCGCTGAACTCACCAGCGTCGCCTGAACGGCGCCCGGAGGCGCATTGTTGCCCCACTGATTGCCCCTGATCCGGCTGTTGATCCACATCGTCAGGCTGAGCGCAGCCACGAACCCCACATGCAGAACGATCGATCCGCCGAAGGATTTTCCAAACGGTTCGCGCTGCAGTTCAATAAAGTCTCTCGGCATTCCTTCTCGATTCCGTCTTCAGTTTGACGCGTTCGGCTGCCTGAAACAACCCACGATGCCTGCAGATTCCGGTCCAGGAAACCAGATGAAAACCCGGCGCGGGCCATGTTACCTCCTCCCGAGGCATGAACAGGCGGATGCAGGTACTAAGGTAACTTATTCAAATCCTTTGACTTGTCGAACGCGCCAAAGTAGCATCGGCACTGGATTTGGCATATTGCGTGCTCCTCATGGGCAGCAGTTTCCAGATACTTTCGGAGGTGTACGATGCGCTCCGTCTACCGCCTGTTGATTGCCGCAGGTCTTTTGGCCGGTCTGATTGCGATCGGTTGCGGCGTAACTGGCACTCCTTCCAGCGGATCCGGCAAGGTCAACGTGATGCTGAGCGACCCCGCCACGTGCGAGGCGCCGAATGGACCTTTTTCCCAGGTGTGGGTAACGATTACAGACGTTAAGGCCAGCACGAACGCCAATGCGGGCGATAACGACTCCAGTTTTGTCGACCTGACACCCGGCCTTTCGCCAAAACAGATCAACCTGCTCGGGATCGCCGACAACCAGTGCTTCCTGGCGACTCTCGGCGCAACCCAGGAGATCCAGGCCGGCAGTTACCAGCAGTTTCGGGTGATGCTGGCTCCGAACAGCGCTACCATCACTGGCAATCACTGCACCAGCGGCGTGAACTGCGTCGTGATGAACGACGGCAGCCAGGACGAACTGCAGCTCTCCAGCGAGGCCCAGACCGGCATCAAGATCCCCACCAGCCAGATTTCCTCCGGCAAGTTCACGGTTGCAGCAGGTCAGACCAAAGACCTCGACATCGACTTCAACACCTGCGTCTCGATCGTCGCCGAAGGCAATGGGAAGTTTCGGCTGAAGCCGGTGCTCCATGCCGGCGAGATTACGGCGACCGCATCTTCGATTAACGGCACCATTCTCGACAAAGCGACGGGCACGCCGATCAACGGCATGGTCACTGTCTCTCTCGAGCAGAAGGATTCGACGGGCGTCGATCGCATTTTCATGAGCACCAGCACTGACAGCTCCGGTGGCTTCGTTTTCTGCCCGCTGCCAGCCGGTACTTATGACATGGTGATCGTCGCCGAGACGACCGGTGGCATGGCCTACGCTCCGGTTGTGATCACTGGCGTCAGCCCCGGAGACACGATCGGAAAGGTCAGTCTGCAAGGGCCGACCGCGGCTACCACGCTCAGTGGCATGGTGACGTCTGCGGGTACTTCCGCCGGAGTGCCGGTTCTGGTGCAGCTTGGCTTCCTGCAGCAGATCTCGACTGGCTTTAGCGTCACCATTCCGCTGCTGCCGAACACGACCCAGTCGGGCACGCTGCTGTCGCTGGCTACGGTTGCCGGAACCACCACGAATCCCTGCCCGACGAACACCGACTGCGTAACCTACACGGCTGCGATGCCGGTATCGGCCGCTTACGTGGGTGCATGGGCATCGAGCGGACCGTCGCTGGTGCAGATTTCTGCGGCGGCGTACACGGCGGATGCGATTGCGTTCGAGGCTTCGTCTTCGACGACGCGCGACTGCTCGGTGGCAACGCCGGCGGAAGTGATGTCGACCGCGGCGGTCACCCCGCTGGCCTCGACAACCGTAACCGTCCCGGCGCTGGCATTCTCGAGCTGCCAGTAAACTGAAAGCGGGAGAGCCCAAAGCCTCTCCCGCCTTCTTTTTCGGGCCTGGAAATGGCCCAATCCACATTGACTCCCCGCCGGAATTCCCGTATTCTGAAGTCCTTGCGCAGTGTGCGTACGCCTCTCCGTGCCTGATCGCCGGATAGTGGCTGCGTGCGGGAACCTGAACAATCTGGACCGATTCTGGACGGGTTCCTCTTAACGTTAATCTGCGCCAACTCACGCGTACAGCATCAGTTAGCCGCGGAAGAGTTTTTAAGCCGCGGGTCCGGTGTTGCGTGCGGGATTTTTGAGTTTTTGCCAGTTTGCGAGGGAGAGTACGAAACAGATGTCGACCTATATTCCGAGCGCGCACGAGATCAGCCGCAAGTGGTTTGTCGTCGATGCCAGCGGGAAAACGCTGGGCCGGCTGGCCACCGAAGCGGCCAGCGTGCTGAGCGGCAAGCGGAACCCGAAATACACGCCCTTCCTCGATATGGGCGACCACGTCATCGTGATCAACGCCGCGAAAGTCCGGCTGACGGGACTTAAGGCACAGAGCAAACAGTATCGCCGCTACACCGGATTCCCCGGCGGCCTGCGCGAAGAGTCGTTCATCCGGCTGATTGAGCGCCGCCCCGAGAAGGTAGTGGAAGAGGCGATCAAGGGCATGCTGCCCAAGACGAAGCTCGGCCGTAAGATGGCGACCAAGCTCAACGTCTACCGCGACGACAAGCATCCGCACGCGGCCCAGAAACCTGAGCCGCTGGAAGTTTCGGCATAAGTTTTGAAGGGGCACGGCTTCAGCCGTGCCGAAGAGCGGCACAAATTCAAGGGGCTTTAGCCCCTGAGGCAAAGACGATACATGGCAGATCTGGTTCAGTATTACGGCACGGGACGGCGGAAATCGGCGATTGCGCGCGTCTTTCTGCGCCCCGGCAGCGGCAACTTTGCGGTGAACGGCAAGGCCTTCGAAACCTACTTCGTGACCGAGCAGCAGCGTGTCGCGGCGAAGAAGTCGCTGGTGGTCAGCGACACGGCCGCGACCTTTGACGTGGTCACCACGGTTTCCGGCGGCGGCGTGGCTGCTCAGGCCGATGCTGTGAAGATGGGCATCGCCCGCGCGCTGCTCGAGTTCAACGCCGAGCTGCGGAAAGCGCTCAAGGCCGAAGGCCTGCTGACCCGCGACGCCCGCGTGAAGGAACGTAAGAAGTACGGTCAGAAGGGCGCGCGCAAGAGGTTCCAGTTCTCGAAGCGCTAGTCGCTTGAGCTGGATAAAGTTCTGGGTTCGGTCTACCCGGGATAAGGTTTTTTGCTAAACCCTGTCCCCTAAACCCTACCCCCTGTTTTTTGGAAGTAAATCTGCTCGCTGCGGCGAGCATAAATCCCGGCCCGGAAACGCTGCCGGGATGCAGTCCAAAGAGGAGGTCGTTTGGCCACAATCACCATGAAGGAGCTGCTCGAAGCGGGAGTCCACTTCGGGCATCAGACCAAGCGCTGGGATCCGCGGATGAAGGAATATATCTTCGGCGAGCGCAACGGCATTTACATCATCGATCTGCAGAAGACCCTGAAGATGTTCAAGGAGGCGTCGAAGTTCGTCACCGAACTCGCCACCCAGGGCAAAGTGATTATGTTCGTCGGCACCAAGCGGCAGGCGCAGGACGCCATCGCCGAAGAAGCCACGCGCTGCGGCATGTTCTACATCAACCAGCGCTGGCTCGGTGGACTGCTGACCAACTGGGTGACCGTGCAGAAGTCGGTGAAGCGCCTTCAGGAACTGGATGATATGGCCACCGACGGCCGCTACGACCTGCTGACCAAGAAGGAAGTCATCCGGCTCGAGCGCGAGCGCAAACACCTGCAGGCGAACCTCGCCGGCATCAAGGCCATGCGCCGCCTGCCCGACGCCATCTTCGTCGTCGACTCGTCGAACGAAGCCATCGCTGTGAAGGAAGCTCGCAAGCTCGGCATCCCGGTGGTCGCCGTCGTGGACACGAACTGCGATCCCACCGTGGTCGACTACGTCATCCCGGGCAACGACGACGCGCTGCGCGCCATCCGCCTCTTCACCTCGAAGATTGCCGACTCAGTGGTCGAAGGTGCTGCGGCTGTGGGCGACAAGCAGTTCGTTGGCGAGTTGGCCGGCGTGGCCGCCGAACCTGGCGTGACGGCCGAAGGCGCACCAGCCGCGGAACCGGCTCCCGAGAATGAAGACCTCGATCTCGAAGCGGCGCTCGGCGGCGGTATCCGCAAGGCGCCCGCCATCGTCGCGGCTCTCGACGAAGCCGAGGCTGCCGAAACCGGCTACTAAAGAATCCGCGCGGGACGGCCCGCGAATGCCAAAAGCGTGGCTGCCGTCATCCGGGGCCACGCTTTTTGTGTGCCACGAATTGCTTTGTGTCAGGGCACGACTTCAGTCGTGCCGCAAGGAGCCCCAACAACACGGGGCTTTAGCCCCTGAGGTGGACGCGACCCGCCTGGGATGAAAAGATTGAAGGAGAAGGAAATGTCTACTGTGACTGAAAAGATCGATGCAAAGCTGGTGAAGGAGCTGCGCGAGAAGTCCGGCGCTCCCATGGGCGACTGCCTCAAGGCCCTGCAGGAAACCAAGGGCAATATGGAAGACGCGTTCGTCGTTCTGCGCAAGCGGGGCATGGCCTCCGCGCAGAAAAAGGCTTCGCGCACCACCAAAGAGGGCGCCGTGGGCCAGTACATCCATGCCGGCGGCAAGATCGGCGTGCTCGTTGAGGTCAACTGCGAGTCCGACTTCGTGGCGCGCACCGAAGATTTCCAGGAGCTGCTCAAGGACATCGCCATGCACATCGCCGCGACGGACCCGCGTTACATCCGCCGCGAAGACGTGACCCCCGAGGACCTGGAGCGCGAGAAGGAGATCTACCGCGCGCAGACCGCCGCCATGGGCAAGCCCGCCAACGTCGTCGAGAAGATCGTCGAAGGCAAGATGGGCAAGTTCTACGAAGAAGTTTGCCTGCTCGAGCAGCCCTTCATCAAGGAACAGTCCGTCAACATCAAGGACCTGATCGCGCAGAAGGTCGGCAAGCTCGGCGAGAACATCACCGTGCGCCGCTTCGCCCGCTTCAAGGTCGGCGACCCCTCCTGGACCGTCGCCCAGATCAAGCAGGCCGACGAGTCCGCCGCGGAGTAATCCTCGCGGTCGTAACGAACCTGGGTGCCCCATGTCTCCCGCCGTTGGAGACATGGGGCACCCAACCCTCCCCTCAAGCCACCGCCCTCATCCGCTTCTCCCTGTAATTCCTGTAGAACTTCGTCCGCCGCCGCTGCGTCTCCTCCTGCGAATAGATCAGCGAAATCAGCCCGCGAAATCCGCTCTCCAGCTCCGCCACGCTCATGTGCGACGGCCGGAAGTTCACATCGAAGAGCGTGCACAGCTCCCACGCGCTCTCGCGCAGAACCCGCCCCTCGCGCCGCAGCCGCTCGTACAGCGGAGTCGCCGGGAACGCCGTCTGCACCGTGATCTGAATGTCGTAGAGCCCGCTCGCGCGCACGAAGTTCCACACGCTTTCGAACGAATCCGTCCCTGTCCCGTCCAGCCCGAGAATGAAGCAGCCGTTCACGCGAATGCCGTGGTCCTGAATCGCGCGGATCGCCCCCAGGTAGCGGTCCACCTTCTTCGCCTTCCAGTTCGACTGCTGCTCCACGCCGTTCAGCGCCGAGAACGTCGTGCCCTCAAAGCCGATCAGGATCTCCGCGCATCCCGCATCCTTCATCATGGCCAGCAGCTCCGGATCGTCCGCTACCGCCAGGTCGCTCTCTGTGAACCAGCGCACGCCCTGCCGCGCCAGCGCGCGCATCAGCTGCTTCGAGTGCGCCTTGTTCACGAAGGTGTTGTCGTCGGCAAACTCGATAAACGGCCGCCGCCACAATTCCTTGATCGCGTGGATCTCGTCCATTACCCGCGCCACCGGCTTCACCTTGTACACCGGCGAGATCCGCATCGACGCGGCGCAGAACTCGCAGCGGAACGGGCACCCGCGCTGCGTCTGCACTGTGAGCCGGTTGTAGTTGTCGATCTTCAGCAGATCGAAGCGCGGCATCGGCGAGCGGCTGAAGTCAAACGGCGTCCCGCGCGCGTCGTACACCGCCTGCAGCCGCGGCGGCGAGCTCAGCAGATCGGCCATTACCTGCGGCCAAACCGGCTCGCCCTCGCCAATCACCACGGCATCGGCATGCGCCGCCGCCTCGTCAGGAACCGCGCTCACGTGCAGGCCGCCGAGAATCACCTTCGTCCCCAGCGCGCGGTAGCGATCGGCCAGCGCATACGCCTCGGCGATCTGCGCCGAGAAGCTGGAGATGGCCACCACGTCGAACTCCTCCGGCACGCCGTCGACCGCCGTGATGTCCGGCACCTCCAGGTAATGCGTGTCGACCGACTGCGGCGTCAGCCCGGCCAGCGTCAGCAACCCGAGGCTCGGCAGCGACGCGATCACCTTGTTGCGCTCCACAAAGCCGGGCAGCGTCAGGCCCAGCGCTGTCAGTTCAGGGTTATGCGCCCGCACTCCACTCATTGCGATCAGTCCAAGCTTCATCGCGGCCATCCTCCGATCAGGATCGCGATCACTCCAGCGGCGACGGCCAGCACCGGGATGGG
>DASYYN010000291.1:0-3356 GCA_035933815.1 Acidobacteriaceae bacterium
ATACGCAAAATCCCAGGTCGGCGAGTCCAGCCGTGCCCGGGACGCTCAATTATGTAGAAGGCTCAGTCTCGGTGAATGGCCAGCCCGTGACCCAGCAGTCGGTCGGCTCGGTCATTCTGCAGCCGGGAGAGAACATCTCGACTGCAAGCGGCCGTGCTGAAGTGCTGCTCACGCCGGGCGTCTACTTCCGCCTGGGTCACGACAGCGCCGCGAAAATGGTGAGCCCTGAGCTGACCAACACCAGCATCGCCCTCGAGCGCGGAGACGCTGCGGTCGAGGCGGATCAGATCTTCAAAGAAAATGACGTGCACGTGCTCGAGAACAACGTTCCGGTGCAACTGGTCAAGCCGGGACTCTACGAGTTCAATGCAAACCGCGATGACGTGATGGTCTTCAGCGGCCAAGCGGCGGCGCTCAAACCCGACGGCAAGTTCGTGGCGGTAAAGAAGGATCATGACCTGAATCTGTCCGAGGGTGTCACGCAGAAGCCGGTGAAGTTCAACGCCAAAGCGCAGGAGAACTCGGGGCTGTATCGCTGGAGCAGCCTGCGTTCCGATTACCTGTCGCAGGCCAACGCACAGATCGCCGGCAACTACGGCCCCACCTACGCACCCGGCTGGTACTGGGATCCGTGGACGCTGGGCTACACCTTCATCGGGCCCTCCCCGTTCTATAGCCCGTTCGGATGGGCTTACTATCCGCTCGGCGGAGCTGGGCTCGGATGGAGCTATCCGGGCTGGGGCTATCCAGGCTGGGGCTATCCGGGCTGGGGCTACGGGGGCTATGTCGGCGGAACCCACTGGGTTGGCCCGCATGGCCCGCTCAACCTGCCGCGCGGCCATTTTGGCCCGAACCCCGGAGTGAGTGGTCATGCGGGAATGAGTGACGGCCAAGGCGGCTTTCGCGGGAACGCCTTCCGCTCTGGTGGCTCAATGGGCAGCTTCCATGGTGGCGCCGGCTTCGGCGGATTCCACGGAGGTGCTCGGGTTGGCGGTGGTCACGGCCGGTAAACTGAACGCCAGAAATTTTGCTCACGCCCCGTCCTCGCGGCGGGGCCTTTCTTTTGCCTGTTTGCAGGCAGGCGCGAACCATTTGGGGGATAACTCATCCGGCAATTCGCTGCTAGACTCTTAACGCAATGCTCCTCCAGACAGGCCAGGCAGAGTCCGCCGCTCCCACACAAGCGGCCGGAACAACGGCGAAGTATTCCCCGGCGCTCATCGCCGCAGGTCTCTACGCCGTGTGCACAGCCGCGCTGCTGGTCGCATCCTGGATCTACTGCGAGCACCACTTCATCTACGCCATGGACGACACCTACATCACCATGGCCATGGCGAAAAACCTAGCCCTGCGTGGTGTCTGGGGAGTAACGCCCTGGGCGTTTAGTTCCTCGAACTCATCGCCCATCTTTCCGCTGCTCGTCGCCGCCGCTTACCGGATATTCGGCGTCAACCGTTTCGCCCCGCTGGTGCTCTCCTGGGTCTTCGGCCTGCTGTCGATCTTCGCGGCAGAGCGCCTGCTCGTTCCCTTTCTGAACGCAAAGCAGCGGACCTTAGCGCTCATTCTTTTCGTTCTGTTTGTCCCTCTGTTTGTCGTCGGCATCATTGGCATGGAGCACTCGCTGCACCTGCTGCTGACGCTGCTGTTCCTGGGATATTTCCTGCCGGATGCGACGGAGAGAATCTCCGCGAAGCAGCTGTTTCTGTTCGGCCTCCTCACGGCCCTCATGGTGTCCGCGCGCTACGAAGCGCTGTTCCTCGTTTTTCCCGCCGGCTGCATTTTGCTGGCCACGCGACGCTGGGAGCCGCTGCTGGCCATCAGTATCGGCGCCGCCGTGCCGGTATGCGGCTATGCAGCGTTTTCCCTGGCTCACGGCGGATACTGGCTGCCCAACTCTGTCGCCCTGAAAGGTGCGCAGGGCGACCATCCTTCTCTGTCGCACATGGCGGCTAACGTCGCCGCGAGGATCGCCAGCAATTATCACGATGGAACTCAGCTCTTCTGGGTGCTGGGCATTATCGCAGTGGTCGCTGCTGTATTCGCGCTGCGCGATCGGCGCCGCGCTGTGCCGCTCCTGCTCGTCCTCGTCGCTGGGTGCTTCCAGATCACCCTGGCGCAGGTGGGCATGTACTACCGTTACGATTCCTGGCTCTTTGGTGCAGGAATCGTCCTTCTGGCTACCGCTTTTCCCGAGCTTCAGCGCATTCTTCCAAAACAGGCGTTTCTCGCAATTTATTTCGCGATCCTCGCCGCAGGCGGTCTCTTTGTGCTGCTCAGCCTGGCGCAGATGCACATGGTGCCGCGCATCGCGCGCAACATTTACCTGAGGCAGTGGCAGATGGCGCGATTCGTTGAGCGGTACTATCCGAACGGAGTCGTCGCCGCCAACGACATCGGCGCGATCAACTACGTCAGCAATATCCACTGCTACGATTTCGTCGGCCTCGCCAATCCCGAAATCTTCGCCGCTCGCCGTTCCGGCGGATACACCACCGGCTTCCTGGACAGGGATACCGCCGCGCAGCACGTTCAGATTGCCATCGCATACGACCGCTGGTTCGGCGATCCCATGCCCATTGAAATCGGCGGGCCGCCTCTGCCGCGCAGCTGGGTGCGCGTGGCGCGCTGGTACATTCCCGATCCCACCATCGTTGGCGACGTGTATGTCAGCTTCTATGCCGTCGATCCCACGCAAGCGAAGGCGCTCCGCTCGGACGTGCTGCAGTTCGCTTCGCAATTGCCGGCGGCCGTGCACACGCTGCCGGAGTGACGGTTCGACGCCGCTCGCGCGTGATCTGATCTCTGGTTGTCGGATCTGGTGGCGGCGGATGGAATCGAAACTTGAGCCGTCTTGCGGGCGTCTGAGCCCGCAGGCGAAATCCCGACCGCAGGGAGGGACCTCGTGAGATTTGTATCTGTTCGGATCTGGTGGCGGCGGATGGAATCGAACCATCGACCTTGGGGTTATGAATCCTTAGGTCGTCTTGCTCAATCCCTCGGTCGTACCCGAGTGCTCACACAGCAGGAAAACCTACGCGATCTTGCGGAAGCGAAGCTTTACTTCTCGAATCACTTCCATCTCGCGTTCAAAGCCGAATGCCCTGGCAAGCGACCCACTAATGAGCCGGGTGCCGCGGAGGACCTCGCTCAGAAACGCCGCACTGCAACCAACCCGAGCGGCAGTCTGTCGAATCGATGACCCTTCGACTTCCTCCCGGATCGCTCTCAGTACGTCTTCCTGGGTATATGTCTTCATCGCAAAACAACTGTAAGCGTTACAGCGTTCACGCGTCAAGAGCTTTCTTCAGTATCTTTGGTAACCATGTCGTGTATCTGTTTGGGCAACAGGGGCAGCG
>DASYYN010000296.1:0-11864 GCA_035933815.1 Acidobacteriaceae bacterium
TACTCGAGCTCCAGGTTGCCTCGTGAGATCGCGTTGCCGACAATGACGAGGTCGGGTTGGGGCTGGAGGTTCGCCTCGGCAAAAGGCTCGGCGATGGGAATGCCGAGTTCGCGGAGCAGATCGGACATGGGCGGGTAGGCGGCCTGATCGGAGCCGGTGACGCGATGTCCTTTGAGCTGGAGAAGTCCGGCCAGCGAGGCCATGGCGGTGCCGCAGATGCCGATGAGATGGATGTGCTTAGGCTGCATGATCGATGGGGGATACTGCGGGTTCGAGTGTGCGAAGAGTTGGAGATTCGCCGCTGACGTCGAGTTCGGCCTCGATGCCCAGCGGCAGAGTGACATTGCCGAATGAGACATGACCAGAGCGAAGGCCGATCGCGATCGGAACGTCGAAGTCGGCGAGCACGTGGAGGATGACGTCTTCAACGAGGTTCGGATCGGCTCCGGGCGAGACGCAGTGGAGCATCTCGCCGAAGATGAAGCCGCGTACGCCTTCGAGTTTGCCGGCGAGAATGAGGTGCCGGAGCATGCGGTCGATCTGGTAGGGCTTGGCGCCGATGTCCTCCAGGAAAAGCAGCTTGCCTTCGGTCTGCGGCGCATAGGGCGTGCCGAGTGCGGCGGTGAGCAGGCTGAGGCAGCCGCCGTACAGCGTGCCGCGGGCGCGGCCGGGGCGCAGGACGCGGATCCCCTGCTCTGCTCCGGCCTGAACGAGGCCGCCGGTGATCGCGGCATGGAAACTGCTAAGATGGACGCCGTCGGGAACGGAGAAGTCGGCTGCGGCCATCGGTCCGTGAAACGCGACGAGACCGAGCTGATCGAGCAGCCAGGTTTGAACGCCGGTGTGGTCGCTGTAAGCGAAGAACGGTTTGGGATGGCGGCGGATCAGGTCGAGGTCAAGGCGGTCGAGAAGGTAATTGGATCCGTAACCGCCGCGGGTACAAATAATGGCTGCAACGGATGGATCGGCGAAAGCGCAGTGCAGATCTGAGATTCGCTCGTCGATGGTTCCGGAGAAATACGGCGGATGCTTGCCGCACGCGTGCGGTGAGGCGACGGCGTCGTAGCCGAGCGCGCGAAGGGCCTCGATGCCGCGTGTGATGCGATCCGGCTGCGCCGCGGAAGCGGGCGAGACCACCACGATGCGGGAGCCGGGTGCGACGGCCGGCGGTCTGAGCAACGTGTCAGCCAAGCAGAACCTCGCCTGCGGCGATGAGGTCGGCAGGGCCGGTGAGAATGATTTCCGTGCCGGGACCTGACCACTCGACCGTCTGCGATCCCCCGGGCGCGCGCACGGTCATGGGCGACTTTCCCCCGCAGAATGCGATGGCCGCCGCGGCCGACGCGCAGGTGCCGGTGCCCGACGAAGTAGTCGGGCCGACGCCCCGCTCGAAAATACGGATTTCGATTTCGCCGGCGCTGATGAGGCGAACGAATTCAACATTGGTCTGCTGCGGGAACTGCTCGTGGGCGCAGAGTTCGCGGCCGATCTCGGTCCAGCCGCGATTGTGCGCGCGGAAATTCTCGTCGTTGACGACGATCACAAAATGCGGATTGCCGGTGGAAATCTGAATGCCGTACACCAGCGATTTGTCCGGCAGGGTGACCTGAGCCTGGGTGACTGTTGGAATGCCCATCGCCGCGGCAATCTGAAAGTGGCTGCCTCTGCATTCGACGATACGGCAGGAGCGCGCGCCGGCATCGGTATCCAGGGTGATCTCGTCACCGGCGCCTGCCTGCTCGCGATGGGCCAGCCATGCGGCAACACAGCGCGTGCCGTTGCCGGAAATTTCGGCGATGCTGCCGTCGGAGTTCGCGAGGCGAATGCGACCGGCAAGCGGGCCGGTTTGCTCGAAGAACTCAACGCCATCCGCGCCGATGCCCGTGTGGCGTTCGCAGAGCTTTTTGGCGAGAGCGGGATCGCAGGCACCTTCGACGACTAGGAAGTCGTTCCCGCACGCATGCGCTTTGGCGAATCGTGTCATTCGTCCTCCGGATCGCGGAACGCGGCAACGCTCTGAATGTCGGGCGCAGCCCTGAGTTCGCCGAGCAGGCGCGTGTGCGTACGCTGATTGGCGGCAACGGGAAAGCTGACGCGCGCGAGTTCGCCGATTGGGTCGTTCTCCAGGTCTTTCAGCTGGCGATGGTGGCGATCCATGACGTGGAGGAGAGAAAGCGTCATACGCATCGGGTCGGAGCCGCGGACCTCGTATGTAACCGAGTAGAGCTTGAGATTGGCGCGGTACTCAAGCAGGCGGACGAGTTCGAGGACGATCAGAACCAGGATGGTAGCGAAGAAGGCCGGCACGTAGAGGCCGGCGCCGCACGCCATGCCGATGGAGGCGACGGCCCAGACTGTGGCGGCTGAGGTGAGCCCGCTGACGCGATCGCGCTGGTGCAGGATGAGGCCGGCGCCCAGAAAACCGATACCCTGGACGATGTTCGAGGCGATCTGGCCGCGGTTGGGGCTGGTGTCTCCCGCAATCAGCACGGACAGAAACGTGAACATCGCCGCGCCAAAGCAGATAAGCACGTTGGTGCGGACGCCCGAGGGCCGGTGGTGCAGCTCGCGATCGACGCCGATGGCGGCGCCCAGTCCGGCAGCAAGCAGGAGGCGTCCCGCAGCGCCGCTGGTGATGAGCATTTGCTCAATGCGGCCGTAGGCCAGCATGTGCCCGGTCTGGATGGCGAGGATCACTTTTTGCTGATCGTATCACCCGCCGGAAGGCTGATTCGCGCTCTCTTCGCGGGCGATCCGGCGCCTGTTCTCCGGTAGTAACCCGGGGCAAAATCGGCGGCGAGCTAGAATCATTCAACTCCTGTTGCGGACACCGTTATGAGGCTCTGGTTCAGCTCCAGCAGTGAAGTGCCTGTGTACCGTCAGCTTGTCACGCAGGTGACGCTTGCGATTCTGTCGGGCGAACTGCGCCCCGGCGACCGCCTGCCCAGCACGCGCGAGCTGGCACGGCGGTTTGGTCTGCATCCGAACACCATCAGCGCGGGCTATCGCGAGCTGGAGCGCACTGGATGGACGGAGCAGCGGCACGGCAGCGGCGTGTATGTTAGCGCACGGAGGCAGGCGACCGCGACGGCGGAGCAGGTGCTCGAGGAACGGTTCGGCGGATTCCTGCGCGACATGCGCGAACTGAAGATCGGCGACGAGACAATCCGGCGAAGGCTGGCGGAGTGGGCGGCGGCGCCGCGTCCGGAGTGGCTCGTGCTGGTGGATCCGGATGCGGAGGCTCGGGAGATTCTGCTGGAGGAACTGAGAGCGCTGGTTTCGGTGCCGGTGAGCGCCTGCGGCCTGGAAGCCTGCGGAGTGCAGGATGGCAGCCCGGCGGTGTATCTGTGCAGGCCGAGCCAGGAGAGCAAGGTGCGCGCCGCGCTGTGGGCAGGAGCGGAGCTGGTGCTGTTGCCGATCCGGTCCGCCAACAACTGGCTGGCGCCATGGCTGCCGGCGCCGCAGGGGCATCTGGTTGGGGTCGTATCACGCTGGCCTGAGTTTCTGAACACAGCGAGGACCATGCTGATCGCGGCGGGATTGCCGGCCGAGGCACTGCTCTTCCGCGATGCCCGCGAAGCGGACTGGCGGCGGGGACTATCGCAGGCGGCGATTATCCTGTGCGACGCGGCGACGGCGAAGCTGCCTGAACTGGCCGGCAAGAAGCAGGTGGTGGTTTTCCCGATCGTGGCCGATTCGCTGAAGGCTGAGGTTGCGCGCTGCTTCGGCCTGTGACACTTACGAAAGTGTCCTCAGCGGCGCACCGGTCGCGTCGACGTTGACGGACGATGCTCCTGTCAGCAGATCTGCTGATGGGAGATCGCAATGCTGGTTACGAAACGGCACATCCCCTGGTTGATGGCTTCGGCGCGCGCTGCGCTGGGTCCGGTGGTCATTTTCGGAGAGCGCTGCAACTGGAGCGGCGCCGGGCTGGCGGCGCTGGTGGTGAGCGCGCTGCTGTCGGACATCTACGACGGCGTGCTGGCGCGGCGCTGGAAGTGCGATACGGCCGGCGTGCGGCTCTTCGACTCGATCGCGGATACGGTGTTTTATGTTTGCGTGGGTGTGGCGTTGTGGTTTGGGCGGTCTGCGGCGCTGCGGGAGAATGCCGGGCTGCTGATGCTTGTGGTCGGGATGGAGCTGGCGCACTATGCGCTGGACTTCGCAAAGTTCGGCAAACCGGCGAGCTATCACTCGTATCTGGCGAAAGCATGGGGGCTGGTGATGGCGATCGCGGTTCTGATTGCGTTCGCGACGGGGGGAGGCGGATTGCTGCTGCGGGTCTCTCTCGTGCTGGGGCTGTTGTGCAAGACGGAGGGCCTGGCCATGTCAGTGATCCTGCCGGAGTGGGTGCGGGATGTGAAGGGGATTGGAGCAGCGATAAGGCTGAGGAGGAAGCAAATAAGCCGACCTGGGCGGCGTCCCCTATTATCGTCTTGGTAAATACCTGAAAACAGAGAAACTGCGGCGCCTCCCGGCCACGGGACGGCGTCTTTTCTGTCTGACTGCTCACCAACTTCAGCACTGCGAGTCCAAACACGGAACCCAAAAGAGCGAACAGAATGAAGGGTTTGTAATCATCAGGCAAGCCGGCGGCCGCGGCGCGAGAGTAGTCTTAGAAGAGAGACATCCTGCATGAAATTGGCTGAGACCTCGGTTGCCGAGGCGACGGGGCGGTGCGCGTATGCCGCGCATGTGAATCCCCAGTGGGCGCGGCTGCTGAACCTGCTGGAAATGGACGCCGAATACGTGGAGTGCCGCGGCGAGAAGCTGCGGACAGCGGACGGGCGGACGGTTCTGGATTTCCTCTCCGGCTATTGCGTTTACAACGCCGGGCACAATCATCCGTACATCGTCGATTGCCTGCACCGCGAGCTGGAGAGCTACGGGCCATCGATGCTGCAGAGCCACGTGGCGGCGACGGCGGGCGAGTTGGCGGAGCGGCTCTGCGCGCGGGCCGGCGGGCAGTTGAAGAAGGTGTATTTCTGCAGCTCCGGCAGTGAAGGCGTGGAGACGGCGATCAAATTTTCCCGTGCGCAAACCGGGCGCAACGGATTGCTGGCAGCGCGGGGAGCTTTCCATGGGCTGACATGCGGCGCGCTGGCGCTGATGGATCATGGCTTCTGGTCGGACGGATTCGGCCCGCTGATTCCGGGCGTGGAGTTCGCGGACTTCGGCGATCTGCAGGCGCTCGAGAAACAGCTGGCAACGAAGAAGTACGCGGCGCTGATCCTGGAGCCGATGCAGGGCGAGGGCGGCATCGTGATCCCGGCGGCGAAATACTTGCAGGACGCGCAGGCGCTGTGCCGGAAGTACGGCACGCTGCTGGTGATGGATGAGGTCCAGACCGGGCTGGGGCGGACCGGCAGTTTCCTGGCGAGTCATCACTATGGGATCGAGCCGGACATGGTGATCCTGGCGAAGGCCCTGAGCGGCGGCCTGGTGCCCAGCGGCGCGGTGCTGATGACGGACGCGATCTACGATTCGGTGTACAACTCGCTGCGGCGAGCGATCGTCCACACATCGACGTACAGCGAAAATAGTCTGGCGATGCGGGCAGGGCTGGCGATGCTGGATGTGCTCGAAGACGAAGATCTGGCCAGGCGCGCGCTGCACGTGGGCGAGAAGTTCCGGCAGCGGCTCCGCGAGCGGCTCGGCGGTTACGAGATGGTCGCCGAGGTGCGCGGCATGGGATTCTTCAGCGGTATTGTTTTTCAGGCGCCGCGCTCGCTGGCGATGCGCCTCTCCTTCCAGGCATTTCAGAAGGTACATCCGGCGCTCTTCGGGCAGATGCTGGTGATGCGCCTGTTCCGTGAGCATGGCATTTTGACCCAAATCTGCGGCAACAACTTCCTCGTGCTGAAAGCCGCTCCTCCCCTGAATGCTTCCCATGAAAGTCTTGAGCACTTTGCTGCGGCGCTGGATCGCGTGCTGGAGGTGGTGCACTCCTCGACGCGATTCTGGCAGGATGCGCTGGCGCTGGCGGCAAAGGCTGCTCGCATTTGAGGAGAACCGATGCGTGTGCTGGTGGTGGAGGATGACAATACGATCCGCGAGTTTCTGACGCGGGCGCTGGCGGAGTCGGGCTTTCGCGTCGATGCGTGCGCGCAGGGCAGCCAGGCAGAGAAGATGGCGCTCGAAGGCGTGCATGACGCCATGGTCGTGGACCTGACGCTGCCGGATATCGACGGACTGGAGTTGATTCAGCGGCTGCGGTCGCAGGGTGTCACGTCTCCGGTGCTGATTCTTTCGGCGCGGCGTTCAGTCGACGAGCGGGTGCTGGGCCTCGAAAAGGGCGGCGACGACTACATGACGAAGCCCTTCGCGGTGGCCGAACTGCAGGCGCGGTTAAGGGCGCTTTTGCGGCGCAGCACGCCGGGGCAGTCGGAGACGACGCGGCTGCGGGTGGCGGATCTGGAGATTGACTTAATCCGGCGCGAGGCTCGACGCGGCAGCAACGAACTGCAACTAACGCAGCAGGAGTTTGCCCTGCTCGAGTACCTGTGCCGCAACGCAGGGCGGGTGGTGACGCGCGCCATGGTGCTGGATCACGTGTGGAAGATGCGCATCGACACGTCGACGAACATTGTCGACGTGCATATCCACCGGCTTCGGAACAAGGTCGACCGCGATTCGGAGCGCCCGCTGATCCGCACGATCCGCGGCGTAGGTTACTTGCTGAGGGATTAGCAGCGGAGATGCTGAAGCAAGTCGGCAGATCGTTTTATCGGACAGCGGCATGGCGTCTCGCGCTGCGCAGCACCATCGTGTTTGCCGCCGGCTGCGCTGCGGTCTTCCTGGTGATGTATTTGCTGGTGGCGCGCACCGTGAGGGAGCGCAGCGACTCCTGGCTGCTGGGCGAAAGCGAAACACTGAAGCAGGTGGCGCTGAACACGCCGCGCGATGCTCTTTACGACCGCATCGTCGAAGAAGTGGCGGAGCTGGCTTCGCAGGAGGTTTCCTACACGGGCGAAGGCGGACGCGTCGCCGGAAACACGGTTTTCTTCGCGCAGACCGGCAGCCCGACCCATGAGCCCGTTTGGGTTGGGCCGGGTGACAGCGGAGATTTCCTGAACGCGCTGCAGTCGGCGAGTATCCCCTCCGCGCGAGCCGTTTCGCTCAGCGTACGCGGATGGGGCACGCCGTTTCGCGTAGTAGCGGTCGACATGAGCCCGGGAAACGGCCGCCTTTATCTGGGGCTGCTGGATGCAACCGGGACGCACATGCTGCGGCAGCTGCTGGCCCGGTTCTTTCTCGGCTGGATCGCAATGGTCGCGTTTGGATTTCTGATCACGCTCGTGGGGCTGCGCCGCATGCTGCACCGCGTAGATGCCATTACAAGCGCGGCCGCGAGCATCCGGCCAGGCGATTTGAGCACCCGAGTTCCCGCAGGGCCTCCGCAGGACGAGGTATCGCGCCTGGCGGCAACGTTTAACAACATGCTGGACCGCATCTCGGCATCGGTAAATCAGCTGCGCACGCTGACCGATTCCGTGGCGCACGATTTGAAGAGCCCGATTACGTCAGTGCGTGGCAGCCTGGAGATCGCGCTGTCGCTCGATGACCGGGAGCAGTCGGCGGAGCTGGTGGCGAGGGCCATCGATCATCTCGACCGGCTCTCGGAAGTGATCACGACATCGCTGGATCTGGCAGAGGCCGACGCCGGCGCGCTCCGGTTGCGTAAGGAGAGGATTGATCTGGCGGACCTGGTGCGGCGCGTAACGGAGTTGTATGCACCTGCATTCGCGGATCATCAGCAACAGCTGGCAGTGAATGCGCCGGCTGCGGTGCAGGTGGGAGCCGACGTGTCGCTGTGCACGCGTATGCTGTCGAATCTGATGGAAAACGAGCTGCGCTACGCGGGAACGGGCGCGCGTGTTTCCGTGGAGCTTTCGCAGGGAGACGGCATGGCCTGCATCACGGTGGAGGATAACGGGCCTGGCTTCCCGGCGGAGCTGCTGCCGCGTGTGTTTCAGCGGTTTGTGAAGGGTGATGCGTCGGAAGGCCATGGGCTGGGGCTGGCCTTCGTCAGTGCGGTTGCGCTGGTCCATGGCGGCCGTGCCTTCGCAGAGAACCGGTCCGGCGGTGGAGCACACATCGTGGTTGAACTTCCGCTGGCAGAGCCACGGGGCGAACCGGAACGAACCGCGAGCGACGTGCTGACGTCGCAATGACCTTTGGGTGACAAGCGGGACGACGCATCCCGCGCACCATAAAGACAGACCTTTTGCGGGCCAACGAGCAAGGAACAAATCCTGAAGCAGAGAGAGTCATGCAGATTCTGAGCACGTCGGCGGCTTACCCGCCTCATTACTATTCTCAGCGCGAAGTAATCGATGCGCTGCTTTCGTTCTGGGGAGAGGATCCCCAGGTTGCGGCCGTTCTGGAGCGCCTGCATTCGCGCACGGGCGTCGAAGGACGGCATTTTTCGCGGCCGCTCGACCAATATCGCGCTCTGGACACGTGGGGAAAGGTCAACGATGTCTGGATTGAAGTGGCACAGGAACTGGGCGAGCGCGCGATCCATTGCACGCTGAAGCAGGCCGGACTGCGCAACGAGGAGATCGGCGCGATTTTCTTCGTGACGGTGACCGGGGTCGCGAGTCCCTCGATCGATGCACGCCTGGTGAACCGGATGGGACTGAACCGGAACATCCGGCGCAACCCGATCTTCGGGCTGGGCTGTGTCGCGGGAGCGGCAGGCCTGGCGCGCGCGGCAGACTACGTGCGTGCGCATCCGGATCAGGTGGCGGCGCTGCTTTCTGTGGAGCTGTGTTCGCTGACATGGCAGCGCGACGACATGTCCGTCGCCAACCTGATCTCGTCAGGGCTGTTCGGCGACGGTGCGGTCGCCGTTCTGGTGGCGGGCGACGAGGTGCCTCATCGCAGCCCACGCTGCGGACCACGCATTCTGGCGAACCAGTGCGTTTTCTATCCCGACACGGAAGATGTGATGGGCTGGGATATTTCGGAGAAGGGCTTCAACATTGTGCTCTCGCCCGATGTTCCGAAGGTCGTGCGCGAGAACCTGGGCCGCGATGTGGATGCGTTTCTCGCCTCGCAGGGTCTAACCCGCAGGGACATCGGTTCCTGGATCATGCATACCGGCGGACCGAAGGTGCTGGACGCCACGGCAGAGGCGCTGGGATTGGAGCGTGCTGCGCTGGAGGTCTCGTGGGAGGCGCTGCGGCGTGTGGGAAATTTGTCGTCGGCATCGGTGCTGGTAGTGCTCGATGAAGTGATGAAGCACCGGCGTCCAGCGCCGGGAACAAAGAGCATTCTCGCAGCCATGGGCCCCGGGTTCTGCTGCGAGATGCTGCTGCTGGAGTGGTAGGTGGTTGTGGGTCAGAAATCATGTGATGTGCTGATTGCCGGCGGCGGTCCCGCTGGATTGTCGGCAGCGATTGCGCTGCGGCAGCGTGGCGCCGACGTGCTGGTGGCGGATGCGCTGCGTCCGCCGATTGATAAACCTTGCGGTGAAGGGCTGATGCCCGATTCGCGGCGGGAGCTGGCGCGGCTCGGAGTGGAGCTCGACGACCGCCTGGGCGCGCGCTTCGCAGGCATCCGTTTCTCGGATGGTGATGCGCAGGTCACGGCGCAATTCCCTCGCGGCGCGGGACTCGGCGTGCGGCGGCCGCTGCTGCACGGTTTGCTGCTGGAGCGCGCTGCGGAACTGGGCGTGCGCATGGCGTGGAATGCTCCGGTGGCAATGCGGGAGCAGAATGCGGCGGCAGTTGGCGGCGAGCTCTGCAGTTTTCGTTGGCTGGTCGGGGCGGACGGGCATGCGTCGCGCGTACGAGCATGGGCGGGGCTCGATGCGGCAGACCTGCGCAGCAAGCGGTTCGGGTTCCGCGCCCATTTTCGCGTGGCGCCGTGGAGCGAGTACGTAGAGATCCACTGGGGCGAGCGCGGGCAAGTGTATGTGACGCCCGTTGGGCCGCAGGAAGTCTGCATCGCGGCAATATCGCGGAACGCAGATGTGCGGCTGCAGCAAATCATGCAGAGCATTCCGTTTCTGCAGAACAAACTCGCTGGGGCACGCATGTCGTCGGCGGAGCGAGGCGCGCTGACGCTGACGCGCAGGCTGCAGCGTGTGACGCGCGGAAACGTGGCGCTCGTTGGCGATGCATCGGGTTCGGCCGATGCGATCACCGGCGAGGGGCTGGCGATGGGTTTCCGGCAGGCGCTCCTGCTGGCGGAGTCGCTCGCTGACGGCGGCCTGGAATTGTATGAGTCTCGGCACGCGGGCATCCTCGCACTGCCGCAGCAAATGGCGGCAGTGATGCTGTTGCTGGACCGTTATGCCTGGCTGCGGCGGCGCGCGCTGCCCGTGCTCGCCGCGCGTCCGGAGCTCTTCCGCGCGATGTTGGCCGTACATGTGGGCGAGGCAAGCCTGCCGAAGTTCCTGCTGCGGCATGGGCTGGAGTTCGGCACGCTGCTGGCGGTTCCGCAACTCGCCTGAGGTTTGTCGCGGGGCCGCAGATCGGCAATACTGCGATCATCATGGAGAAATTGATTCTTGAGGGCCGCCATGTCCGGCTCGAGCCTCTGGAGCTGCGCCATCTGGACGCGCTGACCGCGGCGTCCGCGGTAGATCCGTCGCTCTATCAGTGGAGCGCGGTGCCGGTCGGAGCCGCGGCCGTGCAGGCTTATATAGAAACAGCGCTCGCCGCGCAGATCGCCGGAAACGCAGTTCCCTTTGCCGCTGTGCGCCAAGCGGATGGCGAAGTGATCGGGTCGACACGGTACTTCGATCTGGAACGGTGGCCCTGGCCCGCGGAGCATCCGCAGGCGAAGCGTGGAGTGCCTGACGCGTGCGAGATTGGCTACACGTGGTACACGAAGGCGGCGATCCGCACCGGCGCGAATACCGAAGCCAAGCTGATGATGCTGACGCACGCCTTCCAGGTGTGGCAAATGGCGCGCGTCTGCCTGCACACGGATGAGCGGAATCTGCGGTCGCGCTCGGCGATGGAGCGGCTGGGCTGCAAATTCGAAGGCATCCTGCGCTCACATCGGCTGGCGGTGGACCTGATCCCGCGTAATTCGGCGCGCTACTCGATAGTGGCGGCGGAGTGGCCGGAGAAGAAAGCGCGGATTGAGGCCATGATGCGCCGCTACGACGGATAGTCACTGCGCTTCGCTCAGTCCTGCTCCGCTTTGTTCGAGGTATTCGATATAGCCGAGCAGAGCGCCCCAGTGGTAAAAACGGTCGCTGTTCGCAACATCGTCGCCGGTTCCCGTGATCGCGTTGTAATTCTCATGGACATGGCGTTGCCGCGCCACTCCTTTAGAAACAGGTCATACGACTTTTGCGCAAACTGGCGGCGCACGTCAGCATCGTCGTAGTTGCGCAAGCCGAGGTAGACCAGGTAGTTCATCGGTCCCCAGATGCGTCCGCGCCAGTAGTTCTGATCGTGGAACGCAGGATCGTCGCGCGCGATGGACGGGATGATCCATTCGCCCCAGAACTCTTTCGGGTTGAGCAGGTGTTTCTCGATCATGATGCGCGCCTGCTCCGGTGTGGCGGCGCGGGCGAGCATGGGATAGAAGTTCGTTGGCGACAGGCGAGTATTGAACTGACCGGTGTGGAGATCGCGGTTCAGGAAAATGCCGGTCTGCGGATCCCACAAGGTTGCGAGCTTCGCGCGATAACGAGCGGCGCGGGCGGTCAGTTCCCTTTCCTCTTCGCCTTTGTCCAATTCATGCGCAATCTGCGCGAGAGCATCGCAATCGGCGATGTACATGCTCATCAGCCCGACATCGGCGTATTCGAGCAGATGCGTCCTGGGATCGTAGGCAGCCGAGTCGTACATCGGGCTGTTATCGAGGCCGGACTCGAGAATGGCTCCGGTGCGGGTACC
>DASYYN010000001.1:0-23477 GCA_035933815.1 Acidobacteriaceae bacterium
TTCGCGGACAAAGGCTACAGCGACATCCAGGATCAGAACCCGTTGTCACTGGAACAGCTCGAATGCGTGCCCTGATCACCACCGATACGGTTGGCGGGGTCTGGACGTTTACCCAGGAACTTGCGGGCCAATTGCTGTCGCGAGGGTGGTCGATCCACCTCGTCAGCCTCGGACGTGCGCCGTCGGAAGCTCAGCAGCGCTGGTTCGAGCGGACCGCCACCCAGTGCAGCGGCCAGTTTTCGTGGGCCGCACTGGACGTTCCTCTCGAATGGATGGAAGAAAACCACCGCGCCTGGGATGAAGCTGCGCCCGCGCTGGCCCGCATGGTTCAGGAATTCGGCGCGCAGGCGCTCCACAGCAATCAGTTGTGCTTCGGAGCGCTTCCGGTGAATATCCCCCGGATCGTGACGGCGCACAGCGACGTCCTGAGCTGGGCGCGCGCCTGCCGCGAGGCTCCGCTCGAGGATTCCCCCTGGCTTCGGCAGTATCTGCAGCTTGTACGCCGCGGCCTGTCGCAGGCCCACGCGATCGTCGCACCCACGGAATGGATGGCTAATTCTCTGCTCGACAATTTCCCGCTGCAGAAACGGCCTCTGGTGATTGCAAACGGGCGGACGATCAGCCCGGATGACCGCTCACCCCGGAAACTGCAAGCCATCACCGCTGGCCGTCTCTGGGACGAAGCGAAGAACGTCGGCATGCTCGGGGACGTCCGGTCACCGGTTCCCCTGCTCATTGCCGGCGACGCACAGGGCGGCTCCGGAACCACGAAAGTAGCGCCAAGCGGCGTAACGTTTCTCGGCTCTCTCGCATCCGAAGAATTGCTTCAAATATTCCGCGAGAGCGCTATGTATCTTTGCACGTCACGATACGAGCCGTTCGGCCTCGCCCCCCTGGAAGCCGCACTTTGCGGGTGCGCCGTTCTGGCTAACGACATTCCATCCTTACGCGAGGTCTGGCGGGACGGCGCGCTGTACTTCCACGACGCTGAATCCCTCACAACGCTTCTGAACCAAGTCAGCAAGGCGCCGGACGAACTCTCCGCTGCGCAGCAACGTTCGCTGGAACGCGCCCGCAGGTTCACTGCCGATCGGATGGCTAGTGGCTACGAGCAGCTGTTCCAGCACTGGATCACGCATGCGGAGGAGGCAATGCTATGTCCGGCAGTCTCCGCATAGCGTATTTTGCGCATTCGCTGCGCTCTGACTGGAACAATGGCAACGCGCACTTCCTGCGCGGGCTGATGCGCGCCCTTGGAGAGATGGGGCACGACGTCCTTGTCTACGAGCCGTGCAGCGAATGGTCCATTCAGCATTTGCGTGAGGAGTACAAGGGAGAAGAGTCGCTGTTCGCATTCGCGGAGACTTATCCCGACTTGCACGTCTGCACGTACAAAGCTGCCGTGGGCGGCAATGCGGAATACTGGCGCTCGCGCCTGCACGACCGCGATGTCGTGATTCTGCACGAGTGGAACCCGCCGGCTCTGGCGCGCGTCCTGCTCGACATTCGCGCCGCAGCGGACTTTCGCCTGTTGTTTCACGACACGCATCATCGCGCCTCGTCTTCGCCACAGCAAATCGACTCACTGGGCGTAGCGCAGTTCGACGGCGTGCTTTGCTTCGGGGAATCGCTGCGGCAGATTTACCAGGAGCGCTTCGGAATACAGCAGGCCTGGGTTCTGCACGAGGCGGCGGATACCACGATTTTTCGTCCGCAGCCGAACAGCGTAAAGACCGCGGACGTGATCTGGGTAGGCAACTGGGGCGATGACGAGCGCTCGCGCGAAATCCGCGAGTACCTGCTCCAACCTGCCGCTGCCCTGCCGGATCACACCTTCGTCGTGCACGGAGTGCGCTATCCGGACGAAGGCATCGCCGCTCTGGAGACGGCGGGCGTGCGCTATGCAGGATACCTTCCGAATCTCGACGCGCCGGATGCCTACGCGGCTGCGCGGCTCACGGTGCACATTCCGCGGCAGCAATACACCGCCGCGATGACGGGTATCCCGACGATTCGCGTGTTTGAAGCTCTGGCATGCGGCATCCCACTGATTTCCGCGCCATGGCGCGACAGCGAACACCTTTTCCGGGAGGGCGATTTCCTGATGGTGAGAAACGGAGCGGAGATGAAATCCGCGATGACAATGCTGCTCGAAGACAAAGCCGCTGCGAATGAGCAGGCGCTGCGCGGGCTGGAAACTATCCTTGCACGCCATACCTGCCGCCATCGCGCTGAGGAACTGACGTCGATTTGCGAGGAAACGCTCCTGTGAAGATTTTTGTCTTTGGCTCCAGCATTGTCTCGTCGTACTGGAACGGCGCCGCAACCTATTACCGCGGCGTCTACAAATATCTTGCGCGCCGCGGTCACGAAATCACATTTGCCGAACCGGACGCCTACGACCGCCAGAAGCACGTCGATCCGGGCGACTACTCGTGGGTGCGCTCCGTTGTCTACCGGCCCAACACGGACATCGACAAAATGCTGGCGCTGGCAGCGGGCGCCGATGTGGTGATCAAGCACAGCGGCCTGGGGGTCGATGATGCGCTGCTGGAGCACCGGGTGCCTGAACTCGCCGGCGGCTCTCTCGTTATTTTCTGGGATGTCGACGCTCCGGCGACGATCGGCCGTCTGCGCGAATACGCGAGCGATCCGTTCCACGCCGATATTCCCCGCTACGACGCGATCTTCACCTACGGCGGAGGTCCCATGAGCCGCGACGCGTATCTCGCGCTGGGCGCCCGCGCGTACCACAGCGTCTACAACGGACTTGATCCGGATACGCATCACCCCGTCGCGCCGGATCCCGTGCTGGCCTGCGACGTGGCGTTTGTCGGGAACCGGCTGCCTGATCGCGAGCAGCGCGTTTGCGAGCTGTTTCTCCGAGCGGCGGAGTTGGCTCCGAAGAATTCGTTTATCCTCGGCGGCGAAGGTTGGGGCAACAAGCCGCTGCCGGGGAACGTTCGCTGGATCGGGCACGTGGCGACCGGCGATCACAACCGCGTGAACTGCTCGGCGAGCATGGTGATGAACATCAATCGGTCGTCGATGGCGAACTTCGGCTTCAGCCCTCCCACTCGGATTTTCGAAGCGGCCGGCGCGGCAGCGTGCCTGCTCTGCGACGACTGGCCAGGCATCGACGAGTGCTTTACGCCGGACAGGGAGCTGATCGTGATTCGCACAGCGCAGGATGTCGTCAATGCTCTGCATCGGTACGACTGCGACGCGCGCCGAACCATGGGCCAGGCGTTCTATGCCCGTGCCATGCGCGATCATACCTATGCGCAGCGCGCCGAACAGGCTGAAGTCGCGTTTCAGCAGTGCCTGAAACGGCGGAGTACCGCCTCGCGGGCCGGGGACCGATTGGCCGTGGAGGAGACCGCGTGAAGATCGTCATCTTCGGCCTCACTATTACCTCCTCCTGGGGAAACGGGCACGGAACGACCTACCGCTCGCTTGTGAAGGCTCTGGCCCACCGCGGCCACCACGTTGAATTTGTCGAGAAGGATGTTGAGTGGTACCGCAGCAATCGCGATATGCCTCAGCCGCCCTTCTGCACGGTTCATCTCTACGAAAACTGGGCGGAGAGCCGTGCCGCTCTGGTGCAGCTATGCAACTGCGCAGACGTCGTGGTAATCGGCTCGTATTTTCCTGATGCGATCGCCGCCACCGACGCGCTGCTCGATGCGGCATCCGCGCCGCTGTTCTTCTATGACATCGATACGCCGATCACGCTCGCGCAGTTGCGCGCGCATGGGCGCACGGAATACCTCGAATCGACGGCTATTCCTCACTACAAGGCTTACCTCAGTTTCACCGGCGGCCCCGCGCTGCGCGAACTGGAGGAAACGTTTGGCTCACCGTGTGCACTTCCCTTCTACTGCTCCGTGGACCCGGATCTCTATCGCCCTATGCCGCTGAATCCGGAATTCGCGTGCGACCTGAGCTATCTCGGCACGTATGCCGCCGACCGCCAGCCGAAGCTCCTGCGTTATCTCGACAGCGCCGCCGCGCTTTTGCCGGAGAAGCGCTTCATCGTCGCGGGACCGCAGTATCCGCCGGAGACGGAGTTCCAGCCGAACGTCGAGCGCATCATTCACCTCTCCCCTCGCGAGCATCCGTCGTTCTACTCCTCGTCGCGGTTCACGCTCAACCTGACGCGCGCCGATATGGTGGCGGCCGGCTACTCGCCGTCAGTGCGGCTGTTCGAAGCTTCGGCCTGCGGAGCCGCGCTGTTGTCGGATTCGTGGAAGGGACTCGATGAGTTTCTGACTCCGGGCGAGGAGATCCTGCTGCCGCAAGACCAGTACGAGGTTCGCGACATTCTGCGGAAGCTTCCGGGAGAGGCACGGCAACGGCTGGGCACGCGCGCCCGGGAACGGATTCTTTCCGAACACACATCGGAGCATCGCGCTCGCCAGTTTGAGAATGTCGTAACGCAGTGTTATGCAGCCAGAGGCTGAGCGCTGAAGGTCAGCTCCCGCAGGCTCGACACGCACCAGTCGGGCCCTGCTGCCTCGAGTTCCTCGCGCGAGTGGACACCAGTCGCGACGGCAATCACACACAAATCGTTGGCCCTCGCAGCGTGAATATCTGCCGGCGTATCGCCGACGACACAGACGGCTGCACTCTGACCTGCCAGCGATCTGGCCTGGGCAACGGCGCCGCGGAAAACCTGCGCGCGGTCTTCACAGGCGTCGCTCCAGCCTGCAAACGAGAAGAACTCCAGCAACCCGGCGCGCCGCAGCTTGAGCGTGCCGATCGTCTCCAGGTTCCCTGTGGCGACTCCAAGCACAGCGCCTCGCGCGCGCAGTCCGTAAAGGATGTCTTTTACCTGGGGCAGAACCTCGGCGCACATTTCCTGCTCGCGCAGCGCCACACGCTCGCACATCTGCCGCCGGATTTCGCTCAGCCTGGGTCTCCATCTGTCGTCGGGAACGCCGGCCCGGCGCAGCGCATCGCGCAGTATCCCTGTGTCGGTATTGCCGTGCGTGACGACTCCGTCGAGATTCAGCGGCCGTCCGGCTATCGCGCTCAGCACGTCGCAGAAGGCGAAATAATGCACTGCATCGCGGCAGTGCAGCAGCGTCCCGTCAATGTCGAACAGGTACGCTTCGAAGCTGTCCCACGGGCGCGGGAGTCTTGGCGTGCTCATCGGCCGCTCTTACCGCGGGATGGATAGACGCAGTGGGGCCCGTCGGCCGGAATCTCGACCGGCTGCCAGCGGCACAGGTAGACCTCTTCTTCCGGATGCGCTTCGATGGAGAAGCCGGAGGAGCGCAGCATGGCCTCGACGCATGCCTGGTTGGGAATCCACCAGTTCGTCTGATCGTGCGCATACGAGTGCTCGATGAAGTGCATCTTTGGAAAGCCAGGATCTTCAAATAGGCCATAAGTGTTGAAATCGTAATCCGGTTCGGTCTCCATCACCTCGTGGCTGCCCCGTTGCATGCTCTGAAAGAGCAGCAAATCTCCAGCTACATGCTCATGGATCAGATCGAGCGCAAGCAGCGGATGACGCAGGTGGTAAAGCACGCCCATGAAAATGACGAGGTCGAAGCGGGTGCCGAGTTCAGCCACATCCCAGACGGACATCTGGCGAAACTCCACGTCAACGCCTTCGGTCTGGGCGGCGAAGCGAGCCTGTCGCAAATAATGCTCATCGGTGTCGATGCCTAACACTCGTTCCGCGCCGCGGCGCTTCATTTCCAGAGAATAGAATCCGGCATTGCAGCCGATATCAAGCACCGTCTTGCCGGTCAGGTCGGCAGGAATGGCATCGCGAAAGCGCGCGAACTTGACCTCAGGGTAGTCTCCGAGAAAGTGTTCCGGCGCGGTCTGCACGCCGCGCAGGCGAAGATTCTGAAACCACGGCGCCAGAGCGGCGATGCTCTGCTCGAGAGACTGCTCCTCAGTGATGGCTGACTGTGTACTCATGCTGTGTACCCGTTTCTATGGCAGGCATTGCCCGATCTTCAGTGTCGCTGCTCTCCCGCTCCAGAAGATGCAGCGCGGCGCGGTATCCATGCAGCGTTCCGACGTCCACATATTGCCGGCCGGCGCGCACGCCGACGGCGGTTCCTCCCTGTGCCAGCCATGCGTTCACGAGCGTGCCGAAGTACTCGTCGCGCCGCTCGGCGCGGCACCATAGCTGATACAGCGAGCGAAATGCGGGCCCGGGAATCTTGATCGCGCCCCAGATCCAGGGCGTGGCTGCCCCACGCTGCTTCACCTGAATGCGCTGCACGGCCCCTTGTTCGTCGGTGACAACCGCATCGAAGAATTCCGGCCGGTCCACGGGAAAGAGCAGGAACGAAAGCTTGTCGTCCGGCAGCGCGCAAAGGCCGTTCGCCGGCAGCCAGATGGTATCGGGAAGTCCGATGACCACGCCTTCGTTTTCGGCAACCAGGGGCAGCGCACGAAACACCGCATCGCACAATCCACCCGGATTGGGCTGCACGACATACGCTATGTCCGCGCCCCAGAGACGGGAACCGTAATACTCCAGAATGTCCGTTTTGCCGGGTCCGATGACAAAGCAAAGCTTGTCCGCACCGCCGGCGATCATCCGCTCGACGAGGTACTCACTCACGGCACGCGGACGCTCTGTGCCATTTTCAACTCGTCTGCCGACGGGCAGCAGTTCCTTCGAAAACGCCAGCGGCTGAATCCGGCTTCCTGCTCCCGCGGCTGGAATAATTCCCCACATCGATGAATCCTCAGGCGGCCAGCGCCGCTTTGTTTCGATCAGCCAGGGCCGCATCGCACGCGGTCTCGAGTTCCAGTACTCGGTGAGCCGCGGTGTGGCAAGCGAGAGCGCGCTCGCAGGCCGACTCGCCCACGTGCTTCAGTTCGCGATCCGACAAAGAGAGAGACGCGATTACGTCGTCCGCCGATGCCACCGGCAGAATCTCTTCGCCTGGCGAGAAGAAGGTATCCAGCCCATCCCAGCTATCGCTGAGAATGGGGACTTCACAGGCCGCAGCCTCAAACAGGCGCCCGGAAGGACAATACCCATACTCGGCCATCGAGGCACGCGTGACATTCAGCGTCGCGCGCGACGAGCACAGGAAGCCCGCATGCTGTGAGGGCTCGAGATGCCGCACAAACGAGATGTTCTGCTGCCAGGGGAAGCTCTGCGGGTACTGCGCACCGGCGAGGAAAAAGCGCTGATCCGGCAAACGCCGCGCCGGCTCGACGAATAGCTCTTCCACCTTCGCCTGCCGATCGGCCGCATAGGTTCCCAGGTACGACAATGTGCCCCGAAAGGCCTCGATCGGCTCGACGGCGTGATGAGTTTCCGGGTCGAATGCGCCATAGAGAGGCACGACACGCCGTGCTCCCAGCCGTGTCTGCAACTCTTCGAGCGCTTGGCCGCCGGTGAAGCTCAGCACCAGATCGAAGGCGCCGAGACCTTCAGCCGGCAGGTACTCGACCTGCTGGCCATCGCTGAGCGCGCGCAGGGTGACGGGCGTGTCCAGATCGTAAAAGGCTTTGATCTCCGCGCCGGATTCCCAGATTATCTGGGCAGCTTTGCCGCCCTCCGGACAATAGCTGGTACACAGCGCCACGTCCGCAGCCGCCATCTCTCGCAAAGCTTCCGTCCGGACTGCGTCGAGCGAGTCGTAGAGGCGCAGCTCGATGCCTGCTGGGCAAACCCAACCATCGCGGGCGCTCGCGTAGTACGGAACATCCTTCTCATAGAACACGGCGGAGTGCCCACGTTTCGCCATCGCCTTCAACAGGCTGCGCCAGATGGTGGCGTGCCCATTGCCCCACGACGACGAGATCGACAGTCCGAAGATGATGAATCGCATCCACTCTCCACGAGTTCGCGGACCTCGCGAGCAGGAGGCCGCAGCTGCACTACACAGCGATTGCCATGGTGTCGGCCGGTTCGGGCAGCGCGGGCGGGCGGCCCACGCTGAAATACGTGAATCCGTGCGCGCGCATGGTGTCCGGCGAGAAGAGATTTCTGCCATCGAGCAGCAGCGGGTACTTCATCGCCGCATGCAGCTTCTTCAGGTCCAGTTCGGCAAATTCCTGCCAGTCGGTCAGGATCAGCACCGCGTCCGCCAAATTGGCAGCGTCGTAAGGATCGCGTGCGTACCGCATGGCGCGCCCTTCCGGCAGAATCTCCGCGGTGCGCTGCATGGCGGCGGGATCATAGGCGGCGATTTGGGCGCCTTCTGACAAGAGCCGTCTGACGAGCGCGATGGCCGGCGACTCGCGAATGTCGTCGGTAGCGCATTTGAAGGCAAGCCCGAGAACGCCGAGCCGCTTGCCGCGCAAGTTCCAGAGCGCTCCCTTGACCTTCTCAAAGAACCGGCAGAGCTGCTTTTCGTTCACGCGCGCGACCTCATCGAGCAGCGCGAAATCCACGCCCAGATGCGTGGCCACCTGCCGGAAGGCGGCAACATCCTTCGGAAAGCACGAACCGCCATATCCGATTCCAGGCCGCAAAAAGCGGTCGCCAATGCGCGGATCCATTCCGACGCCGCGCGCGACTTCTTCGATGTCGGCATCCGCCGCTTCGCACAGATTGGCAACGGAATTCACGAAGGAGATCTTCATGGCGAGGAAAGCGTTCGACGCGTGCTTGATGATTTCGGCGCTGCGCGGCGAGGTCATCAGCAGCGGCGCAGGGGCCTCGGGGGTGCAGTTCCCAGCGATGGAATCGGGCCGGCGGTAGTATTCGCCCGAGGTGAGCGGCTCGTAGATGCGCCTGAGGCAAGCGGCCGCCCGGGCGCTCTTCGCGCCGATCACGATGCGCGAAGGGTGCAGGAAGTCTGATACGGCCGTTCCTTCGCGCAGGAATTCCGGATTGGACGCAACGTCGAACAGACTGCCCGATACGCCGTTGCGCTCGATGGTCTTGCGAATCCACTCATTCGTGTAGACGGGAACCGTGCTCTTCTCGACCAGAACCGTGTAGTGCTGAATGGAGCGCGCAATCTCCGCGGCAACCGCCTCGACATAAGACAGGTCAGCATCGCCCGTGTCGCTCTGCGGCGTTCCCACCGCGATGAACAGAGCCTCGCAGGCACGTGTGGCCTCAGCCAGATCGGTGGTGAACCGCACGCCCCGATTGCGATGCCGCCGCAACAGTTCCGGTAGATGCTCTTCGTGGATGGGCACTTCGCCCGATTGCAGAGCACGAACCTTGCGCTCGTCGTTATCGACGCAAACGACTTCGTGCCCGATTTCCGCAAATGCTGTCGCTGCTACGAGACCTACATAACCAGAGCCGACAACGGCAATCCTGACTGGCTTGATCATCCTCTCCCCTCGTTCTGGGTGAGTGTTTCGCGGAACACGTCCACGCATTGGGCAAGACATTGGTAGGATGCGATTTCTCTGTCGCGATTTGTGTTTTCGGCGGAATTTGACGTTATCTGTCCGAAGGCTCACGAACAGTAATCACAAGGAGCGCACAGAGACCGCTTCTTCCTGGATGCCAATTTTCGAGATCCGAATGCGCGAGCTTTCTCTGTGTGTTGCCGAAATCAACGGGGGTAACCGCTTCTGTCCGACACCGCAGTACCCAAGAGGATTGAAAATTCTGCAGCAGCCCTGACGAAAAAGGTTGCCTCTTGCCGGGAATATGCAATCATTGCCGTAACAATTCCTGTTTGGCTCAGGTATTCAGGACTGCTGCTTTTCCGGCGCGGTCTGGCTGGTTTCCGCGACATAGCGTCCGGAGCCGCTGTTCCGTTTGCGCCGGAAGATGCAGAGTCCCGGCGGTGCAGTGTGCCGTGTCGCCGGTAGTGTGCTGTAGCGGTTGCCGTTGTCGGGTACGATCTCACTCAACCACGCACAAAACTGAGCAGGAACAAACCCTCCCGGGTGGTGGAGCATGCTGTATTTCTTCCGGTTCGTTCCGATCAGGTCGGTCCATCGGGTACTTCGTAATTGCGGAGCGCTCGCGGTCGCGGCGTCTGCCGCTTTCCTCTTCGCGTCAGGCTGCGGCGGGAACGGCAAGCCTGCAGGTTCGCAAACAGCCTCGCCCACAGCAAGCGCTGACGCTTCGGTCACCTTCTCCAATGTGCAGTCGTCGTACTGGAACTGGCAAGGCTTCGGGCAGATTGCTCCCACGTACGCCGACTGCCCCGCGCCATGCCCGCAGTCGACCTGGAGTCAGAGCTTTGGCGTCTCCAATCCATCGAAGAGCGGCAATGCCACCGAGTTCCGGCTCAATCCGAATCTGCCGGAGGCCGATGTGCTGTTCACGACTACTCTGGTCGGCCAAAGTTCACCGTTCAAAGCCGACGCAGACCACAGCCTGCTGCCGACGCTGCACCATTTCACCTACGACGCCGATGTTTACGTCCAGGATCCCTCGATCATCACTGCGCTGGAATTCGACATTTCGCTGTGGCTGGACGGCGCTGCCGGCATGACCTTCGGCACGCAATGCGACTACCTTGGCGATGGCGACTGGGATGTGTGGAACAACGCGCCCGGTGTGTGGACCGACACGGGAAGGGCGTGCAAGCTGTCCCCCGGCTGGCATCACGTGACTCTGCAGTTCAAACGTGAGTCCGACGACAGCACGACGTATGAGGCCATTGTGCTCGACGGAACGACCTATTCGCTGAACTGGAGCTTTCCGCCGACTGTCACCCCTGACGGCTGGTGGGGTCTGGCTGCAAACTATCAGATGGACAGCGACCACGACGGGGCGCCGATCACGACCTACCTCGACAACCTGAGCATCACGTACCAGCCGTGATGTTCAGAGCTGCGGTTATTCGACGTGGTAGTTTGGCGCTTCCCGCGTGATCACCACGTCGTGGACGTGGCTCTCGCGCAGGCCCGCGCTGGAGATGCGGACAAAGCGCGCCCTGGTCTGCAGCTCTTCGATCGTGCCGCAGCCGACGTAGCCCATGCCGGAGCGCAGGCCACCGACAAGCTGGTAGACCATGGCTTCCAGCGCGCCGCGATAGGGCACGCGACCTTCAATTCCTTCCGGCACAAATTTGCCCAGCCGGTTGCCGCTGTTGCGTTCGCGCTCCACCACCCCCTCGGAGCGCTCGGGCAGCTCCATATCGCGTGAGCCCTGGAAGTAGCGCTCTCCGCTGCCCTGCGCCATCGCCGAAAGCGAGCCCATACCGCGATACGCCTTGAACGACCGGCCCTGATAGAGAATCGTCTCGCCCGGGCTCTCATCGACGCCGGCAAAGAGCGACCCGATCATCACCACGCTGGCGCCGGCTGCTATTGCCTTCGTCACATCGCCCGAATACTTGATGCCGCCATCGGCGATGATCGGAATGCCGCGCCGGTTCGCCGCCTGGTAAGCTTCGCTGATGGCCGTGATCTGCGGCATGCCGGCGCCCGTGACCATGCGCGTCGTGCAAATCGACCCTGGCCCGATGCCCACTTTCACCGCGTCTGCACCGGCGTCGATCAGAGCCTCGGCGCCCTCGCGGGTCGCGACGTTTCCGGCCAGCAGATCGACATTGGGGAAGCGCTTCTTCACTTCGCGCACGGCCTCGAGCACGCGCGCCTGATGTCCATGCGCCGAATCGATGGCCAGAACATCGGCGCGGTTGCGCACCATCTCGGCTGCGCGCTCGAGGAAGTCGCCGGTTGCGCCGATCGCCGCTCCGACACGCAGGCGGCCCTGATCGTCCTTGGAGGCGTTGGGATATTTCAACTTCTTCTGGATGTCCTTGACCGTGATCAGGCCCTTGAGCTCGTACTCGTCGTTCACCACGAGGAGCTTCTCGACGCGGTGCTGATGCAGGATCTCTTCCGCCTGCTCGAGCGTGGTGCCCACCGGCACAGTGATGAGGTTGCTCTTGGTCATTACTTCGCTGATGGGAACGTCGGTTCGCGTCTCAAAGCGCAGATCGCGATTGGTCAGGATGCCGACCAGCTTGCGGTTGGTGGTGACGGGAACGCCGGAGATCTTGTACCGCCGCATCAGATCCAGAGCATCAGATATCGGCTGTTCCGGGGCGACCGTGACCGGATCGACAATCATGCCGCTCTCGGAGCGCTTCACCTTGTCGATTTCGCCGGCCTGCTGCTCGATATTGAGATTGCGGTGAACGATGCCGAGGCCGCCCTGCTGGGCCATCGCAATCGCCATGCGCGATTCGGTCACAGTGTCCATGGCTGCGCTGAGCAGCGGGGTGGCCAGGGTGATGCGCTTCGTGAGCCGCGTTTGCGTGCTGACCTGCGCGGGAACAACTTCGCTCCAGGCAGGCGCCAGCAAAACATCATCGAATGTAAGGGCTTCCGGCAGAGGATGTTCGATCATGATGAAGAGGGGCGCGCGGACCGGCAGAGTCTGTGTGGAACTGTGCGGGGAAGCGGCTTCTGGATATTGTAGACCAGCGCGCGAGCTGTCCAGGAGCAGCGCGGGCCGTTCCGGCCGAGACCGAAACGGCCCGAGACTGTTAACTACCCGGATTCAGCAGCCTTCATCAACGGCAGCAATTCACTCCTCGCTGCTCGGCTTCGCTGCGGCAACCTCGTGTCCGTTGTGCCCATTCTTCGGCACGATGTTCGGCGTCTCGCCGCGGCCCGGCATCGCGGCCCGCCCGGAGTACACGCGCCAGGTGCGTTCCACGTCGTCGGTCGCCGCCTTCAGCAGCTCGTCGGCCACCTCAGGATGCGCCCGCAGCAGCATGGTGTAGCGGGATTCGTTGTAGACGTAATCCTGCAGCGGAATCGACGGCGCGCGCGAATCGAGGATGAACGGATTCTTCCCTTCCGCACGCAGAGCCGGGTTGTAGCGCATCAGCGGCCAGTAGCCGGAGTTCACCGCCGCCTTCTGGTGCTCGAGGCCCTGGCTCAGGTCATAGCCGTGCGCGATGCAGTGGCTGTAGGCGATGATGATCGCCGGGCCATCCCACGCCTCCGCCTCCTGGAAGGCCTTCACCGTGTGGCTGTCATTGGAGCCCATGGCGACACGAGCCACGTACACCGACCCGTACGCGACCGCTTCCATGGCCAGGTCCTTCTTGCTGGTCCCTTTGCCACCTGCGGCAAACTTCGCCACCGCCGCGCGAGGGGTTGACTTCGACATCTGGCCGCCGGTGTTGGAGTAAACCTCCGTATCCAGCACCAGCACCTTCACGTTCTTGCCTGAACCCAGGACGTGATCGAGCCCGCCGAAGCCAATGTCATACGCCCAGCCGTCTCCGCCGATGATCCAGACGCTGCGCCGGATCAGCGAGTCTGCCACCGCGGCGAGGTTCCGCGCATCCGCCGAGTCGACGGTCGCCAGCTTCGCCTTGATCTGGCGAATGCGCTCGCGCTGTTCATGAATGCCCGATTCCTTCGTCTGATCGGCTTCAAGCGTCGCTCGCACCAGATCCTCACCGAGCACTGGAGTCAGTTTCGCCACCAGCCCTTCGGCATAGGATTTCTGCTGATCGACGGCGAGCCGCATGCCCAGCCCGAACTCCGCATTGTCTTCGAAGAGCGAGTTGGCCCAGGCCGGACCGCGCCCATCCTCATTCTGGCAGTAGGGCGTGGTGGGCAGATTGCCGCCGTAGATCGACGAGCAGCCGGTCGCGTTGGCGATCATCATGCGATCGCCGAACAACTGCGTCAGCAGCTTGATGTACGGCGTCTCGCCGCAACCCTGGCAGGCGCCGGAGAATTCAAAGAGCGGCTCCAGCAGCTGGATATCTTTCACCTGCCCGTGCGAGATACGATCGCGCGCCACCATGGGCAGCGATTCGAAAAATTCCCAGTTCGCCCGTTCCGCGACCCGCAGCGGCTGCTGCGGCTGCATGTTGAGCGCCTTGTGCGCCGGATCGGCCTTGCTCTTCGCCGGGCAGACTTCCACGCACAGCTGGCAGCCGGTGCAGTCTTCCGGCGAGACCTGCAGCGTGTACAGCTCGCTGTCCATGCCGCGCCACTTCGGCTTCGCGGATTTGAAGGTCTCCGGCGCGCTCGGCAGCAGCGCGGAGTCGTACACCTTGGCGCGAATCACCGCATGCGGGCACACCATCACGCACTTGCCGCACTGGATGCACAGCTCCTGATCCCATACCGGAATGAACTGTGCGATGTTGCGCTTCTCCCATTTCGCCGTGCCGGTCGGGAAGGTCCCGCCCGGAGGCAGCGCGCTCACCGGCAGCAGATCGCCTTTGCCCGCGGCCATTGCGCCGAGGACATCGCGAACGAAGGCCGGAGCCTGATTCGGGATCGCCGGCAGAATGTCGAAATGCGCGGACACCTTCGCCGGTGGTTTTACTTCGTACAGGTGGGCCAGCGCCGCGTCCACAGCCGCGAAATTCTTCTGGACGACTGCCTCCCCACGCTTGCCGTAGGTCTTCTTGATCGCCTTCTTGATCTGCTCAATGGCCTCTTCCCGCGGCAGCACGCCGCTGATGGCGAAGAAGCAGGTCTGCATCACCGTATTGATGCGGTTGGCCATCCCGTTCTCGCGGGCTACCTTGTACCCGTCGATGACGTAAAGCTTCAGGCGCTTATCCAGAATCGTCTGCTGAATGGTCCGCGGCAGATGCTGCCAGACTTCCTCCGGACCATAGGCGCTGTTCAGGAGAAAGACGGCTCCCGGCTCGGCCGCTGCCAGCACATCTGTCTTTTCCAGGAATTCAAACTGATGGCAGGCGATGAAGTTTGCCCGCGAAATAAGATAGGTGGAGCGGATAGGCTCCGGTCCGAAGCGCAGGTGCGAAGTGGTCAGCGATCCGGATTTCTTCGAGTCGTAGACGAAGTATCCCTGCGCGTAATTGGGCGTCTCCGAGCCGATGATCTTGATGGAGTTCTTGTTCGCGCCGACGGTTCCATCGGAGCCGAGTCCGTAAAAGAGTGCCCGCACCGTCTTCGGGTTCTCAGTCGAGAAGCTCTCATCCCACTTGAGGCTCGAGTGCGTGACGTCGTCGTCGATGCCGATGGTGAAGTGGTTCTTCGGATGCGCCTTCGCCAGTTCGTCGTAGATGCCCTTCACCATCGCCGGCGTGAATTCCTTCGAAGAGAGTCCGTACCGTCCGCCAACAATCACCGGGAACTGCGAGAGCGGCAGACGTCCGCTGGAGAGCGCTTCCGAAATCGTCGTCACCACGTCCTGATACAGCGGTTCGCCCGACGAGCCCGGCTCTTTCGTGCGATCGAGCACCGCAATCTTGCGCACCGTCTCGGGTAAGGCTGTCAGGAAGGCTTCCGCCGCGAACGGCCGATAGAGCCGGACTTTCAGCAGCCCCAGCTTCTCGCCCTTCGCGTTCAGCGCATCGATCGCCTCCTCTGCTGCGCCCGAGGCCGACCCCATCAGAATGATCACGCGATCGGCGTCCGGCGCTCCGTAGTAGTCGAACAACCGGTAAGCGCGGCCGGTCTGCCGAGCAAAGCGGTCCATCACGTCCTGCACGATGACCGGGCACGCCAGGTAATACGGATTGCACGCCTCGCGGGCCTGGAAGAAGACGTCGGGATTCTGCGCCGATCCGCGCAGTACCGGCTTCTCCGGCGTCAGAGCCCGCTCGCGATGCGCGCGAACGGCTTTCTCGTCCAGCAGCGCGAGGATCGTCTCGTCCGCGATGGGCTGCACCTTGTTGATCTCGTGCGATGTCCGGAAACCGTCGAAGAGATGCATGAAGGGGATGCGTGCTTCGAGCGTCGCCAGATGGGCAATGGTCGCCAGATCCGCAGCTTCCTGCACCGAGTTCGAGGCCAGCATCGCGTAGCCCGTCTGGCGACAGCCCATTACGTCGGAGTGGTCGCCGAAGATCGAGAGCGCGTGGGTCGCAATGGAGCGCGCCGTCACGTGCATCACCGACGGGGTCAGCTCGCCGGCAATCTTGTACATGTTGGGGATCATGAGCAGGAGGCCCTGGGAGGCCGTAAACGTCGTGGCAAACGCGCCGCCCTGCAGCGCCCCGTGCATGGCACCGGCAGCGCCGCCTTCGCTCTGGAGTTCCGCCACTTTGGGAACCGCGCCCCAGATATTCTGCCGGCCCTCTTCGCTCCACTGGTCGGCAAACTCCGCCATCGGCGATGAGGGGGTAATGGGATAAATAGCAATCACTTCGGAGAATCTGTATGCCACTGAAGCGGCGGCTTCGTTACCGTCGAAAATTGCGGTTTTGCTGGGTGCGCTCATTTTTCTCCGTGGTTGCGACTATGTGCGATCTGCCGCAAAAATCCACCAGGAAAAGTCTGCTCTTCGGCTCCAGGCCCTCGCTGTGACAATGGACACAAGTGTGCGAGGATAGACTGTTGGCAAAGCCTTTTACTCCTGCGTGGGCTCTGTGCCCGGCTGCCGTGTGATTGTGGTCACGGAGAAGCCGCCGGCGGACGCGTAAGTTCCAATCAGGAATGGTTTTGAACGGGTCGAACCGATGAGGACCGAGGAATGAGCACCTTTCCCGAGCACCCCTGGTGGACAGTCGTTGCGCTGCTCTTTGGGGCTGTTGCCTTTGGCTTTGCTCCCCTTGCCCTGGCGTGGCTCTGGGCGAAGTGGATTTCACCCCGGAAGCCGGGTGCTGAAAAGAACGCCACGTACGAGTGCGGGCTCGAATCCAAAGGCGATGCCTGGATTCAGTTTGGTGCGTCTTATTATCTGTACGCTATTGTGTTTCTGGTCTTCGACGTGGAAGCCGTTTTCCTGCTTCCGTTCGCCGTCGCCTTTACCGGCCTGTCGGCTGGAGCCTGTGTCGCAATGCTCGTATTTCTGCTGCTGCTGGTGGAAGGCCTGATCTGGGCCTGCCAAAAAGGTGTATTGACGTGGGCCTGACCAGGCGCGCGAGGCTATTGAGGTAACGATGGCGGACGATCTCAAAGAACTGAAGATCGAACTGAGCAAGAACGGCATTTTCACCACCACGATGGAGGAGCTCTATAACTGGGGCCGCCGCAACTCCGTCTGGCCGCTCACGTTCGGGCTGGCCTGCTGCGCGATCGAGATGATCGCCACCACCATGGCCCGCTACGACCTCGCCCGCTTCGGCGCTGAGGTTTTCCGGCCCTCGCCGCGCCAGGCGGACCTGATCATCGTCTCCGGCACGGTGACCAAGAAGATGGCGCCGCAGGTCGTCCGGCTCTACAACCAGATGCCCGAGCCGAAGTACGTGATTGCCATGGGCGCCTGCGCCATTTCCGGCGGCCCTTTCCGCGACGGCTACAACGTGCTGCGCGGCATCGATCGCTACATCCCGGTGGACGTCCACATACCCGGCTGCCCTCCGCGTCCTGAGGCGCTGATTCACGCCTTCATCACGCTGCAGAAGAAAATTGAGAACGACGCGCTGCGCGGAGCCGACCGCCCCCGGCATCTCGATCCCGATGCGCCCAGCGAATTTCCTGTGCCGAGTTTCGGCGAGCACGGGCTGGAGCCGCCCACGAATCCGGCAGTTTTCGATGATGCGCCCGGCAATCCGCTGAAGGTGATTCAATGACGGCGCTGCCCACTGCCGAAGACATCAAGGCACAAATCGAAGCCGGTGTTCCCGGCGCAGTCGTGACGGTCATTCCCAACGGCAGCCCCTCGGCTCAGCACTCGCTTCTGCTGGACAACGAGCATGCGCGCGACGCCGCTCTGTTTCTGCGCGATCATGCTGAACTCCGCCTCGACTTCTGCTCCCTCGTCACCGGCGTGGACTGGCCGGACACCGAGACGACTGAGAAGGTCAAGGTGAAGAAGGTCGTCGATGGCGTGGAAAGCGAAGTCGAAGAGACACGCAAGAACAAGGTTCCTGGCTATCTCGAGGCCGTTTACCACCTCTTCTCGATGGAGAAAAAGCACGGCCCGGTGATCCTGCGCCTCCGCACTGCGAATCGCACCGATGCGACGCACGTGCCCTCGCTGATGCCCGTGTGGCGCAGCGCGGAATTCCAGGAGCGCGAGGCGTTCGACCTCTACGGCATTGTCTTCGACGGTCATCCCGACCTGCGCCGCATCCTCATGTGGGAAGGCTTCGCCGATTACCCGATGCGCAAGGATTACGTTCCTCCGGCCGACGATCCTCTCGCGGAGGTGCACGCGTGAGCGAACAGCTTCTCGATCTGGATCCCATCGGCGCCGGCGATACGGAAATCCTCGAAGTGTCGATGGGGCCGCATCATCCGTCGACGCATGGCGTTTTTCGCATGGACGTGCGCCTTGAGGGAGAAAAGGTCGTTCGCCTCAAGCCGGTTTTCGGCTACCTGCATCGCAATCACGAGAAGATTGCCGAACACGGAGCGTACCTGGCGGCGATTCCCTACACCGATCGCCTCGATTACCTCTGCTCCATGACGAACAACTGGGGCTACTGCCTGGCGGTTGAGAAGCTGGCCGGCATTCCCGTCCCGGAGCGCGCTGAGTACATCCGCGTCATCGTCGCCGAGCTGACCCGCTTCCAGAACCACGCCGGGCTCATCGGCTTCCTGCTGCAGGACATGGGCGCCAGCGGCACTCCCCTGATGTACGCCTTCCGCGAGCGCGAGAAGATTCTTGACCTGTTCGAATCCCTCTCCGGCGCGCGCATGATGTGCAACTACATGCGATTTGGCGGAGTCCGGGTCGACTGCACTCCGGCGTGGCTCGATGAGGTCCGCGCGCTTGTGGCTGGGCTGCCGCGCTTCGTCGACGAATTCGAGGCCCTGCTGCGCGGCAACGAAATCCTGATGGCCCGCACGCAGGGGACCGGCGTTCTGCCGCGCGAGCTGGCCATCAACGCCGGCATCACCGGACCGATGCTGCGCGCCAGCGGCGTCAATTACGACATTCGCAAAGTCGACCACTATGGCGTCTACGACCGCTTCGACTTTCGCGTTCCGCTCGGCGATCACGGCGACGTTTACGACCGCTACATGATGCGGGTGCTCGAAATGCGCGAGTCGCTGAAGATTCTCGAGCAGGCGCTGCGCGATATTCCCGAAGGCCCCATCATGGACCCGAAGACGCGCCTGCGCGGTCTGCGTCCGAAAGCCGGAGAAGCTTACGGCCGCATTGAGGCTCCCAAGGGCGAACTGGGATTCTTCCTGATCAGCGACGGCTCCATGAATCCGTATCGTTATCGCGTCCGGCCGCCGAGCATGATCAACCTTACGATTCTCGAAGACATGTGCCTCGGCCACAACGTAGCGGACGTGGTCATAATTCTGGGCAGCGTGGATATTGTGCTGGGCGAGGTGGACCGGTGAGACGAGCAGTCAGCGGCCAGCGGTCAGCAGCCAGCCGCGGTTTTTCTGGCGACTCGCCGCTGACGGCTGGCCGCTGTTCTTAAGGACTGGTTTTTATGCTGGGTGAAGGCATCATTCAGGGACTTTTTGAGACGGCGCGCAACTTCTTCGGAAGCTACGTCGATAAGGACCGTCTCACTACGGTGCAGTATCCCGAGGAGCGCCGACCGCTTCCCGAGGCCACGCGCAATTTCCCCTTCCTGCTCTACGACGGAAACGATCCCGAAGCCGGTCTGCGGTGCGTCTCCTGCCAGATCTGCGAAAAGGAGTGCCCGCCGCGCTGCATCCACATCGAGAAGAGCAAGGACAAGAAGCCGGACTTTGTCGGCAAGCCGCAGTTCTATCCTGCCGTCTTCAACATTGACGTCTCGGTCTGCATGAGCTGCCAGATCTGCGTTGAAGTCTGTCCCTTCGACGCAATTCGCATGGACACGGAATTCGAGCTGAGCACCACCAACCGCTTTGGCGACCTGCTCTACACGAAACGCGAACTGGCCAAATCGAACGAATACTACCGGGAGATTCACCCGACGGAAGCGGCCGAATGCGACGAGCGCCGCGCAAAGGAACTGGCCGATACGAAGGCAAAGGCCGCGGCTGCCGCAGCCGCGGCGGCAGCAAAAGCTGCCCAGGCCACGAACCCCGCTGCCGCGCCCGAGTCCGCAACGCAGGCCTCGAAAAACGGTGCTGCCGCTCCGCCTTCGACGAATGGAGCCTCTGCCCCGGCCAAAGCCGAAACGCCCAAATCTGAAACCAAGGTGGGCCAATGACGACGGCAGCCTCTGTCGATCAGGTGTTCGTTACGCTGAAGCATTGGCTGGTTTTTCACACGCCGTCAGGATTTCAGGCGCTCGTGTCCATCCTGCTGACGATCATTCCGATCATTGTCATCTTCCCTGCTCTCTTCGCCGTCACCACGGTCCTCGAGCGCAAGGGGCTGGGCCGCATCCAGAACCGCTACGGCCCGAACCGCGTTGGTCCATTCGGCGTTTTCCAGCCACTGGCCGACGCAGTCAAGTCGCTCACCAAGGAAGACATCGTTCCCCGCGCCGCCGATCACGTGGTCCACTACCTGGCCCCGCTGTTGCTGGTTGCCGCCTCGTTCCTTGCCTATGCTGTGCTGCCCATCGGCCGCAACATGGTGGCCGTCAACCTTGACGCGGGCGTGCTCTTCTTCTTCGCCATCGGCGCCGCCACGGAGCTGGCCGTCTTTATGGCGGGATGGTCCAGCCGCAACAAGTACTCGCTGCTCGGAGCCATGCGTGCCATCGCGCAGATGATCAGCTACGAAGTTCCGCTGATCCTCTCCTCGGTTGCCGTGATCATGATGGCCGGCACGCTCTCCACCGAGCGCATCGTCGAGGAGCAGGCGCGCTATACCCTCGGCGTCGCACACTGGTATGCCTTCACGCCCTGGGGCCTGGCCGGATTCATCCTCTTCATGATCGCTGCCACGGCGGAAACCAACCGCAGCCCATTCGATCTGCCTGAAGGCGAGTCGGAAATCATCGCCGGCTATTTCATCGAGTACTCCGGATTCAAGTTCGCCCTCTTCTTCCTCGCCGAGTACCTTGAGATGTTCGCCGTCAGCGGCCTTGGGATCACGCTGTTCCTCGGCGGATGGTCGTCGCCGTTCAGCGTTCTCACCGTGATTCCCTCCTGGATCTGGTTCTTCGCCAAGCTCATCACCATGATTCTCGGGTTCATCTGGATTCGCGGCACGCTGCCCCGGCTGCGCATGGATCAGCTGATGAACTTTGCATGGAAATTCATGCTGCCGATGTCGCTGATCGTGATCTTCAGCGCGGGTGTCTGGCGCTTTCTTCCCCACACCGTTGCAGGCTCAGCGGCCATTGGCCTTGTGATACGCTGGCTGGTCTGTGCACTCATTGTGATTGGGCCTTACGTACTGCTGGCGCGCACTCTGGAACACGGCAGGCGCATCGAGAAACGCACCTACCGCTATGCCGAGTGACACCTGTCACAGTCGCTCATGTGCGCCTGTGAAATGGTAGAGAAGGTCAGCATCAACAACGCAATTCTGACGATGATCAGCGGTACCGGAACGGCACCGCGCACACTGTACGAACGACGATGACTGTGCCCTTCCTGATCCTTGCTCTGCTCACCCTTGCCGGGGGCATTGCCGCCATGACGCTGCGCCACCTGGTGCACTGCGCGCTGGCACTCACCGTCGCTTTTGCCGGACTCGCCGCCCTCTACCTCAATCTCGGAGCCGAATTCGCCGGACTGGCGCAGCTTCTCGTTTATGTCGGCGCTATCGCCATCCTCATCGTGTTCGCCATTCTGCTCACGCGCGGCAGCGAAGAGCAGACGGAGAAAGTCTTTTCGCCCGCAAGCTTCGCCGGAGTCGTCATCGCGCTCGCCGTCTTTGCCGTGCTCGCGTGGGCCGTTGAGACCAGCAGCATCGCGCATCCTGCGACGATCCCGGCTGCGCCGCCCACTTCCATGCAGCAGATTGGGCTGACGCTGATGCAGCGCTACGTCCTGCCGCTCGAAGTGATCGCCCTGTTGCTGACCGCCGCGATGATCGGCGCTGTGATCCTGGCCGTTCGCGACCGACGCACTTCGCCGCAGACTGAAACAGGCGTACCCCAATCCTCGGAGACGCGCCTCGGATGAACCCTCTCGCCGGCTGTCTGATCGTCTCTGCTCTGCTCTTCGCTGTTGGACTCGCCGGGGCTCTTACGCGTCGCAGCGCGATCCTGGTGCTGGCCGGAATCGAGCTGATGCTCAACGCCGCGAATCTGAACTTCATCGCCTTCTGGCGCTTTGGACCGAACCCGCAGGCGCTCACCGGCTTCATGTTTGTGATCTTTGCTATTGCCGTCGCCGCGGCCGAAGCTGCCGTCGGCCTGGCGCTGATCGTTGCCATTTACCGCCACGCCCGCACCTCCGACGTGAGCGAGATCACGGAGATGAAGGGCTAGATGCATAGCATGTGGATTCTCCGTTACCTGTGGCTTATTCCGGCGCTGCCGATCTTCGCTTCCGGCATCACGGCGTTGATGAAGCGAAGCCAGTGGCGGCTGTCGGCCGGACTCGCCATCGGCTCCATGAGCGCGTCACTGGTGCTGGCGCTGATCGCCTTCGCTGACTCGCTGGCCAACCCCGCTCGTCAGGTCTTCAATTTTCACTGGCTGCAGTTCGGCGGGTACTGGCTCTCGCTCGGGTGGCTGCTCGATCCTCTGGCCGCCGTCATGCTGGTGATGGTCACCTTCGTCGGCCTGCTGATCTTTATCTACTCCACCGGCTACATGGCGCACGACGACAACGCCGGCCGGTTCTTCTGCTTTCTCTCGCTGTTTGCCGGAGCCATGCTCGGTGTGGTCATCGCCAACAGCCTGCTGCTGCTCTTCATGTGCTGGGAGATCGTCGGCCTGACCTCGTATCTCCTCATCGGATTCTGGTTCCACCGGCCCGCCGCTGCAGCCGCGGCGAAAAAGGCTTTCATCACCACGCGCATCGGCGACCTTGGCCTGCTCATCGGGATGGTCTGGCTCTACGCGCAGTCCGGCACGCTGCTCTTCTACAGCGACGGCTGGGGCTCTCTGGAGCCGCGGGCGCTCACCACCATGGCTCCGCACACCGCCGGAGGCATCGCTGTCCTCACTGCGATCGGCCTGCTCATCTTCTGCGGAGCCGTCGGCAAGTCCGGACAGGTTCCCCTGCACGTCTGGCTGCCCGATGCCATGGAAGGCCCCACGCCGGTGAGCGCGCTGATCCATGCGGCCACGATGGTGGCTGCCGGCGTCTACCTCATCGCGCGGGTCTACCCGCTGATGAGCGGTCACGCGCTCGCCGTCGTCTCGTGGGTCGGCGCGATTACAGCGCTCTTCGCGGCCTGCATCGCCGTCGCGCAAAACGACATCAAGCGCATCCTCGCTTATTCCACGGTCTCGCAGCTCGGGTACATGATGCTCGGCCTTGGCGTTGGCGGAGTTGCAGTCGGCATGTTCCACCTCATCACGCACGCCTTCTTCAAGGCGCTGCTCTTCCTGGGCGCGGGCTCGGTCATCCACGGCTGCACCGAGGAGCAGGACATCCGCAACATGGGCGGCCCGCGGCGCTTCATGCCGATCACCTTCGCCACCTACTCCGCCGGCATGCTGGCACTCTGCGGATTCCCGCTCTTCGCCGGTTTCTGGAGCAAAGATGCAATCCTGCACTCCGCCCACGGCTGGTCCCTCTCGATGGGCCCGTTTTACCTCGGAGCCATCGGAGCCTTTCTCACCGCGTTCTACATGACGCGACAGATGTACTACGTCTTTTTCGGGCCCAACCGCGCACCGCAAGCGACTGTTTCG
>DASYYN010000030.1:0-78586 GCA_035933815.1 Acidobacteriaceae bacterium
GAAGTGCGGAAGCAGTTCAGGGCGATGTTTGAGGACTACACGAACCTGGTCTTCAACCAAAAGGTCGACGACTTGTCGGAATCGCAGCCGACTAAGGGAAACATCGCTGGCGGGCTGTCCACGATTGAAGAGAAGGCGCTCGGCAATGTGGAGAAGCTGGGCAAGAAGACGAAATTCATCGGCTGCCTCAAGCCGGGCGAAGCTCCCAACGGCAAAGGTCTCTGGTTCATGGACACATCGAGTGCGGCGGCAGAAGCCGTGACTCTGTGGGCGGCATCGGGTGCGGTGGTCCATCTCTTTCCCACGGGCCAGGGCAACGTGATTGGCAACCCGATTGAGCCCGTCATCAAGCTCTCAGGAAATCCGAAGACCGTAAAAACAATGAAAGAGCACATCGACTTGGACGTCTCCGCGATTCTGCAGGGCGAAATGACGCTGGACCAGGCCGGCGACGCGCTCATCGACATGATCGTGCGTACAGCAAACGGCAGGCTCACCGCCGCCGAAGCGCTCGGACATCGCGAATTCGTGATGACCAAGCTCTATCGCAGCGCCTAGGGACCGGACATGCCCGTGAAGCGTTATGCGAAGGAGCAGCTCGAAAGCCTGGTCGCACAACTGGCTGCCGGCGTGGGCGTGCCCGCGGCCGAGGCGAGACTCTTCGCCGAAGTCCTCGTTGATGCGGACCTGCACGGCGTCTCCACGCATGGCGTTTCACGGCTCAACATCTATCTCAAGCGCATCGGCGCCTGCCTGATCGATCAGAAAGCTGAACTCAGGGTAGACAGGCGAACGGGCGCGATCCTGGCGCTCGATGCCGGAAACGGCCTGGGCCAGGTCCAGGCTCGAAAGGCGCTTGACATCCTGTTCCCGCTGGCGCGGCAGAATGGCGTGGCTGCGGCAACGATCCGCAATTCTCAGCACTTTGGGGCGTTGTCCTGGTACTGCAACTTCGCGGCGAGCCGGAACATGGTGCTGTTGGCGATGACCAACTGCGAGCCGGCCATGTCGCCCGAAGGCGGGTACCACGCTTTTTTCGGCACCAATCCCATTGCGGCTTCTTTCCCCACGGGCAAGGGCTTTCCGGTGAAGATCGACCTGGCGACCTCGACAGTGGCGAGGGGCAACATCATCGCGGCTCAAAAGGCAGGCGCGGCCATTCCAGCCGGGTGGGCTTTGGATCGCGAGGGCCAGCCCACCACGAATGCATCCGAGGCGCTGCTCGGCACCGTTCTCACCATGGCAGGCCATAAAGGATACGCGCTGGCGCTGATGGTGGAGTTGTTCAGTGGAGTGCTCTCCGGATCGGCCATCGGTCCGGACGTCGGATCCATGTATAAGGATATGGAGCGCAAACAGGACGTAGGGCATTTCTTTTGCCTGTTTGATATTGCATCCTTCCTCCCGTACGAGGAGTATCTTCGGCGCGTGGATTCGACCATCGATCGCATCAAGGCTTCAAAGAAGCGGCCGGGTGTGGAGGAGATTCTCGTTCCGGGAGAACGCTCCGCCCGCCAGGCGCGCGCAAATGCTGCCGTGGGAATTCCGCTGTCGAACGAGACCGTTGCCGAGCTGGAGCAGTGGTGCTCACGGCTCAATGTCCCGTTCGATTGCCAGGAGGTGGCTTGCTGATTCATGGCAGACATCCTCATTTCCGAAAATATTCGAGGCGCGGCTGTCGACGCGCTCCAGACGCGTTTCGAGCTGTCGCTGCAGCCTGATTTGTGGAAGTCGCCGGAGCTCCTGGAGAAGCATGTGCGGAATTGCCGGGCGCTCATGGTTCGCAACCAGACGCCGGTGACCGCGAAGCTGTTGGCAGCCGCGCCGGAGCTGCTGGTCGTGGGCCGGGCGGGCGTTGGACTCGACAACATCGACGTGAAGGCTGCCGAAGCAGCAGGAATTGTGATCGCATCGACCCCCGATCAGAACGCCATCAGCGCGGCGGAACTGACGATGGGAATGATTCTGTCGCTGGCGCGGATGATTCCGGGCGCCAACAGCGACACGAAACTCGGCAACTGGAACCGGCAGAATTTTCTCGGCGTGGAGCTCTACGGCAAGACTCTGGGAATCGTGGGCGCGGGAAAGATCGGATACCTCACCGCACGCCGGGCGCTGGCCTTCGGCATGAAGATTCTTGCGTACGACCCTTACCTGAGCCCGGACAACATCCTGCTGAGCGATTTGCAGGCGGAGTTGGTGCGCCTGGATGAGCTGTTAACCAGAGCGGACGTCGTTTCATGCCATTTGCCGGCGACCCCCGAAACCACCGGGCTCATGAACGCCTCGCGTTTCGGCAGGATGAAGCGCGGCGCCCTGTTTGTGAATACTTCTCGCGGAGCCGTGGTCGTGGAGGCCGATTTGGCTGCGGCACTGAAGAGCGGTCTGCTGCGCGGAGCCGCGCTCGATGTGCGCGTCCAGGAACCGCCGATTGCCGGCGAACTGGAGACCCTGCCCAACGTGACTCTTACCCCTCACATTGCGGCATTCACGCATGAAGCCCAGGAGCGTGTAACGCGAGCAATATGCGATGACGTGGCGCGTGTGCTGGATGGAGTGCCCGCCGTGAACGCTGTCGGGACTCCGCGGCCCAGAAGGCCGGCGACGAAATAGCGGCCTGGCGGCGGGCTGTTCCCCACCCCTCTCGTGCCGAGCGCTGAAAACACCAACCGAGCCAGTTCCTCAGGACGAGGAGTCGGCCCAGCTGTTTCATACCGCCGAAGTTAGAACATCAGCTTCAGTGCAAATTGCCACACCCGTTGAGCACCGGCCGTCGTGGGTGAATTCACGGTTCCCGTGCTGGTGCTGGTCGACGTGATCTGCCCAAACGTCCCTGACGAAGCGCTGGTGGTCGGATTAGCGAAATTCGTGTGATTCAGCGCGTTGAAGGCTTCCGCCTGGAACTGCGCGTGGAAGCGGTGCTCAGGTGCGATGTCCTTGAAGAGCGACAAATCGACATCTGCATAGCCGGGCCCGCGCAGAATATTGCGCGGCACATCGCCGAACGTGCCGACAGCGTTCTTTTGGAAAGCCGCGGTGTTAAACCACTCCTGCAGTTTGGAGACGCCGGCGGGACGTTTTGTGCTCACTCCCTTTACGAAGTCCGCATAGTCGTTCCCCACGCCGGAATGGGAATTGTCGACTCCGCTGGTGATCGTCAGAGGCAAGCCGCTTTGCATGGCGAGGATCCCGTTCAGTTGCCAGTCGTTTGCGAAGGCACTGGCGAAACCGCTGACGTGCATATGCGGGATCGGGTAATTGGCTGAAGTGGTGAACCGCAATGCCTGATCGAAGTCGGCTACTCCGCGCGCGCTGTTCAGGTTAAACGGATTCGGCGGGCCCGCCTGGCCTTCGGTTCCCGAAGAGCCATTGTCGATGGTCTTCATCCATACAACGTTGGAGAGCAGGTTGAGACCATGCGCAGACCGGCGTGTGACGTTAACTTCCAGTGCATTCGTCATCGCATAGTCGTAAGTGTCTGCCAGTTCGACCGCGCCAAGGCCTGGGAAGATGCGGAAGTTATTCTCCACTCCGGAACTCGGTGCTCCCACGGCGGGATTGAACTGTCGCGATGCCATAACGTGGACCGCATGGTTGCCAACCCAGCCAACGTTCATGGCGAAGCCGTGGCTCAGGCTCTGCTCAATCGTGAAATTGTAAGCCTGCGTGTACTCCACCTTAGAGAAAGGATTGAGCACGCCGCCGGAGAGCGGGGTGATGAACTTGTAGGTCTTGAAGTCCGACGGGCCGACGTGCCCGCGCGGGAAGGGATCGCCGCCCGGATAGCCAGCGTAGATATCGTCCCATGGATGCGGAGGCGCAGGGATGTTCAGGAAGAGGTCGACGGGCTGCATGGCATCGGTGCGCTGATACAGCAGGCCCTCCGGGAAACCGTAAAAGATTCCATACGCGCCGCGAACCACTGTCTTGCCGTTGCCGAACACGTTGTATGCAAAGCCCACGCGTGGGGCGAAGTCTTTATAGTTGTTTTTGAAGACGGGTTTCGGCAGGCCCGGGTCGCCGACAAACCATAAGCCCTTCGGCGCACCGGGAGCAACCGTCGACTGGAAATTGGGGTTCGCAAAATTGAAGCCAACCAGCGTGCCGTTGTTGTCGACGGGGGGCATCCATGGATCCCAGCGCACACCTAAATTGAGCGTGAGTTTGGGCCGCGCTTTCCAGTCATCCTGAAAGTAGAGAGACGGACGAACTTCTCGCAGGTAGGCCTTGCGCCCGTTGTCCTGGAAGAATGAGGACTCATAGCCGAGATAGAAGCTGGCGAAAGGGTCGCCGGAGGCTGTGAATCCTGAAGGCAGGGCTGTGCCGGTGGGCGCCTGCGTTTGCTGGGCACTGAAGCTGTTGTCACCCGGCGTGTATGAGAAGTCGTCCATGTCGATCCGATCGCGCTCCAGTTCGCCGCCCATGCTGAGCGTGTGGGTGTGGAGCACTTTAACGATTTGCGCATCGATGTCGAAGGTGGTGGAGTCCTGCGTCAGAGCGCCGCCGGAGAAAATATTGATGTACGAAAGATTTGCACGAACGCCGGGGAACGGGACCAGACTTTCTGTCGGGCTGCCATAGTTGATGTTTTGGCCAAGATTCTTGAGCGTCTTCAGGCCTGGAGCTTCGGGGATCTGTGTGCGCGCGCCGCGAAACGCTCCCACATACAGCGCGCCGGTGAGCGTGTTCGAAAATACGTGCGCGTCGCTGATGGTCAAATCCTGGTTGCGAAACAGGTTCAGTGCGAAGAATCCCAGCGGAGCGGTGAAGGGCCGCTGAAAATTGTCCTGATTGTAGAAATAGTGGCCGCTGAGATGATCCTTGTCGCCGATAGAGTCGTCGAGGCGCACCAGATATTGCGTGTTGTCGATATTGTTGTTCGTGCTCGTGGTCAGCGTGTTGAACTTGCCCGAGTTTGATCCGGTAGCGGGAGAAGACGCATTGATTTCCGATTGCAAATATTGTTTCGTGACCGCCGCGGAAAGAGCATCCATGGGCGTGGAGATAACGTCGGTGATGGTGCCGCTGCAATTGGGGGCGCTTCCCGTTTGGCCCCAGCCGCACCCGGTCGCTGGATTGTAGAGAGCAATTCCGTGGCTCTTGAATGCAGAAAAATCACCGGTGAGCTCAGCGGGTGTCGGGACCTGAATGGTAATCGGAGTTGGCGCGGAACGCTGTTGCAGGTCTTCCGCAGAGAAGAAGAAGAACGCCTTCTTGCTCTTGAAAACCGGACCGCCGACTGTGCCTCCGAACTGGTTCATCTTGAACGGTGGCTCGTAGGTGTGGTGCCAGAAGTAGTTTCGGGCGTTGAGCACCGTGTTGCGGAAGTAGTCCCATGCCTCGCCGTGAAGCTCACTCGTCCCCGAGCGCGTGGATAGTTGCACCAGAGCGCCGGCGCCTGCGTGATCAGCGCTGTAGTTCGATGCCTGAATGGTGAACTCCTGCAGCGCGTCGGGATTGGGCATCGTCGGCACGGAGTCGAAGAAGCGGTCAACATAGATGGTGCCGTCCAGCGTGTAGGTGTTCTGCGTCGCGCGGAGGCCGTTGACTGAGAGTCCAGGATTGTCCTGCTGCGTGTTTTCCGTGCCTGCCGTGGTGACCACTGCGCCCGCGGTGAGCGTGGTTAGTTGCAGCGGATTGCGGCCGTTCAGGGGCAAGTCGTGCATCTGCTCCTGCGTGATCGACTGCGCCACAGTCGAGGTGGTCGTCTGGATTTGCTGCATTTCCGAAGTGACCGTGACTCTCGTGCTCTGCGTGCCCACCGACAGGCTGATCGGCAAATCAATGGTTTGACCCGTAAGCAGGTTCAGGCCAGGGCGCTCCTGCGTAGCGAATCCTTTGGCCTCGATTTTCAGGCTGTACATTCCAATCGGCAGGTCGGGAAAGACGAAGATGCCGCTGTCATTAGACGCAGCCGTGCGGTTGATGCCGGTGGTCGTGGCGGTTGCCGTGACGCTCGCGTTGGGAATCACTGCGCCGCTGGGGTCGGTGACGGTTCCACGGATCGTTCCCGTGGACTGGGTGAATGCCTGGGGAACGGCGCACAGCGACAGGAGCACTGCCAACCCGATATAGAGAAGCTTGGTAATTCTTGTCTGCGTCATTGGATCCTTCCTCTGCAGAATGCCAGGAATGCGGCTTCTGCTATGCATCGACTGTTTGCCTCAACTCTTCATAACTGTGGTTCTGCCCGGCGAGGGCGTATTCAGATCCCCGTGGGTGGTTCCGATCCTGCTGCTTCCGCACTCCTGATCGCTGTGCGCGTTCTATCCTCTCGTGTGAACGTCAGGCAAGCTCGTCTCGAGCCACCAGTTTTCGAGACCAGTAAGACTGAAGGGACATCATCACCGGTACACTGGCCGCAATTCCGGCCGAAAGTGGAGCGTTGACCTTCTCGCCCTTCACGATTGCATCGATGAAGTTGCCGGTATGGGCGTGTTCCAGGCTTTGTGTGGCGTCGACCTGCACCGGTTCGCCATCGTTCGGCGTATGCGTGTAGCCTTTGCGCGTCAGGTTCAGTGTTCCCTCCGTGCCTTCAAAAAAGACAGTGGGGTCAGGATCGCGAATGGAGAGCACGGAGGATTCGAAATTGAGATTCCACTTGTTGTAGCGCACGATCGCGCTCACGGTATCCGGATTCGTTAGGTCGCCGCGAAGCTGATAATCACCACCCAGCGCAGCGGCATTCACCGGTTGGCTGTCGCTCATCATCCACTGCGCCACGTCGGCCCAGTGAGTAAGGATGTCAGCCAGCAGACCGTTGCCGTAGTCGTGGTACGACCGCCACGAACTGTATCGTGAAGTTTCGTACGGAACCTTCGGCGCGGGACCGAGGAACAGATCCCACCGCAGCCCATCCGGCTTGGGCTCCTCGGGAATATTGCGGCGCTGCCAGGGGAAGTTGTGCCATACCGCGCGGGCAAATACCACGTTGCCCAGCTTTCCGCTGTCGAAGATTTCCTGCTTTGCCCGCATGTAGTGGGCGGCGCTGCGCTGCTGCATCCCGCACTGCAGGACCACCTTTGCGCCCGAGGCAGCTTTGGTCAGCGCGCCGCGCTCGTTCCAGCGGTGCACCGTCGGCTTTTCAAGATAGGTATGTTTGTTCGCGTCCAGCGTGGCTGTAGCGATCTGAACGTGGAGATGATCGGGAGTGGAAATCAGGACCGCATCCACATCCTTGTTGTCGAGCAGCTTTTCGTATTCGACGGCAGTTTGCGCCTCGGCTACGTGCTGGCCAAAATGCTGACGGAAGTCGGAGACATGCTGATCGTAGATGTCGCAGAGAGCGCGAACCTGAACGCGCGGATCCTCAATGAAAGCGTCCGTGACAATGGTGCCTCGCCTGCCCAGTCCTATAACGCCCAGGCCGACACGATCGTTGGCGCCGAGAATCGACGCATAGGCTCGCGCATCCATTCCGCGCGTAGTAACGGCAGCAGCTGCGCTCCTCAGGAGAAAATCGCGGCGGTTCACTGCGAGAACGCCTCCTTCATAGCCCGGTAAGCCGGGGCAATAACCTTCAGCCCGCCCTGCGAATGATCGGCGCGCTCCTCTTCGTTCTCGACCCACCCTTTCCAGCCGATCTGGATGATCGTCGAGGCAACTTCGCGGAGCGGAAAGGTGCCCGTGCCCAGCTCGACGTAGTCGCCATTTCTGAAGTCCCGCAGGTGAAAGCCAATGATGCGTTTGGAATGCGCACGGATAAACGCCGGCACGTCGGCGCCGCCATGGTACGCGTGGCCGGCGTCCAGCACGAAGTGAACCAACTCAGGGTCGGTTTGCGTGTAAAGCGCCTCGATTTCGCCGATGCTGGATCGGAACTCCCACCAGTGGTTGTGATACGCAGCGGCAATCCCCGCGGTTCGGGCGAAGCGGCCGGCGGTATTGAGGGCTTCGATCTTGCGCTTAAGTTGCTCGCGGTCCTCACAGGGCGCTCCACTCAGGATCAGGTGCTTTGCGCCCAGCGCTGCTCCACCGCGTGCAACCGGCTCGTACACAGAGGGTGCGGCGATCCGCGTGGCCGGATCGTACTGAGGGTTGGGAAAGAAGATGTGAATCCCGAAGAAGGTCAGTCCGGTTTGCTCAATGCTGCGACGCGCCGCGGCAGGCTCGGCGAACTGCGGGCTCAGGTTGCGGAAGCTCGACTCAAAACCCTGGTACCCGATCTCCTTAATCTGACCAAGAACATCAATGAACGTCTGAAACCGGCTGGGGTCGATGGGGAATGCGTTGAGCTGTACGCCGAAATGGATCCCTGACGGAACATCGGCCCGCAGCCAGGGTGAGGCCAGCGAGGAGAGAACTCCGCCGGCGGCAAGCACTCCCATCCCCTGCAGAAGCTGTCTTCTCGAATTGAGATTTGCCGCCAGCTGCAAAGCCATTGGTCCTTTCCTGCTGCCGTGAAGGAATGCCTTACGATGGCCGATTCGGTTGGGAAGAAAGATCTACACGCGGAGTCGCGAAACTCAGAGTCCGTAATTGCCCCGGCAGCCGCAGCTGAAGAAGCGCATGGCGAAAGACGCCACGCTGCGCTGCGATCGACGCAAGAGAGCGGCAGCCCAGGTACTGAATCATCGCTGAACTCGCAGACCGGGGAGGAGAGCTTTAATTTCGGCGTGAATTATAGGGACGAAAAAACGAGACTGTCAATCAATTTCAATCGATTCCTGCGACGCCCCGCGGACACCGCTGCACGACACAATCTCGTCGGACGCGAACATCGTTACGCCATCAGTCGTAATCGATTGACACTCGATTTAGCGACTCTATATAGTTCATTCCTCGGCGCAGGATCAGCACTGCAGATTGCGCCGTGGCCTGCCAGTCTCAATCCAGAACACGTGAGCCGCTCGCAACCGATGACGTTGCTGGGCAATACGACAGGGGAGTGATGTCGATCAGTCTGACACCCGGAAAGATTGCGGGGCTGAAAGCCGTTTCAGACGAACGAGGCGTGATTGCCGCAGTCGCGATGGATCAGCGCGGGCTGCTGAAGAACATGCTGACGAAGGAACTGGGCGGCGCGAGCCCCCCGGTGGAGATGATTTCGCAATTCAAGCAGGCCGTGGCGAGGACCCTGACCCGCGAAGCGTCCTCGATTCTGCTCGACATCGAATACGGCCTCGAAGCCACGAAGCAGATCAACGGCAAAGGCCTGCTGCTCGCTTATGAGCACGCGGGCTACAGCCCCGACAAGCCGGAGCGGCTTCCGTCGCTCTTTGAAGGATGGTCAGCCCTGCGCATCAGGGAAGCCGGCGCCAGTGCAGTCAAGATCCTCGTGTACTACACTCCCTTCGAAAAAGAATGGGTAAACGAGCGCAAAAAGGCGTGGGTCGAGCGCGTCGGCGCCGAATGCCGAGCGGTTGATATTCCTCTCTTTCTGGAATTTCTGGGCTACGACGTGCACGGCGATGGCGAGGGCTCCCTGGAATATGCGCGCCGGAAACCGGAGATCGTGCTGAAGTCCATGGAGGAGTTCAGTCGCGACCGCTATGGCGCGGACGTGCTGAAGGTGGAGATTCCCATCCAAATGGCATACGTGGAGGGGACGAGAGCGTTCCAGGGAACGAAACTGCATACGCGGGCCGAAGCGGCGGAGATTGTTCGCGCGGCTGCGGCGCTCAGCAGCAAACCCATCGTCTATCTTTCCGCCGGCGTAACGAGTGAAGTCTTCGTGGAGACGCTGGAGTTTGCGGTGGAATGCGGCGTCGAGTTTCATGGCGTGCTGGCCGGCAGAGCCACATGGCAGGCCGGTGTTCCGATCTACGTAAACAAAGGTGCGGCCGCTCTCGAGGACTGGCTGAACACCAGCGGCCTTCAGAACGTGAAAGAAATAAAGCGCGTGCTGACGTTTGCGCGGCCGTGGCATCAGGCGCGCAGCATGCAGGCGTAGCTTCCGATCTGCGGGTGGCCTGGGCGGCCGCGAGACGGCAATCAGGATAACGGCATTCTCTTCACAAGAATCACTGGAGGACCGTGCTGCAGGCGAACGAGACATCCCGGACGGAGAGCGGGATCGCCACAGAAGCACAGCGCAGCCGGCGGCCCTGGCTGATCCTGACCTTGCTTTTCATTCTCACCGTGATCATGTTTGTGGCGCGGCAGGCGCTCTCGGTTATGGCGCCGGTCCTGCGGTCCATCTTTCATCTCTCGAACGAGCAGTATGGGCGCATCGTGTCGGCGCTGGGGCTCGGCATGATGTCCGGCGAGTTCCCCATGGGGATGCTGATGGATTGGCTCGGTTCGCGGCTGGGCCTTTCCGTAGCTGTGTGCTGGTGGTCGGCGGCGACTGGCTCGCTGGCATTGGCCGGGTCGGGCGTGCAGCTTGGGCTCTCGCAGTTGTGGAAAGGCACGGGCGAATGCGGCGCCTACTCCGGCGGCATAAAAACCATTACGCGCCTGTTCGGAAAGAAGGACCGCACGCTGGCCATCGGCATTTTCAACGGCGGCAGCGTGATTGGAGCGACACTGGCGCCGCCGGTGATTGTCTACCTGCTGCAGCACTACGGGTTTCGCATCGCATTCCTGGTCCCCACCGTTGCCGGCTTTCTTTGGATTCCGCTGTGGTGGTTCCTCTACCGGCGTGAGCCGAAGACGACGGCAGAGGCCGCGGCCCCGCGCGTCTCTATGCGGCAGATGCTCGGCCAGTCATCATCCTGGGCAGTGATGCTTTGCCGGTTCTTCATCGGTCCCGTCATGCAGTTCTACTGGTACTGGACGCCGAGTTTCCTCTTCAACTCCCTGCATATGACGATGACCCAGATTGGATTCCTCGGCTGGATTCCATTCCTGATGGGCGACGTCGGCGGAGTGCTGGGTGGATGGTTCGCGGGAGTGTTGCTGCGCAGAGGAATTTCAGTCCGCAATACGCGGCGCATTTCCATGTACGGAAGCGCCCTGGTGTGCGCCGTCAGCCTTGCGGTGCCCCTCATGCATGGCATCGGCGCGGCGCTGGCCACTATTTCCATTGCCATCGCCGCCGACAATTTTCTTTCCGCGCACATGTTTGCCGCCGTCACCGATCTCTTTCCCGATCAGCAGGTAGGGCGCGCTACGGGGCTGACGGGGATCGCGGGCGGACTCAGCGGCATGCTCTTTCCACTGCTGACCGGTCTGCTGGTAGACCGCATTTCGTACACGCCGGTGTTCGTGCTGGTTGCGATCATGCCCATGCTGGGAACCGTGGGCCTGTTCGCTGCCGGACGACAGTACCGGTTGCAGCCACGCCTGGCGCTGCCCGCGGCAGAGTTACAGTGAGCGTGGTTTTATATGGATAAACGCCGCACCCGGATTAGAAACAAGAGGAGATCGACGATGCTGACACGTAGAAAATTTATTGGGAACGCGGCAGCGGGTTTGGCTGGGCTGGCACTGGAACGGGCGGCATTTGCCAAACCGGCCGAGCGGCCCATCGGCGTCCAGCTCTACACCGTGCGCAGCATCTTGCCCAAGGACGTGGCCGGTACGCTGCAGGCGATCCGCAAAATCGGCTACCAGAACGTCGAGACGTTCGTCGCCGAATACAAGATGAGCGCGAAGGATCTCCGCCAGGCCATCGTCGATGCCGGACTGACGGTGCCAAGCGCGCATTTCGGCTACAACGACTTCGAATCGCGGTTCGATTATGCGAAGGAACTCGGAGTCGAGTGCATCGTGTGCTCGTCGATTCCAAAGGCCATCGCCGACTCTGCTGACGGATACAAACGCGGAGCCGAGCAATATAGCAAGTGGGCCGAGCGGGCGAAATCCATGGGGATGCGCTTCGGTTTCCACAACCACGACGCTGAGTTTCAGCCCTATGGCGACGTGACCGGATTCGATGTGCTGATGAAGTACACCGATCCCGCGCTGGTGCAGTGGCAGATGGACTGCTACTGGGTGGCGCAGGCGGGGCACGATCCAGTGGCCATGTTGCGGCAATACGGACACAGAATTCAGTCGCTGCATTTGAAAGATCGCAAGCCCAACGTGCCAACCTCGTTCAGCACCGGACCCGCCGCGGCGCACTTCACCGAGGTGGGCGAGGGCACGCTGGACTGGAAGGCAATCTTCCCCCTCGCCGCGAGTGACCATATCCAGTGGATGTTTGTCGAACAGGACCAGACGGACAAGCCACCGCTGGAGAGCCTCCAGATCAGCTATCGCAACATCGAGAAGCTGATGCAAGCTTAGCCGACGGGCTCCGCGGGCGCAGTCAGAAAATCGAAATCGCAACCCAGATTGGCCTGCGACACGTGCTCGCGATAGAGCGCAACGTACCCGCGCTGCTCCTTCGCAGCAGGCCGCACCCAGGTCGCACGGCGTCGCTCGAGTTCCGCCTCCGGCACCAGCAGATCGAGCCTGCGCTTAGGTATATCGAGCGCAATCGGATCGCCATTTCTGACCAGAGCAAGCAGCCCGCCGACGTAACTCTCCGGAGCCACATGCAGCACGCACGTTCCATAGGCCGTGCCGCTCATCCGTGCGTCGGAGATGCGCACCATGTCGCGCACGCCACGTTCGAGCAGCTTCCGCGGGATCGGCAACATGCCCCATTCCGGCATGCCTGGTCCTCCCTGAGGGCCGGCATTCTGTAAAACCAGGACTGAGTTTTCATCGACCTCGAGATCTTCGCTGTCGATCCTCGCCTCCATGTCTTCGTAATCGGTGAAGACGACTGCGGGACCCGTGTGCTGCCACAAACGCCGGTCCGCGGCCACGGACTTGATCACCGCGCCATCGGGCGCCAGATTCCCAAACAGAATGGCCGTCCCGCCGTTATCGATCAGCGGTGCTGTTCGCTCGCGGATCACGTTGCGGTTAATCGCGCGTGCGCCTTCGAGATTCTCCGCGATGGTCTTTCCGCTGACAGCCCGGCAGTCGAGATCGAGGAGATCCGTGATCTCGGCCATCAAAGCCCGCAATCCGCCTGCGTAATAAAAGTCTTCCATGAGAAATTCGCCGGAAGGACGGATGTTGGCGAGCACGGGGACGCGGCGCGCGATCTCATCGAACAGCGACAGCGGCAGGTCGATTCCGCGCCGCCGCGCAAGCGCGATCAGATGAATGATCGCGTTCGTGGATCCCCCAATAGCCATATCCACCGTAATCGCATTGCGAAAAGCCGCCGGCGTCAGGATTTCTTCGGGCTTCAGGTTCTCCCACACCATCTCGACGGCGCGGCGTCCCGTATCCATAGCGAGACGGACATGCCCGGAATCGGCCGCCGGAATAGAAGATGCGCCGGGAAGTGTCATCCCCATCGCTTCGGTGAGCGCCGTCATCGTAGACGCAGTGCCCATGGTCATGCAGAATCCAGGCGACCGCGCAATCCCACCTTCAATGGCGTGTAATTCTTCGCGCGTGATGGTGCCGGCGCATCGCTCCGTCCAGTACTTCCATACGTCGGTGCCGCTGCCGAGCGGCTGTCCATTCCAGTTGCCGCGCAGCATGGGGCCGGCGGGGTAGAAGATCGCAGGCAGATTCACGCTGATGGCTCCCATCAGCAGGCCGGGAGTGGTTTTGTCGCAGCCACCCATGAGAACCGCGCCGTCGACCGGCAGACTCCGCAATGCTTCCTCGGTATCCATCGCAAGCAGGTTCCGATAGAGCATCGGGCTCGGCTTCATGTATGTTTCGGTGATCGAGAAGGCGGGAATCTCGACGGGAAATCCGCCCGCCTGCCACACGCCGCGCTTGATCGCTTCAGCGCGCTCGCGCAGATGAGCGTGGCAGGGGTTGATCTCGCTCCAGGTGTTGACGATCGCGATCACCGGCTTGCCGATGAAGTCTTCGCGCTCGAACCCCAGCTGCAGCATGCGCGAGCGATGACTGAATCCGCGCATGGTGTCGGGGCCAAACCAGCGGAAGCTGCGCAACTCTCCGGGCTTCATCCTGCGGGTCACCGAGTCACGACCTCCCTAAGAGCATAGCTGGAGGGAATCGCCGTGGCGAGAAGGCCGGCGGCAATCATGCATGCGGAGAGAACGAATAACCCGGTCTGGTAGCTTCCGGTGACGGTCCTCAGGTAGCCGAACAGCCATGGCCCGAAGAAGCCGCCGAGGTTTCCAAGGCAGATGAGCCCGACCGCAGTGGCCGCGGCCGATTTGCCCAGCAGCGTCGTCGGCAGTGTCCAGAATGCAGGCATGTAGGCCTGGGCGGTCAGTCCGGCTGCGCAGAAAAATCCCGTCTCCAGCCACGCTCGTTGGTGAGCCAGTACCGCCAGCGCCACTGAAATTCCTGTTGCGACCACAGGCACGGCAGTGTGCCACTTGAGCTTCCCGGTGCGCTGTGTCCAGATGCCGTTGGTGAGGATGCCAACCGCGCTGCACGCATACGGCAGGCCTGCTGCGGCCGTCCGCAAACCTGCGGGCAGGCCCTGAAGCGTGTTCGTAATCGAAGGCAGAAAGAAAATCAGCGCCTGGTTCCCGGAGACGATGAGAAACAGGATCGCCGTGAGGAGGTACGTTTGCGGATAACGCAAAGCATCCAGCACGCTCACGCGATGCGCGCTGATCTTGAGCTCCTCATCCGCCTTCAGTTTCCCGATCAGCCATTTCTTCTCATCGTCCGGCAGCCAGCCGGCCTGTTGCGGTCTGTCGGTCAGGTATGCCAGGGAGACAAAGCCCATCAAGATCGGAGGCAGTCCTTCCAGAATAAAAATCCAGCGCCAGCCCGCCACACCTGACCAGTGAACGTTATCGAGCAGCCAACCGGACACCGGGATTCCAATGGCAATGGCCAGCGGCTGCGCAATCATGAAATAACCCTTCGCACGGGAACGGTCCTCTTGCAGATACCAGTGGGAGAGGTAGACGATGACGCCGGGGAAGAAGCCGGCCTCCGCAATTCCCAGCAGCAGCCGCAGCCCGTAAAACTGCGTCACCGGCCGCACCAAGCCAAAGAGTGGCGCGCCGAGGAATCCCATCAGCGACGCGACCACACCCCAGCTGAGCATGATGAGCGCGATCAGCCTGCGCGCGCTCCAGCGCTCCACCAGAAGAGTCACCGGCACGTTCAGAAGAAGATAGCCCAGGAAGAAAATTCCGGCGCCGAAGCCGATGATCGCATCGCTAAAGCCCAGATCGCCTGCCATGTGGAGCTTGGCGACGCCTACATTCGCGCGGTCAACATACGCCAGGAGATACGTAAACATCAGGTAGGGAATCAGCCGGCGCGTGACACGCTTTCTCGTTCGCGCCCGCAACTCCTCCTCTGCATCGAAGCCCATCTGCTCTCCTCTTTCGATCTTTCCGTTAGCAGCGCGAATGGTAATTGATGATTATCCGGCATCATCCTGGATCTCGCTCATCGCAGGAAAAAAGACCGACAAACTGCCCGTGTTGCGCGCGACGCGAACGGAAAGGACGTAATCTGTTGCGTCAGGAGCGAGATGAAAGAGAAAACGAGTATTCAGCCGCTTTCGAGGAGAAGCTTTATTCGTGATTGCGCAGCTACGGCTGCTCTGTTGCAAAGCTCAGGGCTCGCGTCATTCGCGGCTGCGGAAACGCCGTTCTCTGACCGCGTGCAGCCGCTTGATGATGGCTGGTCCCTTCGCAAACAGGCAGAACTCGCATCGAGCGGCGGTATGGGAGCCGCGTCGATCCGATTGCCGCATGCCGTGGTGCCTCTTTCCTGGAAGAACTGGGATCCGGCCTCGTGGCAGGACGTCTGGGTTTATCGCCGGCAGTTTTCGCTCCCAGCGGCGTGGCGTGGCCAGCGTTTGTTTCTGCACTTCGAGCGGGTGATGGCCGCAGCCACGGTGAGCGTGAATGGCCATGCTTTGCCGCAGCACTCTGGGGGATTTCTGCCTTTCGAGCGGGAGATTACTGGCCTCATGCACGAGAGCAACAATCTTCTCGAAGTTGTGGTGGACGCGCGCTGGCTGAATATCCCGCCCGCCGGCTCCCCTCGCGGCCCCGTGGCCGTCGACTACCTGCTGCCCGGCGGCATCACCGGATCCGTCCAGCTACAAGCACTCCCAAACATTTTTCTGCGCGAAGTGTTCGCGAAGGCAATGGACGTTCTCAGTCCCGATCGGCGCCTCGAAATCATCTGCCGCACCGATGCGGCCTCCAGCCTTCCTGCAGATGTCCATCTCTCCGCCACCCTGCGGCAGGGAAACCGCACAGTAGCCACCGTATCGAAAACGCAGACGATCAACCGGCAGGATCAGGAAACAACCCTGACGCTCGGCGGCCTGCGCGACATCGAACTATGGAGTATCGACCAGCCTCATCTCTACTCCGTGGACGTGACGCTCTCGCTCGAGGGCAAGCCGCTGCACCGCAGATCAACGAGAGTTGGATTTCGGGAAGCGCGCTTCGATGTGGACGGGTTTTACCTGAACGGCAAGCGAACCCGGATCTTCGGCCTGAACCGGCACGAACTGTATCCGTACGTGGGTTTCGCTGTGCCGTCTCGCCTGCTCCGGCGCGACGCGGAAATTCTGCGCCGGCAGTTCAATTGCAATATGGTTCGCTGCTCCCACTATCCCCAGTCGGAAGCCTTTCTCGACGCATGCGACGAGCTCGGGCTCATGGTGTGGCAGGAACCGCCGGGCTGGCAATATATCGGCGACGAAAGCTGGCAGGATCTCGCTCTTGGTGATGTCGAGGCGATGGTCCGTCGCGACCGCAATCATCCCGCGATCGTGATTTGGGGTGTGCGCATCAACGAGTCACGCAACGATCCCGCGCTCTACCAGAAAACCCGTGCCCTCGCGAAGTCGCTGGACGGCACGCGCCCGACCTCCGGCAGCATGACGCCGTCTTCACGCAATGGCTGGAAGACCGAGTGGCATCAGGATGTCTTTGCCTTCGACGACTACCATGCAGATCCCGTGGGCAGCGTCGGCATCGACGCCCCTTTACCCGGAGTGCCGTATCTGATCACCGAAGCGGTGGGTCAATTTGATTATTTCGCGGGAAAGCGCTTCGACCTGACGTACAGGCGCGCTGGCGACGTGAAGGTGCAGACGGGCCAGGCGCTTTTTCACGCCGAGGCGCACGACAAGGCCGCCAGTTTTCCTCGCTGCGCCGGCCTCATCGCGTGGTGTGCCTTCGACTACGCCAGCCTGATGAACGCCTGGAACACGGTCAAGTGCCCCGGAGTCGCCGATGTTTTTCGTCAGCCAAAATTGGGCGCCGCATTTTATCTCTCGCAGGTGGACCCGGCGGTCCGTGCAGTCATTGAGCCGAGCTTTTACTGGGATTTCGATCCAGCGGCGGCCGCGGGCCTGAGCGAGCATGCGGCTATCTTCTCGAACTGCGAGCGCCTGGAGCTGCTGATCGATGGCAAGAGCTGGGCAACTCTTCACGCCGATCGCGCCGGCTTCCCGAACCTCACCTACCCGCCCTTCTTTGCCGATTTCTCCAGCATGAAGCGAGACGCCAACCAGTTCCCACATCTTCGGATCGACGGCTATGTGGGCAGCACGCGCGTGCTGTCGCGCTCCTTCTCTTCCGATCGCTCCCGAGATCAGCTCTCGCTCCTCGTCGATGATCGTGAACTGAACAGCAGCGTGTCAGACGCAACCCGGTTAGCATTCGCGGCGGTGGATGAGTTCGGGGCGCCTCGCGCCTTTGTGACCGGCGAAGTTACCCTCCACATCGAAGGCCCCGGCGAGATCGTCGGAGACAATCCGTTCCAGATTGGCGACAACGGTGGATCAGGCGCCGTCTGGGTGAAACCGGCCTCCGGAGCCAACGGTGTCATCCGCATCCAGGCGGCGCATCCGGTGCTCGGAACAAAGTCGGTTTCGATTCAGGTGAGGGCATCCGCCGTGCGCCGCTCCTCAGAGGACTTCCCGATCACAGCGCCATGAGGCTCAGTTACGCACTCGAGGTAGCTTGCAGTGCCCCTGAAATGCATTGTTACCGAAGAGTAATGCCCGATGGGCGGTGACTTAGGCGAGATTTTCACCGAAAGATTTGTAGACACGGCCGAAATGACCGCGTACCCTTACAGTATCTTTCGGTTATACGATCATGCTTCGAAAGCCCTATAGGGTTGCTGCGGGTTTGCTGCTCACCGCGTTTGTTGTCTTGCTGCTGGTTAGGTTTCTCGCGGCGAATCGTCACCTGGATGCCGCAATGGCCAGTTCCGCTGCTGCATCGGCTGATTCCCCTCTGCCGAATCCACCTCAGAAGCCGACATCTCCAGTGAGGATTTCGGCCGCGCAGCTCTATAGCGAATACGACCAAAACGCAGTCGCCGCGAACGACGAGTTCGCCGGCCGCACGCTGGAAGTCACTGGAAAAGTCCTGAAGTCGGAGAAAGACTCCGGCGCTCTCCACGTGCGCATCGGCGTGGACCAGTATGGCTTCAACGACATCGAAGCCCAGATCGCGAAATCCAGCGACGAGACCGTCGCACAGCTGAAAAAAGGCCATTCTGTGACTCTGGTCTGTAAAGAGGTCCACCGGGAACTCGGATCAGTCACTCTGGACCAGTGCGCCGTCGCGCCCATCGACTGAGATCTTCGCCGATCGTCCCCCGGCCGCCCCATCCGGCCGAATCCGTTGCTGATCTCTCCCAGCCGGCCCTCCGCAGACACGCAACACCGCCATCTCCTGCTCCATCCAACCGCACAGAACCTCAGGAGGATGAGCATGACTGCTTTTTCCGGCATGCTGAAGCGCGTTCCTCAGCCGCAAAGAGACGGGGAAGGTGCCGACGATCCCGGTCCGCGCAATATCGAACGCGACCGGCAGAATCCCGACCTGCTGGCTCCTCCCGCGACGGACCACGGCACTCTGCCCAATATGAAGTTCTCGTTCAGCGACGCGCACAATCGCCTGGAAAAGGGTGGATGGGCACGCGAGGTCTCGCAGCGCGAACTTCCTGTTTCGACGGCGATGACCGGGGTCAATATGCGGCTTCTGCCCGGCGCCTTCCGCGAACTGCACTGGCATAAGCAGGCAGAGTGGTCATACATGCTCCATGGACGCGCGCGCATCACTGCCATCGATGAGAACGGCCGCAATTTCATCGACGATATCTCCGCAGGCGACCTCTGGTATTTTCCGCCCGGCATTCCGCACTCGATTCAGGCCCTGCAGGAAGGCTGCGAATTCCTTCTGGTCTTCAATGATGGGAACTTCTCTGAGAGCGGCACCTTCCTCCTCACCGACTGGATCGCACACACGCCGCGCGATGTGCTGGCCGCGAATTTTGGTGTCGACCTGAAGCAGTTCAGCCACAGTCCCGACAGCGAACTGTATATCTTTGAGGGAAACGTGCCCCCGTCGCTCGAGAAGGAGCGCGTGCCGTCCCCGTATGGACCGGTGCCTCGCGCCTTCAGTTATCGGCTGCATGAGCAGCCTGCCATGCGCTTCAGCGGCGGATCGGTCCGGATCGCCGACTCCACTAACTTCGCTGCCTCTGAGAAGATCGCCGCCGCGCTTGTCGATGTCGAGCCGGGAGGTATGCGCGAGATGCACTGGCACCCCAATTCGGATGAGTGGCAGTACTACATTTCTGGAACAGCCCGCATGACCGTTTTCGCCGCCGAAGGCCGTGCGCGGACCTTCGATTTTCAGCCGGGCGATGTTGGCTACGTGCCGTTCGCCATGGGTCATTACGTGCAGAACACCGGTACGACGCCGCTGCGCTTTCTCGAGGTCTTCACCAGCAATCGCTTCGCCGACGTTTCGCTGAATCAGTGGCTGGCGCTAACGCCGGCTTCGGTTGTCGAGCAGCACCTTCACTGGGGTGGCAAGGCCATGGGTGCGCTGGACAAGGAGAAGCATCCCGTCGTCCGATCCAGGCGGTGAACGCGCGACCGGCTATATCGCCGTCTGATTGTAGCGTCGTGCCGCGGCGCTCCCAATCGTCGAGGCGATCGGCCTCACTTCCGCATTGCGGAAATGAGAGCCGGGCCGAGGCTCCTGCTGCCCGTCTGCGGGAGACGGCAGCAGCCGATTCGCCAGGCTCATCGCCTGCGCCACGAGTTCCGGAGCGAGGCTCGCCGATCGTGAAGCCAGAATCGCCTGCGGTGTAATCGCGATCTCCGACTCCTTCAGCAGCACCGCACGCACAATCCTGCGCGCTGCCGCGGCTGCGCTGGTGGAAGCACCCGGCAGGTTCGCGGAAAAGCTGAACCACCGATACTCCTTTGCCGCGTCGCCGGTGAATTGTGCCTGCAGGTGGGATCCGGTGCGCATCAGGCCCGGACAAACAGTCAGGACGTGAATACCCTTGGAACGCAACTCTGCATTGAGCCCTTGTGAAAACCCCACTGCCGCGAATTTACTCGCCGTATAGGGCAGCAGATGCGGCACCGGAATCTTCCCGCCAATCGACGCGATATTCACGATGCTTCCCCCGCGCCGCCGCAGCATTTGCGGCAGGATCGCCAGCGAACAGTGCAGCCCGGTGAAGAAATTCGCTTCCATCACCTCGCGGAAGTCCTGTGCTGTCTGGTTCTCCACGGGTCCGACAGTGATAATCCCGGCGTTATTCACCAGGATGTTGATCTCGCCAAAAGCTGACGTGGCGCGCTGCACCATCTGCTCCACCTGGCTCACATCGCGCAGATCGGCGGGGATCACCAGCACATCGCTCTCATCGCGCGCGACGCGCCTCCGGACCAGCAGAGTGCGCGCTCGTTCCAGCTCATTTGGATCGCGCGCCGTCAGCACCAGCCGTGCGCCGCGGCGGCCAAACTCCTCCGCCATCGCCAGTCCCAGACCGCGTGAACCGCCGGTTATGAGCACCACCTTGCCCTGCAGGCGGCGGGACATGAGATTCGAAAGTCCCCGGTACACGGCAACAGCAGTGGCGCCGGCACAAATGGCTCCGGCTCCGGCAAGGGCTGCTCCTGTCATCAGAGCGGCTTGGGTTTTCTTCATCGCACTCTCCTCGGCTGACTAATGACTAAGAGGTGCGGGACCTGTCGCAGGATGTGTCGGCCACGCAGCGCCTCGCACCAGCCCCCTCCCGCCTCGTCCCCTCAGCACCATTGTCGCCCCGAGGACTGGGCAACGCCGGAGATATACTGATGAATCTGCTAGGGTGGGTGACAACGGAGCCGGTTTGCAAAGAATGCCCGACGCAATAACCTCCGGCGGAAGCCTCACTCCGCCTTCCTCCCCCACACCCTGTACCGTTGTCGTCCCGTGCTACAACGAAGCTGCGCGTTTTCGCGCTGACGAATTTGCGCGCTTCCTCGAGGACAAACGCAGCGCCGGAATCGACCTGCTCTTCGTCAATGACGGCAGCGGGGACTCGACTCTCCAGGTGCTCTCGTCCTTTCGCGACCAGTTCCCGTCGCGCGTTTCCATCCTTGATCAGCAGCCAAATCGCGGCAAGGCCGAAGCCGTTCGCAATGGCATGCTGCAGGTCATCGGCGCAGGGCGCGCACGCATCACGGGATTCTGGGACGCCGATCTGGCAACTCCCCTCGAACAGATCGTCGACTTTGTCCATCTGCTCGACACTCGTCCGGAGCTGGCGATGGTCTTCGGCGCTCGCGTGCGGCTGCTCGGGCGCGAGATTCAGCGCCAGCAACTTCGCCACTATCTGGGCCGAATTTTTGCCACCGTTGTCTCTGCCCTGCTCCGGTTGCCGATTTACGACTCGCAATGCGGCGCCAAGCTGTTCCGTGTCACTCCGGACCTGCAGCAGGTCCTCGCCGAGCCGTTTCACTCCCGGTGGATCTTCGACGTGGAAATTCTCGCCCGCTTCCTGGCCCTGCACAGGGGCGACTGTGCCGGTCTCGCCAAACAGGTTTACGAATATCCCTTGCCGGTCTGGACAGACGTTGCGGGTTCCAAAGTGTCGCCGGCGGATTTCCTGCGCGCCTTCGCAGAACTGGCCTTCATCTACCGTCGGCACCTCGCGCGCTGACGCGCGCAATCGGCACGGTCCTACTGTGGCCGGTTGGGCGGTTTCTGCTGATTCTGCTGTTGCTGCTGTTGTTGCTGAATGGTTTCCTGCATGTGCCGCAGCGTATCCAGGTGGCGCTGCATCCGGGTTTGCGGGTCGGTCTGATCGGTATCCTGGGGACTGGGATGAGCGATAGCCCCCGGCCCCAGCGGCTGCCGTCCGTTCTCCTCCGCACCAGGCTCCTCGTCCTGGCTCGCTGCAGGCTGTGGCTGCGCCGGCCTGACCGGGTTCGCTGGCAACGGATTGCCGTTTTGCGCCGTAAGCACCAGCTCGCGCGGCACGGTCCCCGATTCGCCGCCAACCATGACGAAGTTGTATCCGGCCCCGGTCAGCAGCGTTGAAAGCACATCCCGCGGCGATCCCGGTCCGTAGACGCCAAATACGCGCGTGTTCCTGCTCAGCCCATCCACGCTCATCCCGCTCTTCTGCGAGAGATCCTGCAGGATTGCACTCAGATCGGAATTCTTCGCGTCGACCGTCAGCTTGCCATGATCAAGCGTCACCTGCGGTGGAGTCGCCGCCTGGCTGGAAAGAGATGCCGGACCTGAGGGCTTGCGCCGCCGTTTGGTCCTGGGCCGCTCGCCGGTGGTTTTGGTGCCTTGCGTGGCAGGAGTCTTCTGCGTCGCGGCTGGTGTCGCTGCCGCCTGTGCGGCGCAGCGGCTCCCGAACGGCATCGAGAACAGCAGGGAAGCGGTCACTATCGGCCAAACGCTGGCAGACGCCTTCCGAATTGCCTCGCGGGACTTCATCATGGCTCCAGACCGAACGAATGCTCGTCTTCTATTAACCAGAATATCAACGTTTGCTGGTCGTTAGCGACGTTTCCGAGTCCACCTGCCCGGGAAAGCCACGCCGGAACTTCTTTGATTCTCGAAACTTCTCCCCGGATGGCACCGAGCCGCGGAAAACGACCTTCCGCCATCCACCAATCCCGCCTCAACCTGCATCTCTGTATGTGACTCGCCCGGGTTTCTCCCTGCCGCGGGTCATCTGGAGAACGTGCGATCGATGCAATACAAACGGACCTCAGCCGTATACCTTCTGCCGCTCACCCTGGCAGTTCTGCTTAGCTTGCCCTCGGCATGGGCCGACTCCTGCACCACCCAAGCCGCGATGTCGCCCACCCAGCGCGACGCCGTTACGCGGGTGGCAAAGTTGCTGGTCGGCGACGTCCAAAACGGTGACCTGCAGGGCCTCCGCAACGACACGCTGCCGGCGGTGGCCTCCGACTTCACCGGCATCGCTAATTCCGCGAACGCCCTCAAGCCGCAAATCCAGCAGGCCGGCATCACCGTGGACGCGGTCTTCCTCTTCGACGCCAGCCAGCCCAGTGCGCAGGGCAACCAGTTCTTCTGCACGCCGAACGGCTCGACGATGACCATCGTCCTGAACTTCTCAGGCCTGCCGCAGGGTCACTATGCGCTCGCCATCCTGCACGCCACCGGAGTGCCGAAGCCGCAGCAGATCTCCCTGATCCTCTCGCCCGGGCAGGACGGCCAGTGGAAACTCGCCGGCTTCTTTGCCAAGCCCATGATGCTGGCCGACCATAACGGCATCTGGTACTGGGCGCACGCGCGTCAGTACGCCCAGCAGAAAGACGAATGGGCAGCGTATTTCTACTACCAGATCGCCTCGTTCCTGGTCGTTCCCGCGGATTTCATCACCAGTCCTAACGTCGACAAGCTGCGCCGCGAGTCCAGCGGAGTCCATCCGCAAAATTTGCCCACCGACCATCCTGTGACGATGCAGGTGAACGGCGCTCCGTACCAGATTTCCAGGGTCGACTTCTCTGCCGATCTGGGGCCGCTCGATTGTGTGATTCACTACACTCCCGATCCGCAGCAGGCCGCGCAACTGCGGAATCCGGTCACGGCCCGCCAGCAGGTGGTGAGCCTGATGAACAGCGTTCTGACCACGCATCCGGGCCTGCGCACCGCGTTTCACGGCTTGTGGGTGTATGCCGACTCCAACGGAGCCACGCTCTTCGCGCTCGAACTGCCGATGAATCAGATTAACGGCGGTCCAACGAATTCCGTGGGCGAGTAGCCGGATCTGCCTCTGTCTGAACTACGGTTCCGCATCGGCCGTCTTGTATACAGAATGCTTTGTCGTTCATGCATTTTCGTCCTGAGCCTGGCCCTGCTTGCGAACGCCTGCCCCGCGCAGGCGCAAACCACACGGCTGCAGTACACAGCGGAAGGGAACACTCCGGAATTGCTGGCCACCTACGAGGCCTGGTTCGGAGGGCCCGGCCATATCGCGGTCGGCTACTCGTCTGACGATCCAGACACGATCGAGCAGCAAATCGAGAAGGCGAAGCAAATGGGGATCAGCGCCTTCGTCGTCGACTGGTACGGTGACCGCGAGCCCTGGATCGATCACAACTACGCTCTTCTGCAGAAGCTGGCCGCGAAGAAGCATTTCCAGATCGCCATGATGTACGACGAAGCCTTCCTCCAGAACGGCGATACGGACCAGGTGATCGCCGATCTCAACCAGTTTCACGACAAATACCTGAAGCATCACTCGCCCGGACACAAGGCCTACCTCATGTTCGAGAATCGGCCGATGATCTTCATCTACCCCGACGGACAGACGGACTGGGATAAGGTGCGCGCGGCGGTCAACCAGTGGGACCCCGCTCCACTGCTGCTCATTGAAAACGTGCCCAACAAATACCTGGACGACTTCGACGGCTTCTACCCGTGGGTGAGCCCGGGTCCGAAGGGCTGGTCGCCGGACGGCAGCAACTGGGGCGAACAGTACCTCGAGGACTTCTACCAGGACGTGACGAAGAGAGCCGCCGGCAAGATCATCGTCGGAGGCGCCTGGGCCGGATTCGACGACACCAAAGCCTCGTGGGGTAGAAATCGCCACATCGCGGCTCGCTGCGGCCAGACCCTGCGCGACACGATGAACCTGTGGCGGAGGTACGTTCCCGCGGGTCAGGCGATCCCGTTCCTGATGCTCGAGACCTGGAACGACTACGAGGAGGGCTCGGCGATCGAGTCCGGCCTGCCGGCCTGCAACGGCCAGCCCCAGCCGAACCTCACGGTCGAAGCCGAGGGCGGCCAGCCCGTCTCAGGAGCCCGCTAGCGCCACCCCGCTAAGTCCCGGTGGGCATGCGGCAACCCACTGCATCCCGGCAACTTGATCAAAAGGGGGTGCGGCAAGTTGTTGATAATTCCCGGACCGCATCGGCTCCCGCACTTGGCCTGCGGGGTATAATCCGCCTCACCGATGGCGCTTACAGCTGGCACGAACCTTGATAGCTATGAAGTTCTGGGTCTGCTGGGCGCAGGCGGAATGGGAGAGGTTTATCGCGCCCGTGACTCCGTTTTGAAACGGGACGTAGCCATCAAGATTTTGCCGGCCTTCCTTTCCCGAGACCCCGACCGGCTGCGCCGTTTCGAACAGGAGGCGCAGGCTGCCGCAGCTCTGAACCACCCGAACATCCTGGCCGTTCACCGGTTCGGTATTTTTGACGGCGCACCCTACCTGGTTTCGGAGCTGCTGGAGGGCGGCACGCTGCGCCAACTGCTGGAGCGCGGCCCGTTGCCGGTTCGCAAAGCGATCGACTACGGCGTTCAGATTGCCCATGGGTTAGCAGCGGCACACGAGAAGGGCATCGTTCATCGCGACCTCAAGCCGGAAAACCTGTTCGTCACCAAAGACGGCAGGGTGAAGATCCTGGACTTCGGTCTGGCGAAGCTGATGCAGCGCCACGCCGACACCGACAGCAACGCGCAGACCATGACGCAGGGGACCGATCCCGGCATGGTGATGGGCACAGCCGGATACATGTCTCCGGAACAGGTGCGCGGAAAGGCGGTTGACCATCGCACCGACATCTTCGCCTTCGGCGCGATCCTGTACGAGATGCTGACCGGCAAGCGGGCATTCCATCGATCGACGTCGGCGGAGACAATGACCGCCATCCTGAACGACGACCCGCCAGGCATCTCGCAGATCGTGCAGACCACTCCTCCGGGGCTGCAGCGGGTCGTGCATCGGTGTCTCGAGAAGAACCCTGAGCAGCGCTTCCAGTCGGCGGCGGATCTGGCCTTCGCGCTGGAGTCTTTATCCGATTCGGGCAGCGCTGTGGTTGTGGCGACCGCCACGGGCCGGCGTTTGCGCTGGCCATGGTGGATTGCAGCAGGAGTGGTCGTCTGCGGTGCGCTGCTGATCGCATGGTGGCGTATGCCGCCCGCCGTCCCCGTAGTGGAGTCGATGACGCAGCTCACCGACGATGGCCACACGAAGGGCCAGATGCGGACAGACGGGTTGCGGATCTACTATCAGAACCCTGACGTATTCAGTATCAGACAAGTTTCCGTCACTGGCGGAGCAACGGCGCCGGTCGAGACAGGTTTTACGCAATCCTGGCTTGCTGGAATTACGCACGACAGCTCCGCTTTGCTGGTCGCCGTTCCTGCGGGTTCGGGAGGCATCTCAGCTGCCCCATGGCTGGTTCCAGTGCCGGCAGGAGAGCCCAGACGCATCGGCAACTTCGAACTTACTCAGGCGGAGTTATTCCCCGATGGCCATATCCTCTTCGCTGAGCCTTCCCGAGAAAGTTTCAGCACCGACTGGTCCGTAGCAGAAAGCAATGGTTCGAACCCGCGCAAAGTGGCTACACTTCCCGGCTCCGCATATTGGGGCGCCAGCGTTTCACCGGACGGTCAGCAAATCGTTGTCACTCAGGCGCAGGCAAGCGATGCCAGGCTGTTCGAGATGGCGGCGGACGGCACGAGGCTGCACGAGATCCGGAAATTGACCGAGGGTGAGCAAAATTTCCGCTGGACTCCGGATGGAAAATATCTCGTGTATCAGGCGGGCATTGAATCGCAGTCGGATATCTGGCTGCTGCCCATGGAGACGGGGCTCTTCGGACGCAGCAGAGAGCCGATCCGGCTTACTCACGGACCGCTGCCATATTCGTTCCCGTGCCCGAGCCGTGACGGAAAGCAGATTTTTGTTCTTGGTTCGAGAGAGCGTGGTGAACTGGTCCGCTATGACATGAAGTTGAAGCAGTTCGTGCCGCTTCTTTCGGGCATTTCAGCCGCAGAGCCGAGTTTCTCCCGCGACGGAAAATGGGTTGTTTACAGTTCCTTTCCAGACCGCGGGCTCTGGCGCAGTCGCAGCGATGGAAGCGAACGCATGCAGCTGACATATGCTCCCGTCCTGGTGATATTTCCGCAGATTTCACCCGACGGAACGAAGGTCGCATTCTTTACCCCCGGGGGCGGGGGAGACGTGTTTGGAGACGTGTTCCTGATCAGCATGGCGGGCGGGACACCGCAGAAGATCATCGAAAATGCCTGCTGCGCGACCTGGTCGCCGGACGGAAATTCCCTGTTTTATCAGCGGGGGGACGGGAGCGCCGGCACGATCGCCGATCTGGGAACGGGGAAGAAATTCGCTGTCCCTTCTTCGCGGGGTATATTCGCCTTCTGGCTCGATCAGCACACTCTGATAGCACCGAACGAAAAGGGAACGAGCCTTGTAACCTTTGATCGAAAGACAGGGAAATGGACGGATCTGGTCCCACTGCCCCCCGGCGGGATTGAGCACTGGATGATGTCACCGGATTTTAAGTACTTCTACTTTTCAACCGCAGGCTCGGAACCCAGGGCCATGCGCCTGCGAATTGCCGACCGCAGGATCGAGACCATCACCAGCCTGAAAGACTTTCACCGGGTGGTGAACCACGGAAATACGCAGATCAACGTCGCGCCAGACGGCTCTCCGGTCTTCACTCGCGACACCGGCTACCAGGAAATCTACGCCCTGACGGTCCGGTGGCCGTGACGCGACGACATGGTCACCGGACCCGACGGTGCCGAGCGGCCAAGTCGCGTTTGCAGGCAGCGCATGGACAGTGGATCAGTGGGAAATGTAGGCGAACGGCAAAAAAATTGTGATGACGGTGCCGTTCTTCGGAGGGCGCTGCGTGCTCCGCAGGCGGAGCTTGCCCCGATGCCGTTCCACAATTTCCTGACATATCCAGAGACCAAGGCCCGTCCCGCTGAACCCCTTGGTCGTGAAGAAAGGCTCGAATGCCCTTGCGGAAGTCTCGGGAGACATTCCGGGGCCGTTGTCGGCGACGGTGAGAAAGACTCCCTCGCGGCCTGCTCGATCGTGTCCGTCTCTGCTGCGAAGGAGAAGACGGCCGCCGTCTCGACGCATTGCGTCGATCGCATTGCCGACCAGGTTACACAGCACCTGGCGAATCTCGCCCTCGAAGCAACGGATTGGGCGTCTGCTGGTACAACGCATTTCAACTCGAACGCTGGAGTTCAGGATGCGCCCCTGAAAAATGGAGAGCACAGCGGTCAGCAGCGCTTCCGAGGTTATTTCCGTTGGACTCATCGACTGCTTGTGGAAGCGAAGAGTCTGCGTGGCGATTGCGGACACGCGACGCAGTTCCCGTTCTGCCAAGTCAAGGTGCTGCCGCACATCGGAGAGCTGGTCTGCTCCACGAGCGAGGTAGAGCAGATTCGTTACCGCCTCGAGCGGGTTGTTGATCTCGTGGGCAATGGAAGCGGCGAGGCGGCCGACGACGGCGAGCTTCTCGCTGCGCAGGAGCGCCTCCTCGATGCGTTTACGTCCGGTGATATCGGTGAGGGTGAGAACGCAGCCGGCGACGCCGATGCTGCTGGTGATTTGCCCGGAACTGAGCAGCAGCGAATAGGTAGAACCATCACTTCGCCGCAGGCGGACCTCTTTGGACTTGATCGGGCGTTCGAGAGACGAGGCGATGGTAAAGAAGGCGGGCGGATCGGTCGAGTCGCCCACCTCAAGAGGGAAAGCTTTGTCGAAGTGTTCGAGGATGGGGTTGGCGCCGCACAACCGCTTCAGGACCCCATTCAAACTTACGATGTGCCCAGTTTCATCGCACACCGCGATCCCCTCGGCGGAACTATCCAAAATGGAGTTGGTGAGTTTACCGGCGGAGATCAGATCTTCCCATTTTTTCGATTCCGTGACATCGGTTACGACCATGCACAGTGCGGTCGGTTCATCGGATTTCATTCTGCTGATCGACACATGCGTGGAAACGACGCGACCGTCGGCAGATGGAATCTCCACATCGGCGATCGCCGGCAGCCCGTTGAGGGCGCGATCGAACAGGGGCTTGATGGTTTCCATGGCATGGTTGCCGATCAGATCCGCGACAGGGCGCCCCATGATCTGGTCGAGCGAAATGCCGAGCATCGCAGCAAGGCGCTGGTTGCAATAAAGCAGAGTGCCGTCAAAGCCAATGGTGGCTGCGCCCTCATTCATCGCTTCGACAAGCGCGCGGTAGGCAGATTCCGCGCCCTTCAGAGTAAAAACCTGTTCGCCCTCCGGGCCGGAGACGACGACAGCGTCGACTTCGCCGGACTGGATCGCAGCGATCACCTCCAGCGCGTCGGACAGGCGGTTCTCGACCTCAGCGAGCCGGGAACGAAGCAATTCATTCTCCCGCTGCAGTTCGCGCTGGTGTGAGTTGACCGGGGCCGCCAAGGATTATTCCCTCAACTTGAGTCCGATTACGATCCGTTCGGTATTCGACATGTCTCCAACGAATCTCTTTGGAGGAAAGGGTAGTTCTTTGATCAGGGTAGGCAAAGCAATCACGTCAGCCGCTTTGGTCGCTGCCGGCTGCTGATAAACGTCGATGACCTCCAGTTCGTAATAGCCGGCAAGATACTGCTCGCAAATCTTGCGCACATTCGAGATTGCCTGGCTCGACCGCAACGTGCTGCCGGCCACATAGAGCCGGAAAACATACTTGGGGTGGGCGAGCTCGGAGACGAGCTTTTCGAATTCCTGCAGCGTCTGACTCTGGGCCACGTCGGCTCCGAGGGCCTCGTCATCGAGTGGATCGCTGCCGGAATTGGACACCGAGGAACCTCCAGGCGTCTAGGACTGTGCGGACTTGAGATCGAGACCGATCAGGACACGCTCCTCTTTCGCGAGATCCCCGATGATCTTCTTTACCGGCGGCGGCAACTGACGAACGAGAGTAGGAACCGCGACGATCTGATCCCCTTTGGCAAGCTGGGGGTTCACGAGCAGGTCCACAACTTCAATCTGATACAAACCCTTTAGATGCGTTTCGCAGATGCGCTTGAGATTATTAAACGCTGCAATCGATTTAGGGGTCTGGCCGGCGACATACAGCCGCAAAAGCCAGGTCGTGCTCTTGTCTTCGGGGTTCGCCGGGACCGCCGTAGTTTGTGTCTTGATGGCCATATTCCCCTCATCCGGTAGCTGACAGCCTATCGCATGACAGCCGTTCGCCGGTTGTAGACGGCTCCGAGATGGATTCCCTCGTCGCTCAGGATGAACTCGCGCAGTTCGTGCGAATGGGACATGCCGCGAGATTTGAGAACAGACACGGCGTAGCTGCGCAGACCGTCATGTTCGAGGTCGCGAAGCAGGAGCCACGTGTCCATGATCGACGAGACACTTTCGTCGGTGTGCTCCGCGGGTCCGCCCAGACTGGTGAGGTGGGTAAACATGGTGGTGATTTGCCGCATTTTCAGGAAATCGACCAGCCGAATCAGCATCGATTTCACTCCGCCCTGATCTGCCGACGAAAGGAAATTGGAAATTGGATCGACGACAACCACGTTTGGATTGGTCTGCTTAACGATATGCAGCATGGAAGCCAGATGGGCCTCAAGACCAAGATTGCTGGGACGCACATTATTGAAATGCAGCAGTCCCTTGTCGACGAAGGGCTGAAGGTCGAGGCCGATGGAGCCAGTATTGCGAATGATCTGAGCTTTTGATTCCTCGAAGCCGAAGTAGAGGGCCTTCTCGCCGCGCTCGCACGCGGCTTTGAGGAACGACAAAGCGAGGCTGGATTTGCCCGTGCCCGGCGTGCCGGAAACCAGGATGCTGCTGCCCACGAAGAATCCCTTATGGCCCAGCATTGCGTCGAGGTCCTTCACTCCGGACGAAATGCGTTCCGCTGAAGCGCCATGCGTGAGACCGACGGAGGTGAGGGGAAGTACGGAAATACCCTTCTCTCCCATCAGGAACGGGTATTCGTCGGTTCCATGGGCGCTTCCCCTGTACTTCACGATGCGCAGCCGCCGTGTGGAGATCTGATCGCTCACCCGGTGATCGAGCAGCACGACGCAGTCGGCGACATATTCCTCCAGGCCATAGCGCGTGAGCGCACCCTCGCCGCGTTCGCCGGTGACGATGGCGGTCAGGCCCTTGTCTTTGAGCCAGCGGAATAGTCTGCGCAACTCGGAGCGAATGATGGCTTGATTCGTCAGCCCGGCGAAAAGAACTTCGATGGTGTCGAGGACGACTCGCTTCGCGCCGATGGAGTCCACTGCGCTTGCCAGGCGGATGAACAGACCTTCGAGGTCATATTCGCCGGTTTCTTCGATTTCGCTGCGCTCGACGTGGATGTGGTCGATCGCCAGCTTTCCAGTTCGCTCGAGTTCTGCCAGATCGACGCCGAACGAGGCAATGTTCTGCGTCAGTTCCTCCAGGGTTTCTTCGAAGGCAATGAATACGCCTGGCTCATCGAACTGCTGCGCCCCATTGATCAGGAACTCGAGCGCCATCACGGTCTTTCCCGAACCGGCGCGTCCGCAGATCAGAGTGGTGCGCCCAGCCGGCAACCCACCGTTGGTAATTTCGTCGAAGCCATCAATACCAGTTGGCGTCTTCTCGAGCTTGCTAACGTCAGCAGCCATCCCGCAACTCTCTGAAAATGGGGGTTTAACGTGCAGTATCCGGGCTTGCGTTCGCAGCATTTCGCAAGAACCACTCAATTCTACGCACGTTTTCCAGGAAGCGAAAATCGGGCGTCGCTCGCTGGAACGGGTGGCCCATCCTCATCGAGCGTGTCTTTGGATCGCGTGGAGCGATCGGCCCCGGCAAGCCCCGGTGGGGCTGCGGCAACCCGTTGCATCCCGGCACGTTGACTAAAAGGGGGTGCGGCAAGTTGTTGATTCTTTCGGCCTCGTTTCAATCGGAGCGTTGCCCTGTGCGCTTATCGGGGACCCGTCTTCCCTGGACAAAGCCGCGGATCCCGCGTTGCTACTCGCAGCGCAGAGCGGTCATGGGATCGACGCGCGAGGCGCGCCGCGCGGGCAGTGAGCAGGCAAGGATTCCAACGATCAGAAGCAGACCTGCGGTCAGTGCAAACGTGACCGGGTCGGTTGGGCGCACGGCATAGAGCAAGCTTGCCAGGAGGCGCGTTACACCAAAGGCCGCGGCGCAGCCTGCCGCCGCTCCGAACGTCACCAGCAGAATTCCCCGGCGCACAACCATCGACCATATGGTGCCCCTCTGCGCTCCCAGAGCGGTGCGGATGCCGATTTCCCGAGTGCGGCGCTCCACCTCGTATGCGAGCAAGCCGTAGAGGCCAATGGAGGCGAGCAGGAGGCCCACCGCCGCAAAGAGGCCGAGCAGCCGCGCCATCAGACGCTCGCTGAAGAGCAGGCGATTGATCGAATCGGACTGCGTGCGCATGCGCACGACGGGCAGGTTGGCATCGACGGAGTTCACTACATTGCGGATCGCGGGCATGAGCGAAGCCGGAGCCAGAGCGGTTCGTACCGCAAACGTGGCACCGTCGGACGCGAGCGGCATGTATGCCGTCGGGGCATCCTCTGAGCGCAGTGTTTCATATTTGGTGTCGCCGACCACGCCGACAATTTCCCACTGCGGATCGTCCGGGCGGTCTCCGCCGAAGTGCAGGCCCAGTGGATTCCGGCCAGCGAGGTATTTCTGCACGAAGATGCGATTCACCACAGCGTGCTTCGTTCTGGTGGTGTCCGAATTGCTGAGCAGGCGACCGTCGAGGAGGGGAATCTTCATCGTCGCAAAGTAGTCGGGCCCGACGGAGAGCATCTGCACGTTGACTGCATTCTTGTCGGCTCGTCCCTCGATCTTCACGCTGTCGCTCGAGAGGCCGCCATCGAGGAGGGCGTCGGAGGCGTAGCTGACCCCGGTGACACCGGGCAGCGATGCCATTCTTTTTTGAAGATTGGCATAGAGAATCGTAACTTGCTGGTCTTTATATCCCGCCAGCTGCGGGCTCATTTCGAAAAGAATGAGGTTGCGGGTGTCAAATCCGGCGTGGATGCTGCGCAGATTATCGAGTGTGCGCACGAGCAGACCAGCGCCAGTGAGCATAACCATGGAGAGGGCGACTTGCAGGACCACGAGAGCGCCGCCAAGGCCAGGAGTCCGGCCGCGGCCGTGACCAGCGGCAGACGTTGTGCCAGCGCCTTTCAAGTGTATGGTCAGCGACGTACGGGAGCCTCTCAATGCGGGGGCCAGACCGAAGCCGATCCCGGTGAGCAGCGCGGCTCCGATGGTGAAGAGCAGAACGAGCAAGTCGATATGGAGATCGAGCTGCAACGGCAGCCAGGAGTTCTTCGAGAAAAATGCGGCGAGCGCTGAAACAGCGAGAGGAGCCAGCAACGCGCCGAGCGCAGCCCCAATGAAGGAGAGCAGAATGCTCTCGGTGAGGAGCTGGCGGATGAGACGGCGCCTCGCCGCGCCTATCGCCAAACGCACCGCCATTTCGCGCTCGCGGGAGGCGGCGCGCGCCAGCATGAGTCCGGCTACGTTGGCACAGGCGATGAGCAGGATCAGGCCAACAGCCGCCATGAGCAGCAGCAGCGGCTCGCCATACAAATTCCGGATTCCGGTCAGCGCCTGCTGAGCGGGCAGGAACAAGAGACGGGGATCGTCGGCCTCACCCCAATGCGGCTTCGCTCCATGGAGCACCTCGTTAGCGAAGATCGGCTGGAGAGCGGCCTGCGCCTGGGCGCGGGAGACTCCGGACTGCAAACGGCCAACCACGACGAGCCACCAGTTGTCCGGACTGGAGCGACGCGTCCACTGTTTGCCAAGGGATCGGGCCTGACTGAGCGAGACCCACAGGTCGACCGACTTGCCCGGGGTGAGCCGCGCAAAGCCAGGCTCCGCGACGCCAATGATGGTGAAGACCGCGTTGTTGAGCCGGATGGTTCGCCCAAGGGCGGCAGGCGATCCTGCGAAAGTGCGTTGCCAATAGCCATAGTCAAGCACGACGACTGCAGGCGCTCCGGGCTTCTCATCGTCAGGTGTCAGCGTGCGGCCCAGAGCCGGACTCACGCCCAGAGTCTGAAAGTAGCTTCCGGAGACCAACTCTCCCTGTGCAATGGTGGCAGTCGCATTGCCGCTGAGATCCATCTGTGAAGGCCCGGCAAAGGCCATTGCATCCGCAAAGACTTTCTTCTGGCTCTGAATTTCCTGGAAGAGGGGGTACGGCAGCGAGCAACCGATCGTGCCTTCGTGGTTATGGGCGCAGTCTCCAAAGCTGCTCATCCCCAGCGCCTTCGGGCTCTTGCGCGCCGACCATTGCGCGACCACCAATTGCTGCGGGGCGCGGACAGGGATGGAGCGCAGCATGACCGCATCGACCAGTGTGAAGATGGCACTGTTGGCTCCGATGCCGAGAGCCAGGGTGAGGACAATGACCGCAGTGAAAGCAGGGGATTTGGCGAGCATGCGCAAGCCGTAGCGCAGATCGTGGGCGAGGGATTCGAGGAACGAGATGCCGCGGGCATCGCGGCAATCCTCTTTCACCTGCTCGTGGCCGCCGAAGTCGAGGCGCACCCTGCGGAGCGCTTCTTCGCGGCTCAGGCCGGCCTGTATGTACTTGTCGGCTTGCTGCTCCTGATGGAAGCGCAGCTCGTCGTCGAGCTCTTCCTCGACTTTCGCGCGGCGGAAAATGGAGCGAAGGCGAATATACAGATCGCTCAACACCGCACACCTCCTAGACAGCCCGCAGCACCTGGGCAACGGCCGCCGTCAGCTTTTCCCACGCATCCTGCTCGGTCGCCAGCTGCTTTTGGCCAGTCCTGGTCAGCTCGTAATATTTGGCGCGCCGGTTGTTTTCCGACGCACCCCATTTCGCTTTGATCCACCCGCGCCGCTCCAGGCGATGCAGTGCCGGATAGAGAGAGCCCTGCTGAATGCGCAGAACGTCGTCGGAGATCTGCTGAACACGCTCGGAAATGGCCCACCCATGCTGTGGGCCCAGCGCCAGTGTCCTGAGAATCAGCAGGTCCAGAGTGCCTTGCGGAAGCTCGATGCGCTCGGTTGGCATTCGTCCCCTTGTACTTCTACAGGAATCTACCTCATCTCTTGTAGAAGCGCAAGGGGGCGGCTGCCGTTTCGAACGATGGCGAACGCACCGTCACGAGCCACTCGCTGACTGGCTAACTGGCTAAGCCGCCTTCCGCGAGGTGAACACAAGACGACCGTCAGCTGATCACAGACGGTCGCGACGGGGTCAAAGACGGCCGCGAGGGAAGTGACCGCAATTCAATCATCTTTCCGGGTCGCGGTTGCGAGTTGATCAACGAAGGGTGGGGAACAGCCTCACGAATAGCCTCAACCGGGGCTCTGCAGTGGTGGCGGAGGAGAGGCCATCAGGTGCTGCTGTCCCGCTGCCATCGGCTGCGGCTCCGTGTCTTCGGCCGCCTCGGCGGCGGCTTCAGTTTCAGGATTGGTCGGCGGAGCATCGTCCTTCAGGAACGCCAAAAACAGGATGGCAAGGATGCTGCTGCCCATCGGGAGCGTACCCCACATGATCCCCTGCCAGCGCGGCGGGATCTGCGAGACGTTCATCGGATGCGCGGGCGGCACATCGTGCATCCCGTAGATGACGATCCTGCCGTTGTCCAGCTGATCCACCTTGCGCCAGCCGGTCAGCTTGAGCAGCGGTTCGTAATACGGGTCGTACACGATCACCCATTTCAAGCCATAGCGGTCGGCGTGGGCGAGGACCGCGCGCAGAGATTCCAGACCTCCCGGAGCGAAGAATCTGGCGGCGCTCAGGGCAGCTCCGCCGTACTCGGTCATCTCCGGAATATTGCGCGATTCGTTCGATTCGCCGTCGATGCTGTCGGCTTTGGTTTCCATGGAGAGCCGGGAAAGTTTGTTGCCAAACCCCAGCGTGATGTAGCGCCACTTGGAGTGATCGCCTCGGTTCAGCCACGCCGCCGTCGAATCCACACTGAAGGTAATGTCGTCGGACGGGACAAACGTGGTCCATGAGGCTGCCAGCGCGCAGCCGAAGCCCGCCATCAGTGCAATGGGCACGGCGGCCTTCATGCGGAAGCGGCCGACAAGGTCGGCGACGATGGCTCCGAAGATGGGAAGCGCCAGCAGACTGGCCCAGTAGGCGAAGCGCTCAAAGGTGAGCACGTAAAAGGCGCGGTGGAGCAGCCATACGCCTACGGGAGTTGTGCCTCCCAGTCCGACCAGGAAGCAAACCCAGAAAAAGAGCATCAGGGGGCGCAACCGCTTTACCATGCAGCCCCGAATGAAGATCAACGGCAAGGCCCAAAGGATGGAACTCCAGGGCATCAGGAAGTACATCTCTCCCCATTCGGGGCTCAGGATGTAGTTTGCGCGGCTCTGGTGCGGGATGGGCGCCTGCTTTGCCGGGTTGTGGAATAGCCACACCCAGAACGGCAAGAGCACGACGACCGCAACCGCAATAATCACCACGCTCATGATCGCGGTGCGGAACAGGATGGCGGGGGCGTGCTGCCCTGGCTCATCCTGCCGATCGATGAGGGCCACCAGCAGAACTGGTATGGCGAAGAAGAAGGAGGCGAAGATCAGGGTGGCGTGGTGCGCGCCGGCCGCTGCCGCAAACAAACCCATGGCTTTCAGGAATGACCGCCATCCGCCGAAGCGGAGATATTTGTAGAGATAGGGAAGAGCGAGCAGATACAAAGGCGCCGCTGCGGTGGTGCCGAGCTGGCCTGCGTTATAGACGAGACCGCTTTCGGTACTCAGGAAAACGGCGGCCAGGGCGGCATACGAAGCTGCCCGGGGGCTGACCCAGATCTCCGAGAAGCGATAGACGCCGATGGCCAGCAGCAGAATCGCCACGAACTGCACCATCATGTAGGCCATGTTCAGGCCGAAGATGAGGGACAGGACGGCGGTCCACTGCTGTGGAAGCGGCGGATAGCTGGTTTGCGAGAAACCGGCATACCACTTCAGGTTCCACGGATCGAACCAGTGGTGTAAGTAGTGCGAAGCAAAGAAGATGTGGAAATTGGTGTCGTACGATTTCAATGGCAGTTCCATCAGCATCAGCGGCAGGTGAACGGCTGTCGCCGTCAACAGGATGATGCTCATGGGAATTGGCCGGGACGAGTCGATCGAGCTGGTATTGCGCAAGAAGCCCTCTTGAAACTTCATTGGATTCAAAAGGCTGAACGCCCGTTGTACCGCCTGCGGATCCGCGGCCATGCATATGAAACGCTCGGCGCTTTCAAGGGGAGACCAGCCGCCGCGCCTCCGCAGAGCTCCGGCCGGTCCCCCGCTTTGGGGTGCTGACCTCAGGAATCAGGCCCTCTTCCGGCCCTGTGGCAGGTGTGATACGGCAGCAGGGCATGTAAAGAGGAGTAGGTCTCGGAATTCTTTTCCCGGATTGCAGGCACTATTTGCACGGATGCACGCAATGCGCAGTTTTCAACGCAAAATTTGTGGTGTCGTCGTCAAAAAAGGTTGCCTGAGGTAATCCTTTCTGCAATATTCAGTTCAGCAATTCACCTAGTTTTTCTGCCTGACGCCCCGAACGGCGGGACAAACAGGGAAGTGCGGCGATTTAGATCGGGTAGTCCGCCGCGCCGGCAATTTCCTTGTGCCCCAAATCCCCCGTCCGAGACCACTCAGGGTGGCCCAGCGGTGAACGTGTGTGCTGCCGCAGCCACCGAAGAATGCTGAAGAGGTTGTCGAGTTCACATCAGGCGCACGTTGTCCTTGCTCAGACAAGCCCACCAAAAACTGAACTCCAGGCGGCCCCTGCTGTCAACGGCACAGGGAATCCGCGGACCTCAATCGCTTACCCCGTACGCCGGGCAAATTCCGATCTCAGGACCGTTGAATGAAGAAAGTTGTTCTTACCGCACTCCCTATCCTCATCGCGTTCGCAACCCCCGCTTTCGCAGATGTCACGGTCAGCAGCCCTGGTAACGGGGCAACAGTCGCTTCCCCCTTCAATCTTTCCGCATACGCGGGCAGCTGCTCCGGACAGGCGGTGGCTGCAATGGGCTACAGCCTCGACGACAGCACCGACACCACCATCGTGAACGACACGTCGATCAACGCCAGCATACCGGCTGCGACGGGCGGTCATACGCTCCACGTGAAGGCGTGGGGTAACCAGGGGTCCTCCTGCGTCAGCGACGTGGGGATTAACGTGGGGGCTGGGGCCTCCAGCGACGGCATCAACGTGAGCAGCCCTGGAGATGGCGCCCAGGTGAGCTCGAGCTTCCAGGTTTCGGCGAGCGCCGGCAGCTGCCAGGGGCAGCCTGTAGCGGCAATGGGCTACTCGCTTGACGATAGCTCCGACACCACCATCGTGAACGGGACTGTGGTGAACGGTACCGCGAACGCTGGAGCAGGCTGGCACGCGCTGCACGTGAAGGCGTGGGGCAGCCAGGGCTCCAACTGCGTGGCGGATCTCTCCATTGATGTAACCGGGACGACAGCTACCGCCGCCTCGACGTCGTCTTCGGGCGGTAACGGAATCACCGTGAGCAGCCCCGCGAACGGCGATACGGTCGGCACGCAGTTCACGCTCACCGCGGGAGCAGCGGATTGCCAGGGGCAGCCGGTCGGTGCGATGGGCTACTCATTGGACGACAGCAGCAACACGACGATCGTGAACAACAACGCCATCGGCGCGACGGTATCGACCTCGACCGGATCGCATGTGCTTCACGTGAAGTCGTGGGGCAATCAGGGCGCGGGCTGCGTGGATGACCTGCAGCTGAACGTAAGTTCTTCGTCAGGCAGCAGCGCGGTCAGCGGAGGCGCCACTGTAGACGGAATCACCGTGTCGGCGCCGAGCAATGGTCTGACGGTCGACTCGCCCTTCAACCTGAGTGCCAGCGCAGGCAGCTGCCAGGGGCAGCCGGTGGGCGCGATGGGCTACTCGCTGGATAACGACAGCAACACTGCAATCTTCAACTCCACCAACATCACCGCTTCGATACCGGCTTCGTCCGGCGGACACACGCTGCACGTTAAGTCGTGGGGCAATCAGGGCTCGGGCTGCGTCCAGGATGTCGCCATCAATGTGAACGGCGGCGGCGGTGCCCCAACCAACTCTGGCGTCGCGCCCACCAACTCTGGTGGCAGCGGGCCCTACATTCCTTCCTGGGCGACTACGGTGGGCGGGATCCAGACCCTGGGCAGCTGGCAGTGGCAAGGCGATCCCGGAACCAGCGGCGGCGCGAGCGGAAGCAGCTGGGTGACCGGATCTCCTTCGCTGACCGGTGGCGCCCGTGAGTTCGTTACCAATTACTGGAACGGCGGCGGCGAACTCTACTGGACTTCATTTGCCGACGACACCAACGCGCAGAACTTCGAGTACGACGCTGAGGTCTACATCGCGGGTTCCAGCAGCCAGGTTGCCAATATCGAAATGGACATGAACCAGGTTATGGGGAATGGCCAGACGGTGCTCTACGGCTTCCAGTGCGACGGTTACAACGGGGTTTGGGACTACACGACGAACGCGGGCACGCCCAACAACCCGATCGATCACTGGATCCACTCCGACCAGCCCTGCAATCCGCAGAACTGGGCGCCGAACACCTGGCATCACGTGCAGGTGACCTACTCGCGGGACGCGTACGGCAATGTGACCTACCAGTCGGTTTGGCTTGATGGCGTGGAAGAGGATATCAACGCGACCGTGCCCTCGGCCTTCGCTCTGGGGTGGGCTCCGGTACTGCTCACGAACTTCCAGGTGGATGGTATGGGGTCTTCGGGTCAACCGACGGTGTACGTTGACCAGCTCAGCGTCTCCCGCTGGTAATTCAAACCAAGACGTACTTGCCGCCCTGTCCGCTCTGTCGGGCAGGGCGGTTTTGTTTAGGAGACGCCCGCATTCGTCTCCGGCTGGACCGCTTCCTCCAGTGCCGGAATAACGCGAGTTTGGGTCTGTGTGGCGGCGACGCTGGTGCGCATGCGGATAAGCTCGCCTTCCGGATCGCGGAAGCACTGTTGCAGAAGATTGGCTGCGTATTTGGCCAGTGTGCCGACGCTGGTGTTGTACCAGCAGCACCGCCGCATCTTCGGAGAGAGGCCGCACAGGAAGCGCAGCTGATCAACGCGGCCGGCAAGAAATGCGGCAACCAGACGATGATTGCCATCGATGATTGTCAGCGGGTGTTTGTCGTCTATTCCAATGAGAAGAATCGAATTGAGACTGCACTCGTCGGCAGTGAGCACGTTGCAGATGGAGGCGATCTTCTCCGAGAACGGATCGACGGTGGGCCGCTGGCGGTCGCGGATGCGCTGGGCAACGAAAGGCAACTCAAACTTCCCTCTGGCAAGCCTGCGCCACTGGGCGCGTGGGAAGACTCGAATCCTGGACAGATCCTCCTGGCTGAGCGTGATCTCATACCATTTGGTGTCGTCGGGCAGCTCCATCCAGAGCGCCATATGCCGAACGAAGAGCAGTGCGCGCCGCTGCGAGTTTTCGTGACGATCATTCAGGTTGGGGCGATCGATAATGGGTCGAAGCGTATCGCGAAATCCGTTATAAACCGCGTGGTACAGGTCGGCTCTGAGAAATTCAGAGATGGCTTCCTCTTCGGAGGACTCGCGCAGAACCCGCAGATAGCGGATGCCTGTTTCGATCTCCGGCTGTTCCTTGCTGCCGAGAGCACTGAAGAGGAAAGGCACTCCAACGGCGAGCAGCAGCACAGCCATCAGCAGCAACTGGACGAGGATCACTTCCTCGAGGGACGAGTGGAATCGGCAGATGCCGCCGATCACTGCTGCGCAGAACACGAGCTGGACCCAGCTGGTGTTGGCGATCCGGTAGGACATCTCGTAGGTGATCACGACCACGCAAAGCGAGTAGATGATGCTGGCGAGCCCTCTGAGAGCGAACAGGTATGACAGCCCGTGATGACCGGGCATTTCGAAACCAGCGCCGAAGAAGGTCGTCCATAGTCCCGACGGAAGCAGCAGCAGAGCCACGACCATGACCGCTCCGATGCCCAGCACAAGTCCAGATGAAGTAGCCATGAGCGAGAGGCTGTTTCGCTCGGACTTGTCACTACCCGCCACCACTGGAAACATGCTGTTCACCACGGCGGAGGAGAACGTGTAAATGACGCGGCCGACGAGGGCAACGGCGGCATACAATCCTGCGGCAGTGGGAAGGAAGAAGTGCTTCACCAGAACGATGTCACAGTTGTTGATGAGCATTTGCCCGGAAAAGAAGACGAGCGCCTGCAGCATTTCCATCAGCGCCTGTCTCAGGGCGAGCGGGCTGGGCGCAGAGCGCGCGAGTTTGGGCCGAATGGCCATCCAGGAGACGATGGACGCCGCGGAATTCGCGGCGATGACGCCCGTGACCCCGGTGCCGAGCAGCACCATGATGAACGAGCCGCCCAACCGCACCGCGGCTTCCAGCACTACGTTCGTCGCGAAGCTGCGGAAGCCATAGGCGCCCTGGATAAATCCCCGGCGGGTTCCCAGCGGAAGGTAGAAGACGCAGCCGACGGCGATTAAGTCAATCAGCAGCGTGGAAACCTGAAGGTAGTCGGCGATCTCACGCTGAAAGAGCACGAGTGCGATGCCAACCAGCAGCGCGCACATCCACGCGTCACGGTTCAGATGCCGGTATGCGGCGCTCTTGCCCTCCTCAGTGGTCTGCTGTGCGACCACCTTGGCAACGATGATCTGGAACGAGAGGGTAAGCGCGGAAACGAACGTCAGGATCGTGTAGACGACGGTCGCCTGGCCATAGCCCTGCGGTCCCAGGTATCGTGCGATGACGATGTTGTAGAGGAGGCTGAGAACGGTGGCCAGCGTGGATCCGGAGAGCAAAACCGCACTGCCGGCAACGATGCGGGCCCGAAGACTGCCTGACCTTCCTGATAACCCGTGCGCCACCTTTTTTCTCCACTTGTCGACGCGATGAGAAGCAGCAGATTGAACGTTGATGGCAGTGGCACCAGCAGGATGCGCAGCCCGCCTCAAATATGGCCTCCCCCAAGACACTCCATGGCGCGCCGGGGTACCCCGGGGGTTATTCCATCCGATGCGGCACTTTACCAGGAGGTTTGCTTGTTGAAAGCGGCCTCAAAACCCGCGGGGAGGCAGGTTTTGCCCGGTCGCTATTGGCCGGCAGCCATGCCGTTTTCCTGATCAAAGGAGGGAGGCCCCGCTACGCCGTTACAGGCAGGAATACCGGGCTCGAGCGCAGTGCCCTCCTCATAGTCATTCCATGTCTCAATCAGCAGAAAGGGCATGGTCTGTTTGGCGGGAAAGTAGTTCCGCCAAAGGTTGAATGTATCCCGCAGCGTCTGGCCGCAGCGCGGCGATATATGACGATTGAGGCTCCAGGAGGCCTTCACGTCGCCGAATTGCGACCACGCTCCGCCGACGATTATCTTGTCCGGATATTTCTTCACCATCGTGCTGTAGAAGTCCGCCAGATAGCCTTTGCCCCAGTGGGAGCCGTCCGGCGCCCAGCCATCCGGGCCGGGATTGATCCATGCGTAATCGCCCTCAAAGGCATCGGCATATTTGTGCGGGAGGTTTTCCTGGATCAGAAAAGGAGCCGGACTCCACTTATCCAGAGCTTTGCGGACCTGATTCCAGTCGGTATATCCGCCATGTGAAAAGACGAAGACGACTGGCCGGCCCTGATACGTCAGGTAGGCTTCGTGTCCGGGCGCCGTCGGAGCAAGATAGTGGTCGCGAAAGGCAGTCAGGTCAGCGATGGTCTCGTCCGTGGCGCCGGTCTCCTGCTCGGTCTCGTCGTACATGATGGCGACGTGGAAGTTGAGCTGGGCGGCGGTCTTCTGCAGCAATGCGTAGCTCTGATCGATCCAGGGCTCGCGGTCTCCGTACCAGTCCATGACAAAAGCGGTAAGGCCCATGGCCTGGGCTTTGCGGATCTGGTTCTCCACCGTCGCGGGATCGTGGGACGAGTAGCTCACCTTCATGTGATTCGGCCCTCCGAACCAGCCTTCGTAGATGGCGAGCAGTTCGGGCGTGGCTCCGCTGGCGGTGTACTTCAGATGGACCGAGCGACACCCGGCCGGCAGCAGAACAAGCGAGAAAGCTGCGCAAAGCGCAAGGAGTGACGGGCGCCGAAGCCGATTCGCGAATCGGGCGGAAACAGAAGCAGATTGGTTAGCGTGCATTCTAATCATGAAAAAAGCGCAGTGGCCGAGCTTGCCCGGAGCGAAGCTGCGAAGCTTCGGGGCGCTTGCGATCTCGCCAGCCAGCGGGAGTTACGCAGCACGAACCTTAATCGTGGCGATAGCGGGAGAGTCGGCAAATTCGGCTGAAGTGCCGGTAGCGAGGCCCTCCTGGGCGTAGTACACCTTATTGATGAGCGACAAGGGACGATCCCGCACCTCGTCATAGACGCGGCCCAGGTATTCTCCCACGATTCCCAGACATAGCAGGAACATGCAGCCCACCATGAAGATGGACGCTGCGATCCAGAGGCCGGCTGCACCCACGGGGGTACTGCTCAGCAGCGTGCAGAGGGCGAGAACAATGGCCGTTGCGAGCGAGACAAGAGAAAGGCCGAAGCAGAGCCGCAGCGGCTTGTAGCTGAAGCTGCAGACCGCATCCATCGCATACTTGATGCGGCTGACGAACGAGAGCTTGCCGTCGCCGGCGAGCCGGTCCTGCCGGTCGTAGTAGACGATTGCGTTCTTGTATCCGACCCAGGCGCGCAATCCGGGAAGGTAGCGATTGCCTTCGCGCAGAGCATTGATGGCGTCGAGGGCCTGGCGGTCCAGCAGTCCGAAAATCCCGGCGTCCAGCGGGATCGGGTAATCGGAAATCGCGGAGAGAACGCGGTAGAAGACAGGGAAGAGCGCGGCCAGGACTTTGCGCCGCTCCTCACGGCTGCGTCGCACGGCCACGACAACCTGAGCGCCGCCGCGCCATGCTTCCACCAGCTCAGGCAGTACCTGGGGCGGATCCTGAAAATCGCCATCCATAATAATGATGGCGTCGCCGCGCGCAGTGCGCATGCCGGCGTGAATCGCGCCCATGTGGCCCCAGTTGCGGGAGAGGTCCACAACGACGGCGCGGGCGTCCTGTTTCTGAATATCCCGCAGGAGCGACAGCGAGGCGTCTTTCGATCCGTCGTTAACGTAGACCACTTCCCACTGCTCGCCAATATCCGCGAGTGCGGCCGCTACGGCGGCGTGGAAAGTAGTGATGAGTTCCTGCTCGTTATAAATGGGGACGACGACGGAGATCATGTCTGTTTGCAGCTCCCGACTGGCTACGGAAGTTCCAATTGGATTGCTTGCAACTGGTTTGCAGCGCTCACCAGCCTCGTGCCGTAAGTCGTGCGGTATTTCGGAGGTGCGGCCATGGCGGGATAGTTGGCTTTGGGAGCCCGCCTTGGCAGGGTTAACGCGCAGCCCCGCCTCCAGGTCCTTTGATGCCGGATTCTCTGCCGGAGTTTGCGCTCCCCGCCTCAGGCTGAAAGATCCGAATGAGCCAGCGCACGTCGCCTGGAGTGAGCACGGCCAGGTAGCGCGCATGGATCGTCTGCGTGCCCAAAACATTCGCGCCCTGCATTACCTGCTCGTCATAAACAACGTTGTCGGCCAGCTCGATCGACATTCCTTCCGGCGAGTAGAAGATGATCTGCAGGTCGTGCGAGCGATCGACGTATTGCGTGTGGATGCCGATCTTTGCCTGCTCGGTGATGGCCTGCGCGAGCTTGTCGTGGGCTGTTCCCACAAAATACGGCGCGAGCACCGAAGTCTGGTTGGAGTCGAGCGCGTCGCGCAGACCTTTCCACGACTCCAGATAATCGCGGAGCACCGCTTTCTCCGTGATGCCGTCCGGATCCAGCGGATGCGATCCGTGCAGGTTGGGCCGCTCCTCGTGCACGGATGCTTCCTGTGCGTGGCACGCGAGACAGGCGATAAGGGCGCTGATGGTGACGGCGAGGCCGCGGCGGATCATTGCTTGCCCTCCCACCGAATCTCATTGCCCGCAACCACGCCGCTGGCCACGGAGATGACCGCGCCCGGGTGTACCGGCATTTCCACGCGCGCGGTGTCCTGCTTGATGGGAACGTCGGCAGTCGTTTGCGTGCCGTTGTAATTCTCGGTGAATGTCACGATGGTGCCGTCGGGCACGGGGTTACCGCTGCAGTCGCGGATTGGCTGCGTCTGCAGCTCGACGCGATTGCCGGCGGGCTTCGCAGTCATCGTCAGGCCGCAGGGATCGCCTGGAACTTCCTGAATGATGCGAGTGACCTCAACGCCTCCGGCGCGCGCAATAAATTTCGCTTTGCCTTGCCTCTCGGCGGAGTTCATCTCCGTCCAGGCAACACCGTTGTGGGAATCCACGGTGTTCTTTTGTTCGGGGCTCGACTGATTCGCCAGGTCGAAGGAGACCGGAATCGAAGTGGTGATCAGGTTGTGATAGGCGTCGAACAGGTACGCCGTTCCGCTGATCCCGCCGTGCAGTCCAACCGGCAGACGCGAGGGCTTGGCAAGGAACGCGACGTTCGACGGCTGCTGTACCGGGGTGACCTCGAGCTGGCCCACATCGGATGCGCCGCCGGTAAGCACAACGACATAGCGGCCCGCGTTATACAAGTCACCTGCCGCAAACTGAAGAGGCGTGCCGAGGTCCACATCGCGCCGGAGCACCTGGCCGGGTCCCACGATGTAGAGCGTCGCCTTGCCGCTTCCGGAGGTCGGAATCGTGAAAGCTGCGCCGGCCGTCACTTTGGCCGGCAAGTTCATCGCTGCGTCCTGCGCGGCCAGCAATGCCGGCGAGCCCAGAACAATTCCTGCGAGAAAGCAAAGCCGATCGATCCTCACGCGTTGTTCCTCGTGCTGTAGGTCGCGACCACCGTGCGCTGGCTAACGATGCTTTTGCCGAGATCCTCAGGCAGCGAAATGGTGAAATCAACAGGCGTCTGCGGCTGCAGCGCGCGGTCCATGTAGTGACCGGTGACCCAGACGATTTGGCCATTCTTGTCGTAGAACGTGGTGAGCACGTGCGCGACATTCACGGGCTCTCCGCTCTGGTTCGACACCTCGGCGGTGAACGTTGGAGCAGGACCGGGATTGAACTTCTGGTTCTGAACTTCAATGACCGGATCGGCGGAAGCCGGAACCAGAACGGAAACAGGATCCATGCGAATGCTGGAGACCTGCGACAGATCGACGCCGGGGAACTTGATCAGGAATGGCGTCACCTGCTTGGGCAGCAGCGTGTGCATCATCATGTCGAAGGCGTCTTCGCTCTCGATCGGCGTGCCGTCCTTTCTCAGCAGCGTCGCGCGGACGTCGACCCACGCCGGGACGACGTCCTGGTTCAGTAGCTCACCCATCACGAAAACGCCGGCGGCACGGTTGACGGGCTTCATATCCACGATTTCGACATGCGGCCCCTCGACTTGCTGTGCTCCCCATTCTTCTGCGGATCCGGGATAAATCACATCCCAGCGCAGGTAATTGACGGCGATCACCTGGGCCGGTACCGGCGGCTCCTTGATCAGCGGCCAGTCAACGGCCCAGCGGTCGCCAGTGTGCACCAGGTGGACCTGACGCGTGTTCTCAAAAGGGCCGACCACGCTGGACCAGTGCATCGTCATATTCACGTCGGCGTCGTTGTCGGTCTGGTGCAACGGATGGACGTCGACGTCTTCCAGGTCGGCGTAGGTGCGGAGGCTCAGCGTGGAACTGGTGAGATCGTGGATGAACTGCTCTTGAGTGAACTCCCCTTTGTTGGCGAGGCTGTTGTAGGCGCGGTTCCAGTCGTGCAGACGAATCATGACGCCGAGGTCTTCGACGGCTGCCTCCGGGGTGGTCGCGGGGCGAAGCACATTTCCACCGCCGCCCCCGGCCCAGTACACCGCCGACTGCACGGGCCAGATCGTTCCGATGGCCACCAGCACTCCGGTAGCGATGAATACAGCGATGGCGAGAAGCGCTCCCTTAATCACGAAACCATTCTCCCGGACACCAGAGTGCCCTGCGATATAGGTGTAATGGTTGTTTCCTCGTCGAATTCGCGGCGACGGCGATCCGGAATCAGCACGGCCACGAGGATTGCGAGAAGACTACTGCCGAACGGCAGCGTGCCCCACATGAGTCCCTGCCAGCGCGGCGGCATCAGTGACTTGTTCATGGGAGTGGCCGGAGGCACGCCCTCCTTGGACCAGATGGTGATCGACCCGTAATCGATTTCGTCCACCTGGCGCCAGCCGGCAAATTCAAGCAGCGGATCGTAGTACGGATCCCGCACGAAGACCCACTTGAGGCCGTAGCGGTCGGCGTGCTCAAGAATCGCGCGAAGAGCTTCCATTCCGCCCTGTCCAAAATACTTGGCGTTGTTCAGCGCTCCGCCGCCGTATTTGGTCAGCTCAGGCAAGCGCCGCTCGGAGTACCACTCGCCGTCCAGAGTCGTGGCGTTGGTTTCCATCGACAGGCGCGCCAGCTTATTGCCAAAACCGAGCACGATGTATCGGTAGGCGTCGTGGTCGCGATTCAGCCATTCGGCAACGGGTTCGACATTGAAATTCTCCGGATCCGCAGGCCGGTAGGAGGTCCATGCTACCGCTCCACCGCAGCTGATGGCGGCCAGTACTGCCAGACCAACGATGGCGCGGGTGCGGAAGCGAGCGATGAGGTCGACGCTGAGCGCGCCCACAATCGGCAGAGCCAGAAGCGTGGCCCAATAGGTGAAGCGCTCAAAGGTCAGCACGTCGAAGGCACGGCGCAGGAGCAAGTGGCCGACCGGAGTGGTGCCTCCCAGCCCGACGAGGAAGCAGACCCAGAAGCCAATCATCAGGGGACGGAGCCGCGGCACAACGGCTCCGCGCCAAATGATGAACGGCAAGGCGAAGATCAGGGCCCCATACGGTATCAGGAAATACGCAACTCCCCATTCCGGACTGAGAAGGAAGTTGGCGCGGCTGGGATGCGGAATCGGCGTTTGCGTGATCGGGTACTTGAGTAGCGCGATCCAGAAGGGAAGCAGCACCAGCCCCACCGCGGCCCCGACGAAGATGATCATGAGGATGGCGCGAAAGACGACACCGCTGACCGAGGGATACACCCGCCGGTGGTCAATGAAGGCAAGCACGAGGATAGGAATGGCAAAGAAGAACGTGCCGAACAGCAGCGTGGCATGGTGGGCGGCCGCCGCTGTGGCAAACAGGATGATGGCCTTCAGAAAGGCTCGAAATCCGCCCCGAACGAGAAAGTCGTAGAGATAGGGCAGCGCCAGCAGGTAGAGCGGAGCGGCGCAGGTCGTGCCCAGCTGCCCGGCGTTGTAAACCAAAAAGCTCTCAGAACCGAGGAGGACGCCGACGATGGCCGCGATGGATGCGGCCTGCGCGCTGACCCAGATCCGGGAGAAGCGGTAGACCCCAACGCCCAGCAGCAGGATGGCCGCGAACTGCACGGCCATATAAGCCAGATCAAGCCCGAGAATGTGCGACAGCACTGCGGTCCACTGCTGCGGCAGAGGTGGGTAGGTGGTCTGCGAGAATCCCGCAAACCACTTCGGGTTCCACGGATCCCACCAGTGATGCAGGTAGTGAGACGCAAAGAAGATATGGAAGTTCGTGTCGTATGACTTGAGGGGGAGTTCCATCAGCAGAAGCGGCAGATGAACGACTGCCGCCGTCAGCAGGATGAGCGTCATCGGGATCGGGCGGGAGGAGGATGTATCGATCGGCTCTGCTCTATGCAAGGGCGCCTCGTGAAAACCATTGGATTCTCAACGCCAGGAGACCGTTGCCTTTTTCAGCCGGCCTGGAGACCGCCAACCTGAGCGATTCCTGTGGGTTTCGCATTCGGCATCAGCCAACGTTGAAGGCCAGGTACGAATCAAAGGACCGAGAGTGAAATAGGACATTGGTGACTTGTTTGACTGCTCGACCTGGAAGGCTAACGCTTGCGTGCACAATTGGATTGATCGTTTTTCACCTGACTGCCTGGTCGCAAACCTATCAGGTAAATCCTGATAATTCCGTAAAACCGAAAAATCCGCCCGCAAAAGGGCAGGCGCCGCAACGGCAGCTTGGCTTCGGGTCCAATATTCAGAACGCTCGTCTGGCGCGCGCAGCTGACATGGCGCTGAAGCGCGGAGACCGTCCGCTCGCCCTGGAGTACGCCCAGCGCGCGGCCCAGGCTGCGCCCAACGATCCCGAGCTGTGGTTCATGGTCGGATACGTGGCGCGTCTGCAGGGGAAATATCCGCTCTCCGTGACCGCGTTTGAGAAGGGGCTGAGCCTCAACCCATCGTCGATCAACGGCATGTCAGGGCTGGCGCAGACCTATGCCCAGATGGGCCGTACGAATGAAGCAGAGACTCTGATCAAGAAAGTCCTGGCGGCGGACCCGTCCCAGCGTGACGACCTGGAAGTCCTTGCTGACATATATATGAAGGCGGGCAACTACACCGACGCCATTGGAACGCTGAACCAGGCGGAGCGGGTGAAGCCTGATGCTCGGACCGAGCTGATGCTGGCCATCAATTACGAGCACCTGAAGCAAATGGACCAGGCGAATCGTTTTCTGGAGATGGCGAAGCGTCGCGCGCCGGGCAATCCGGACGTGGAACGGTCGCTGGCGAACTATTACCGCGAGACGGGCGATTTTGTGAAGGCCATTGACAGCCTCAAGGCGATCCGGAAGCCACCGCCGGATGTGGTTGCGGAACTGGGCTACACCTACGGTCTGTACGGGAAGCTCGACGAGGCGGCGAAATACTATGCGCAGGCTGCCAATGCAGTTCCACACGATCTGAACCTGCAGCTTTCCGCCGCGCAATCTTACGTTGAGCTCAATGACGTCGATCAGGCAAACGATTTCCTAAAGCGCGCTGCGACCCTCGACGCCAACAATTACCGGCTGCACGCGATTCGCGGGACGATCGCACGGACGCGGGACGATGACGAGCAAGCCGCGGAGGAATACAAGCAGGCGATTGCCGCGATGCCTTCGACGCCGCCGGAGGGCCCGCTGTACCCGATCGAGCTGCGCATGGACCTGGTCGCGATGTACCACAACCTCAACAAGCAACAGGATGAGCAGCAGCAGCTGCAAATGGCGCAGACTGAGATTGCGAAGCTGGATGAACAGGGGGCGGATCGTCCCGCCTTTCTCCGGTTGCGCGCGGAGATTGAGACGAGCGCCGATCAGCCGGATAAGGCGCTGGAGGATCTGAAGCAGAGCATCGCGCTAAAGCCGAACGATCCGGCTACGCTGCAACTGGCCGGCGACGTGCTGATGAAACTGAATCGCGTCGACGATGCGATCGCCGCCTACAGCAAGGCGCTGGATCTGCAGCCGCACAGCCGTTTTGCGCTGACGTCGCTGGGCTATGCCGAACGCGCGGCCGGGAACAACACCGAAGCTGAGCGCTATTTCAACGAGCTGGCGCAGTATTATCCGACGCTGTACGTGCCGTACCTGGCGCTTGGCGACCTCTACACGTCGCTGCACCAGTACAAGAGGGCACAGGATTACTACGCCAAAGGCTACCAGGTCGCTCCAAAGAACGCGCTGATTGTCGCCGGCGGCATCAACGCGGCAGTTGAGCGGCACGACCTGAAGCTTGCAGCTTTGTGGGTCGATCGAGCCAAAGGACCGATTGGCGATGCACCCGAAGTGATGGCCGAGGAAGAGCGCTACTACCGGTTTTCGGATCAACCTAAGATTTCGGAGGAACTCGGAGAGAAGGCGATTCGATTCCTACCGCGTAATCGTGACGTGGTGGTTTACCTGGGCTACGACATGCTCAGCCTGAACCAGTACGACGATCTGTCGGCACTCACGCAAAAATACGAAGACCTTCTGCCGAAGGACAGAGACATTCCTCTGCTCGCCGGCTATGTCTATCGACATAATCATGAGCCGGAGAAGGCAGTCGCATCGTTCTCAGAAGTGCTGCGCCGCGATCCTACGGTCGTTACGGCGTATATCAACCGCGGGTTCGTCTACAACGACATTCACAAGCCGGAACTGGCGGCTCCTGACTTCGAGCAGGCCCTCAAGCTGGAACCGAAAGATGGAGAGGCCCACCTCGGTCTGGCCTATGCAGACCTCGCCATGAATCGCAATCTGGACGCGGTCCACGAAGCCGGCATGGCGCTGCGGTATTCGGGTGATTCAGGAGCGATCCACGAGATTCGCGCCAACGCCTATGGGCGTGAGGGCATGCTGGCGAAAGCCGCCACCGAATACAAAGCCGCCATCAAGTACAGCCCGAACAACGGGGTCCTGCATTTCAGTTTGGGAGGTATCTTATTCGGGGAACGCCAGTTCCGTGATGCCGCCAAAGAACTGGCCATCGCGGAGAAGCTGCTTCCCGGCAATGCCGAGGTTTACGCGCTGGAGGCGCGGACCTATGCCGGCCTCGGCGAGCGGCAGCAGGCCCTGAGCAGCATTCATCTCGCGGAGGAATATGCGACGCGCATGCCTCCGCCGGCAACCGATACCAGTCCGCGACCGAGCGATATCTATGTGTCGACGGGGCAGGCGTATCAGACGCTGGGCAATCAGGACGCCGCAATGACCAGCTTCAGCAAGGCGCTGACCAGTCCCTATGCGAACCGCGTGGGCGTGCGGCTGGCGATTGGCCAGCTGATGGCGCAGCAGGGCCACAAATCTGACGCCGAGCGGCAGATCGCTCTGGCTCAGATGGAAGCCGACGCAGGCGATACGCCGAAGTTCACCGGCGGTCAGTACATCGAAGCGGGCGGGATCCTGCAGCAGCTTCACGAATACGAACTATCCGAGAGCTACCTGGAACGGGCGCGGCAGGCCGGAGCTTCCGAGATCAAAGTGCGCACCTCTCTGGCGAATACGTATCTGGCGCTGGGCGACACCTCTCGTGCGGCTGCCGAACTGGCCGCAGTTCCGCATACCGAGGAATCGAAATCCGACTATGAATTCCTGCTCGCGCAGGCGAGCCTGTACCAGCAGGAACACCGCGACGAACAGGCCATTTCCGCGTTTGCTCGGGCCGCCAGCCAATCGGGCCAGGACCCGACCGCTGAACAGCAACTGCTCACGATGGGCGCAAATGAAGGCTACAGCCTCGGTTCCCATGCGGGCGTCCTGTCGAACCTGATGCAGCAGCCCATCTACGAAAACAGCACCGTGTATTCGCTGGACGCGAAGACCTTCGGCAACCCGCCCGCGATAACCGGGCGGCTCACCAGGTCCGCGGAGTTGCCGCCGATGCGCTACTCGATCGAAACCGACTGGACCAATGCATACCATCTGCATTTCGGAGCGGTCCCGGCGGTCGGCGGTTTCTTCCAGATCCGCAATACCCGAGGCGTGGTTTCCGTGCCGGCGATTGGCGTCGTTAAGCGGCACACGACGGATTACAACTTCAATTTTGGGGTGAACCCGACCATCCCCATCGGCCATGGCATGCTCAGCTTCAATACCGGATGGCAGGGAACCGCCCGGCGCGATTCAGTCTCGCCGCGGGACATGAATCAGAACATCAACCGCTTTTACACGTACCTGAACACCAGCTCGTTCTTTGACGCGGTGTCGGTGAACGCCTTCGTCATTCGGGATTTTGGCGGGTTTACACAGTTGCCTTTGTATGAGCACACACTCGCCGGAGGCATTGATTTCCGTGTAGGGTCGCCCTGGGGCAGGACAGCCCTCATCACCGGCTGGGGCCGGGATGACCAGAATTTCACCTCGACGGTGCTTGGAAATACGGAGAATTACTACACCTCGTCTTACATCGGTCTGACGCACCGGTTCTCGCATCTCAATGTTGAGGCCATGGCCGAGGACATCCGCAGCTGGCGTATCGTCCCGTTTGCCGTCACTCCCGGCAAATTTGCCATCTACTCCGGGACCGCACAAGCGCTGCGCCCCGCGGGAACCATCGAATACTCCCCGAGCCGAAACTGGAGTTTTCGCCTGAGCAGCGCCTACGAGGACACACGAGATTTGCATCTATACGACAGGACAGAAAACGGATTTGCGGTTTCCTACATGCGCCCCTTCGGGCGGACCTTCAACGAAGACAGCGGTCAGGTGCATATCAAATATCCGATTCGAATTTCGGCCGGCGTGGAGGAACAAATGTTCCCCAACCTGACTCAGGGACGGACGCAGGAGGTCCGGCCATATGTAAGTATCACAATCTTTTGAGGCGCAGACATGCGAATCTGCTTAGTCGCAGCATTCCCCCCCAGTAGACGACAGCTGAACGAATATTCGTTTCATATTGCCCGGGAAATCCAGAGGAACCCCAGCGTTGAGCTGACCATCCTGGCGGACGAGCTTTCAGATTACAATTTCGCGACGGACAGCAACGGCCAGCAGATTCGCAGCGAACGCCAGCCGGAAATTCCCGGTTTCAACGTTGTTCGCTGCTGGAAGTTCGGGAGCCTCGCCACTCCGGTGCGCCTGTTGAACACCATCCGGCGGCTGAAGCCGGACGTGGTGTGGTTCAACCTGGTCTTCTCGAGCTTCGGCACGCCGGAGACGCCGTTTGCCGCTTTCGCAGGCTTGTCGGCGCCGGCGCTGGTTCGCGCAGCCGGGTTCTACACGCACATCACTCTGCACCACATTATCGAGCACTGCGACCTGCCCGCGGGCGGCGTGCGGCGCGAAAAGATTTACCGCATGGGAACCGAGATGGCGACGCGCGCGCTCCTCAAGGCCGACTCGGTCTCCGTGCTGCTCTCAGCTTATCGGCGCACGCTGCTGAAAAAATATTCTGCGCAAAACGTGGTTCTCGGCACGCACGGCATTTTCACCACAACCTCGCATCCGCTGAATTTCTCGCTGCGCAATAATCCCGAATCGCGCATCCTGGCGATCGGACACTGGGGAACCTACAAGCGCCTTGAACTGTTGATGGAAGCATTCCCGAAGGTGCTGGAAAAGATACCGAAGGCCCGGCTCATCGTAGCCGGCGCCAACCATCACACCCGTGCGGGTTACTGGGAGTCAATCCGGGCTTCGCAGGCGCCTCATCTGCCCATCGAGTTCCGCGGCTACGTTCCTGACGAGGACATCCCGGAGTTGTTCCGGACGAGCTCCGTGCTGGTGATGCCCTACGACTCTTCAACCGGCTCTAGCGGCCCTGCGCACCAGGCCTGCGAATTCGGACTCCCGATCGTCTGCGCCGATATTCCTGATTTCCGCTGCATGGCGGCCGACGACGAGATGGCGATCAATTTCTACCAACTGGGCAATGCCGGCGATCTCGCCGGTAAGCTTGTGACCATTCTTCAATCGGAAGAATTGCAGCGTCAGCTTTCCGAGCACAATTATCAGGCCGGAATTCAGATGACGATGGGCGCTGTCGTTCGCAATTATCTGCGCTGGTTCCAGCTCCATCAGTGCAAGCGCACTCTCGGCCGTGTTCCGGCTGAGCAGCGTCGCGCGCTGGTTCGTCCCTGGCCGTTGCGAGTGCCTCAGTTCCATCCCGCGCCCGCCGATCCAGACTTTCCCGCCGAAGAGCAGAGCAGCAGCGTTGGCACTTAAAATCGCGAAAATCACCTGATGACTGCCCTCAGCCGGCCGTGGCGGCTGTCTTTTCCACAACTATTTGTGGCGCTTGGTTTTAGGTGCCTTCGTCCTCTCTGACCGGCGTGATAACTGATGAGTTAAGACTCGCATCCGTTATCATTCGGCTGGCTAATGCTGCTCAGGAAACCTGCATCCCCCGTCGCGATGGCTCCCTCCCACCTTTTTGTAACCGCTTAGGCACCTTAAAAAATGGCGTGAGGAGTTGCTGAGACCCGCGCATGTCTTGCGTTCCCTGCGCCGGACCCTCTGATCCTGCACGCTGTCACGGTTACCAATGCGTTAGTTACCTTGGGCATGCCGTGCTCCTTTCGTACCATTGCCGGATGCACTAAGGTCCATTACCTTCAGAGTCACCAACTCCGAATAAGCACGTCAACAGAATCCCCGGCGAGGAATGCCTGGGTTTGCAGTAGCACGACGCTGCGGGTCCACACATCTGCCCCCCTGGGAATCTCTGCGCGCCGCCGGAGCAGATTCTCTCAAGGTAAGCCCAAATGCGAATCTCCCCCCTCGTTGTTCCCACGCTCCTGGGTTTCGCGGCATCAGCATTTGCCGGCGTCACCGTGTCCACCCCCTCTAACAACGCCACCGTTACATCGCCCACCACATTTGTTGCTACTGCGACCAGCAGCTGTCGCAGGGGCGTTTCGTCTATGGGTATTTATGTCGATGACCAGCTGGCGTATGTGGTCGACGGCAAGAGCCTGAACACGTCGCTGAGCCTGCCGCTCGGCCAGCACTACGTTGTGGTCCAGGATTGGGACAATTGCGGGGGAGCTGGAAAGGCACCTCTCAACCTGAATGTTGTTCAGCCGACGTCAACGCCGAGCCCCGGTACCGTGAGCTTCGGATCGGTAAACGTCTCCTCGCCAACGCCGGGTCAGAATGTGACCTCGCCTTTCCTTCTGAGCGCCACTGACACCACCTGCGAAGGCCAGCCCGTCTCCGCGATGGCTTACTCGCTGGACGGCACCTCGCAGCTTTCCGGGCTCGTGAACGGGACCTCGTTGAATACTCAGGTCTCCGCTTCTGCCGGAACTCATGCGCTGCACGTGAAGTCGTGGGGACCAAATTATGCGGCATGCGACACGGATCTAACCATCAACGTCGCCACAGCCTCCAGCACACCGGCGGCGACAAGCTCGGCCATGTCCGTCATTCCAGCGGGCGCAATGGTGAACAAAAACGTGCAGACCTACGGCGGCTGGCAGGACTGGTTTGACACTGGCACGATCGTCGGTTCGAACACCACGGCGTCCGGCAGCTGGAACATGGTGAGCTCTCCATCGCTGAGCGGGTCGGCGCGTCAGTTTGTTAGCACGTTCGTGAATAACGGCGGCATTCTCTATTACAACAACGTGACCGGCAGCAATCCGGATACGACGTCACAGAACTGGTTCGTTGATGAGTGGGTGTACGTCAATGCTCCAAGCAGTTCCCTGGCAAACGTTGAAATCGACATGAACCAGGTGGATCCTTCGGGGAACACCATCATCATGGGGTTCCAATGCGACGGCTGGAATGGTGTGTGGGATTACACCTATACCGACACGGGCACGCACTGGATCCAGAGCAGTCAGCCCTGCAATCCGCGCAACTGGAGCACGAACACCTGGCACCATGTGCAGATCTATTTCTCGCATGACGGCCAGGACAACGTGACCTACCACAGCGTGTGGTTTGACGGTCAGCAGCAGGACATCAACAAGACGGTGTACTCCTCGCTGGCGCTGGGATGGGCGAACTCGAACATCCTCAACTTCCAGATCGATGGCATGGGCCAGTCCGGCACCATCACCACTTACCTGGATAACGTCAACATTTACCACTGGTAAAAACCCGAACGCTCCGCAGCACCGGAAGGTGAACGATGAAAGACCGTGTGCATGCAGTACTGGTGGTTTGTTTAGTTGCTGGCCTCGCCGGTTGTGGAGGCCAGTCACCCACAGTTAACAACAGCATATCTCCGCCTTCGCCTCCCAGCGGAGGAGCAACGGTGAGTTTTGGCTCGGTGACGGTGAATGCACCGGCACCGGGCCAGACCCTCAGTTCGCCGTTTGCCCTGAGCGCCGCAGATACGACCTGCCAGGGGCAGCCAGTCTCCACGATGGCTTACTCGCTCGATGACAGTTCGCAGCTTCTCGGCCTGGTGAACGGGACCTCGCTGTCAGCCCAGGTTACCGCCGCTGCCGGAAGTCATGCGCTCCACGTGAAATCGTGGGGACCCAATGCGGCGGCGTGTGACACCGACCTGTCGGTGAACGTGACTTCGTCGTCGAACGTGACTTCGTCGGCGACGTCGATCATTCCTTCCACGGCCGTCGTCGTGAACAACATTCAGACCATCCCGACATGGACGGACTGGTTTGACACCGGCACCATTGTCGCAGGCGACACTGCGGCATCCGGCGTCTGGAAGACCGTCGCATCTCCCTCGCTGAGCGGAGCGGCGATGCAGTTCGTGACGAACTACACAGATAATGGCGGCATTCTCTACTACGACAACTTCGCAGCAGCGAGTCCCGACACCACAGCGCAGAACTGGTTCCTGGATACGTGGGTGTATGTGGCGGCGCCCAACGGCAGCCTTGCCAATGTGGAGATGGATCTGAATCAGGTCGATCCCTCGGGCAACACCATCATCATGGGGTTCCAGTGCGATGGGTGGGGCACCAACAACACCTGGGATTACACCTGGACGGACAGCGGGACGCACTGGACTCACTCGTCGCAACCCTGCAATCCGCGGAACTGGACGGCGAACACCTGGCACCATGTGCAGATTTACTTCTCGCATGACAACCAGGGCAACGTGACCTATCACAGCGTCTGGTTCGACGATCAGGAGCAGGTCATCAACGCCACCGTCTACTCGTCTATCCCGCTGGGCTGGGCGACCTCAAACATTCTCAATTTCCAGATCGACGGAATGGGCCAGTCCGGCACGATCACAACGTACCTCGACAACGTATCCGTCTATCACTGGTAAAGCCGAGCAATAGTTCGGCAAAAACGGACAGCGCCGGCAGATTGCGGTGCTGTCCGTTCGCCTTCTGCACGATTTTGTTTGCAAAGAGTCGCCGTGAACGCCATCAGTTGAACGCAGCCACTGGTTCGCTAGCGTCCCGCGAGCTGAATCCTGAAGGTTCGCAGCCACCGATCAGGGAAGGCGCTAAATCAGCGCGGAACCCACACCCGCTCCAATGTGCACGCTGCTGCACAACGTCCACTCAGATCGTGTAATTCCGACCGGATCTCTGCTGCTACCGTCGTCACCGCAGCGCAAAAACTGCATTCCCCGGCAAATCCGAGGGTTTGTAAAAAATATTTTTTTAGGCAGGCCACCAAAAGTGTTCACAGATGTTTATTCAGTGTGTAATATCCGACTGGACATCGATTTATTTTTGTTCTTTTGTTCCTGCCTTGACCCGGCGGCCTGAAGTTCCGGAGCGAGCCTGCAGTGAAGTTCGCCTGACCCTTCGGCAGCATGGGCCCGCTTGCAAAGGCGGTCCGTGTCTCCCTGTTCGGGAGCTCAGTGAAAGTGTGCGCTTTTGCTGACTCGAGGGAGATCCAAACGGGGCTTGTGGAGCCTCTGCGCGCATTGCGCGAGCCGCCCCAACAAGCTCATCGAAGCGAATCCTCGACTCCGGCGATCAAGCCTCGCTGGAGCCAGAAACGAATTTCGGACGTGCACGTTGAAATTTAGATTCGAGGCTGATCGATGAAGAAGTTTTGCCTTTCCCTCCTGCTGCTGGCTCTGGCTGCAGTTCCGGCTTTCGCCAGCGTCAATGTCAGCTCTCCCATGAATGGCCAAACAACCGGCAGCACTGTTCAGTTCATTGCTTCGGCCACGACGAGCTGTTCCAGCGGCGTCGCGGCCATGGGCATTTATATCAATGACAATCTGGCTTACGTTGTGAACGGCGCCTCGCTGAATACGCAGCTCACTCTGGGCGCCGGTTCGAATTACGCTGTTGTTCAGGACTGGGATAATTGCGGCGGATTTTCGAAAACGCCTGTAAGCCTGAATGTCACGAACAACGCAGGCATCAACGTCTCGGCGCCCGCGAACGGCGCGACTGTCAGCTCTCCCGCGGGCTTTATCGCCACGGCCACAACCGGTTGCTCGGCTGGCGTGGGGGCTATGGGTATCTACGTCAATGACAATCTCGTCTACACCGTCAACGGCGCATCGCTGAACACCCAGATCCCGCTTGGCAACGGATCGAATTACGTTGTCGTGCAGGACTGGGATAATTGCGGCGGCGTCTCCAAACAAGCGATGAACATCAACGTGGCCGGATCCAGTGGGAATACGCTCTGGGCGCTCCAGGGCGCCGGCGGATGGAATCAGTGGGGCGAACTGCAGCCCACTATGGATACCTGCGATGCCCCGTGCAATTACCAGGTCGGCTTCGACATGCAGCAGCATGAAGGAAATGTCTCGAAGAGTGGCAATGGTACCCAGTTCGATCTCTGGGGCACGTCTCCGTTCTCCGCTGTTTTGTACTCGAATCCGGTTCTGGGACAGGGATCATGGATCAATACGGACTCGAATCAAACGCTGATCCCCAACCTGCACAACTTCACGTACGACGCCGACGTTTACGTCACGAATCCCGACGTTACGCAGGCGCTGGAATTCGACGTCAACATGTATCTCAACGGCGTCGGCATGGAGTGGGGCACACAATGCAACCATCTGGACGATAACAGCTGGGATTACTGGGACAATGTCAATGCCCACTGGGTTTCGTCCGGTGCACCGTGTGTCCTCACCAGCGGCTGGCATCATGTCACTGTGCGTGTGCAGCGTGAGTCCGACAACACACTGCTCTACCAAAGCATTACCTGGGACGGCACCACGTACACGCTCAACCAGTACGTTGCGCCCTTCCAGGTCCCATCAGGCTGGTATGGTGTGACCGTCAATTATCAGATGGACGGGAATTACAACATGTCGTCGAATACGACCTACCTCGACAATTTCAACCTCACGTACTGGTGAGCAGCAGGCCGAAAGTCACGACGCAAGTGGACGGGCTGTTTGCCCGTCCATTTGTTTATCGGCGAAAACGGCGCCTGCCTGGGGCTCAGATCCGGGTAGATTTGCTGCGAGTCGCAGCGAAGTGCAATTCCAGACACGCCGGACGACTTCTGCCTTTGCTTCTTCCAGCGGCAGCGGAGGAACCACCGACGCCGCTCCCAGGAAATCGCTGAGCTGCAGATACGCGCGACGATTCTCCTGCAGGAACTCGAGCGGGTATTCCGGCTTGCGTCTGCGGGCCGCTACCGGATCCGCGTCAAGAATGAAGGCGATCTGTGGGAGAGGGACCAGCTTTGTGAGCCACACGAGATAAAAGCGAATCGCAGGATTGCGGAGATTCAGATTCGCCAGTTCGTCATAGATGTAGCGGTCGAAGATCACCACGTCCACCCCGGACCGCAGCGCCTTTGAGGCCTTCTTTCGCAGCGAGAGGGCGTCCAGCACATAAATGCCGAGCCGCACTGCCGTCATCAGCGGCGAGCGCACGTTTTTGTCGCGTCTCTCGATCGGCGCCTCAGGTGACCCAACGCCTTTATCGCCTTTGAAGATCCGGTGGCCGGCCTCTTCGCGGAGCGACTTCAGACACGCTGCATCGTCCCAAAACGCCAGCAGTCTAAAGTTCAAGCCGGCACCTTGCAGATTTGCGCAAAGATTTGCAATTTGTGTGCTCTTTCCGGCTCCATCCATTCCGGAAAAGCTGATGAGAATCGGCTTGCGAATATCCGTCTTCATAAACCTGTCCCGGCGGCGAATCGGCCGTTAGCGCGGATGCGAGGGGCTTGCCAGGCTGGTTCCGGCTACGGTGCCGATCGCGACCGCGGCGCCCACGATGAGTGCCATGCGGATCGCGAAGACACGCGTACGCCGCTGCTTGATCGGAGCGATGGCTGCCCCAGCTGGTCTCGATGCCGGTGCGCCCTCGGGTGTGACAACCGGCGCCGCTGCAGTCCCGACCGGCGCATTCGGGTTCTGTTGATTCTGCTGGGCGGCGGGCGCCTGTTGTTGATTTTGGTTTTGTGGCGTACCGGACTGACCGTCAGCATCGGCGGTCTGCACGTGAGGCACAGGCGCTGAAGGCAGGGGATCGGTTGCGGCCCATCCCACCGGCACGACCAATAAGAGGGCAACGCCGCAGGCGATTTGCCGCTCGATCCACGACTTTCTCATCGATTTCGAACTCCAGGAGTCTGCCGTGCCGGAAATTCCATCCCGGATTCGTGCAGAAATTACGCGACGTTTTCGGCTTCGCGTTCGGCCGGTTCGACTAATGGAGGCAAGAATCCGCTGAACCGTTGCCTGAAGCTCTGCATCGCCTCAGCCGTCGTGGCGTAGACCTCAAACAGCCGGCTGACGCCCGCAAATTGCAGCGTCGCTTTCGCTTCCGGATGAACCGCGGCCAGCTTCACGTCGCCGTTCCGTTTCATAGCCTCTTCAAGGCAGCACAGCAGGAGATGGATGGTTGCGTTATCCATTTGCCGCACTTGGGAACAATCGAGAACAAGACGGGGACGTTCTGTCTCGACGTAGGGCTGCAGTTCGCGCAGGAATCTCCGTTCCGTAGCTGCCGTCACCTTTTCCGGCACCTCGTGCACCGTAACTGCCCGCATCTTGATGATCATTTGTTCTGTTTCCCTTCTAAAAGCCAATCCCATCTCCTTTAAGAGCAACGAAAGCGAACCGTGCAATCACCTTTCCAAAATCGCAATTGCCGGGCTCAATTTGCTTCCGGGCTTTCAAACAATCGTGCAAGTTCAACCTCAGGCCGATGACTCAGTTGCCGGAGCAGATTCCGCGCATACCGCGTCAGCGTCAGGAGGTTCGTTCTATACCAGCAGCAGCGCGTCATGTTCGGAGAAAACCCGCACAGGAAACGCAGTTTGTCGAGTCTGCCTTCCATCACGGCCGCCACGAAGCGGTGATTGCCGTCGATAATGGTCAGCGGACCCCCTTCGTTCAGGCCGATCAGCACCACCGAGGGTGGAATCAATCCATCCCCTCTGAACCGGCTTCGCATGGAGGCTATCTTCTCTGTGAATGCATCGCCGGATGCCCTGCGCCCGGCCTGCATTCTCTCCGCTACATCTGTGATGACAAAACGGCCTCTCGCGATCTTCCTCCATTGCGCCCTGGGAAATACCTGGACTATATTCAGGTCTGAGGGCCGCAGTTCGGCCTCGTACCATTCCGTGTCCTCGGGAATCTCCTCCCACAGCGCTAAATGCCGCAGAAACAACAGGGCACGCCGTTTTGCGTTCTCCGATGGGTCCTCGAGGTTCCCGGAGTGAACCACAGAGCGCATGTTGCCGTGGTATTCGCTGTATGCGGAGTGCTCAAAGTCGTTCTTCAGGAATTCGGCGATCACCTCATCCGGGGTGGTCCTGCGGATTAGCCGGATCGAGCGGGAATCGGCGCCACCGAGGGATGACGCGGTGCGCAGCTTGTTTCGCAGAAAGGGAACTCCCACAGCCGCCAGCAGCAGAACCATCAACGCAAACTGAACCAGGATCACCTCTCGCAGCGATGAATGGAAGCGTGCGACAGCAGCGATCACAGCCGCCGCAAACAGCAGCTGAACCCAGCTGGTGTTCGCGATCTTGTAAGCCATCTCGTAGGTGATCATGACCACGCTGAGCGAGTACACCACGGTCGTGATGGCAAACAGAGAGAACAGATACGACAGGCTGTACTGCCCGTGCAGCGCGAATTTTGCGCCGAAAATGATGGTCCACAAGCCGGACGGCATTACCCGCAGCAGCAGCGCCAGCAGAGAACCCATGCCGAATACCAGCAGCAGCGACATCTTCAGGACGCTGTGATTCTTCCGCTCTTCCGCACTTGTACCCGCCACAATGGGGAACATCGAATTCACCACTGCATACGACAACGTGAAGATCACGCGGCCGACCATCGCTACGGCCGCGTAAATGCCGGCATCCTGTGCAAGGAAGTAGTGCTTTACCTGCACGATGCTGTAGTTGTTGATCAGCACCTGGCCGGCGAAGAACGCCGCCGCCTGGGCCAACTCAGGGAATACGCTCCTGATGTGGACCGGTTGAGCTGCCTTCGGGCTGAGGCGGGGGACGATAGCGAGCCAACTCACCGCCTCCGCGGCGGCATTCGCCGCAATCACGCCCGTTACACCTGTGCCCAGCACGACCATCAGGACCGATCCGCCGAGGCGGACGATTGCCTCGAGCACCAGGCTGGAGGCGAACTTCCTGAAACCGTATGCGCCCTGCAGGTATCCGCGCCGGGTTCCCAGCGGGATATAGAAGGCGCCACCGATGGCCAGCAGAACTACGAGCAGGGAACTCGGCAGATTCAGATAACCGGAAATCTGGTGCCGGAAGAGAACGAACAGAAGCGCAATCGAGAGAGCCCAGCCCCAGGAATCCCGGTGCAGCTTCCTGTATACGGCGCTTTTGCCTTCGAGCGTCTGCTGTTGCGCGACCACCTTGGCCGTCACGATCTGGAAAGAAAGCGTCGCGGCGGAAATCAGCGTCAGCAGGGTGTATACGACGGTGGCGTGCGCAAAGCCACCCGGCCCCAGAAAATGCGCAATGGCGATGTTGTAGAGGAAGTTCAGAACGGCTGCCAGCGTCGATCCCGACAGCAGCACAACGCTTCCCGCAACAATGCGAGCCTGCAGGCTTCTGGACTTATCTGTGTTTTGGGTCAGCAATCCGGCTCTCCAGCTTCCAAAAGCAACACACACGAGATGCCCGTCACTTGCGTGCACGGGCGCGGCAGAAGGTGGTTCAGGGGAATTGAGTCCAACGAGGCTTGCAAGCTCGTTAATCCATCTCCATCCGATGCAATCGGAATGCCGCAAGGCTGCTTTCCCTTCAACTGTTTCGGCAGCTATTTGCGACAACCCGCAAGCGGATCGAGCCGTCTAACCACCTTCTATGTTCTTTCGTGGAGGCTCACCTCCCCAGGTATCGAACCGCCCGGCTGCGTCGTTGACTCGGTCCGTTGACTTCATTCCGTGGAAATCGCTGTCGGGATGGATGCGAGCGCTTCTCCTGGTGCATAGGGCTGGTCCTCCTCAACTCGTTCGAAGAGCCTATCCATCCTGGTTCCTCATCGAGTTCTCCGCATCTGAGTCTTCAGGTGATGGTGGAGGGTTCTGAAAGCAGAATTTTGCAGTCCCGCTCGCTTCCAAACAGTCTGCGCAACTGCTGGGTGCTTTCCGGCAGTCGCCTGATCGAGTCCTGGAGTGCAATGAAGCATTGGATTGAAAGCGCATGATGATCGTTCGAATCGAGGTGGCTGATCGCCTCCACCAGTCGTGTGGAGTAGCCCCTGCAGGTTTGGCGATGCGATTCAAATTTTTCTGAGGCACATTGGATGAAGATTTGTTTGGTTGCGGCATTTCCTCCCAGCAAACGGCAGCTGAATGAGTACTCTTTCCACCTCGCCCGTGAGTTGCAGCGCCACAAGCATGTCGACCTTACGATTCTTGCCGACGAACTCGCACCATCCGATGTGACTCCCGACTCGCAGGGAATTCATCTTCAGCAGCCACAGGAGTTGGCCGGATTTCACGTTGTCCGCTGCTGGAAATTCGGCAGCCTCGCCACACCTGTGCGCCTGCTGCAGACCATCCGCCGTCTGAAACCGGATGTGGTGTGGTTCAACCTGGTTTTCTCCAGCTTCGGAACGCCGGAAAACCCATTCGCCGCCTTCGCTGGCCTTTCAGTACCGGCGCTCACGCGTGCTGCGGGCTTTTACACTCATATCACGCTGCACCACATCATCGAGCACATTGACTTTGCCAATGCCGGAGTCCGGGGCGAGCGGATCGTCCGCATGGCGACCGACGTGGCCACATGGGCGCTGCTGAAGGCCGATTCCGTCAGCGTGCTGCTCTCCAACTACCGCCGCACGCTGATGAAGAAGTATTCTGCGCAGAATATCCTTGTCGGCACTCACGGCACCTTCACCACCATTTCGCGGCCGCCCGACTTTTCCCGGCGGAACAATCCTGATCAGCGCATCCTCGCATTTGGACACTGGGGCACGTACAAGCGGCTTGAAACGCTGGTAGAAGCATTTCCGAAGATCCTCGAGAAACGTCCGAACGCGCGCCTGATCGTCGGCGGCACGAATCACCCGATGGCGCCGGGCTACTGGGAGTCGATCCGTGATTCGCTGCCCGCCAATCTGCCCGTTCAGTTTCTCGGTTATGTTCCGTCGAAGGACGTGCCGGATCTCTTCCGGACCGCTTCCGTGCTCGTCATGCCGTACGATTCGTCGACGGGATCAAGCGGCCCAGCGCACCAGGCCTGCGAATACGGGGTACCCATCGTCTGCGCTGACATTCCCGACTTCCGCTGCATGGCGGTCGATGATGACATGGCCATTAGTTTCTTCAGGACGCGCGATGCGTCGGACCTCGCCGACAAGGTGATGACCGTGCTGCAGTCTCCGGATCTCCAGCGCCAGATGTCGCAGCACAACTATGAAGCCGGAATTCAAATGACGATGGCGAGCGTGGTGCGCAATTATTTGCGGTGGTTTGAGTTACACCGTTGTAAACGCACGCTGGCCGGGCGGCGCACCCCGTCACTACCGAGAGCTCTCCGTTCCTGGTCCACACGTTTGGCAAAGTCGCGAAATGAGTGGACACTCGACGCCGATCTCCTGCCTCAGCACGAAGTTGCCGATGGCATCGGAAGGCTGCCTGAGGCAGCCGCCGAGGAAATCCAGGTCGCCACGACAGTGGAGCCATCGGGAGTTCGCAAAATCGGATAAGCTCCCCGCGTGTCTCAAAACGAATCCCCATCGCGATTGGCGATCAAGATGCTGTGTTCTGGGGTAGCACGACGGTAACCCGGCCCGTTGCTGATACAACTTCGCCTTTTGTCCATGGCGTCCTACCGTCGGCTGTTATTCGAATCCCGCGCCCGAAAGAAGCGTGCGGAAGGAGAACACAGTGGTTAAGTCCCGCACGGTATCGCCCTTTCGTAGTGGCATTTCTCTCACATGCTTTTTCGTCGCTCTCACTCCGCTTCTGGTGCTCGCAGGCTGCGGTGTCAGCAAGGGGACGGCTCCCGTTCCTCCGCCGACCGTGACGATCTCCGCTCAACCGACATCGATCGCGGCGGGCGACTCGGCCATGCTCACCATCGCTGCCGCGAATGCGCAAACGGTCACTGTGACTGGTTCCGACGGCAGCAGCTATAGCCTTGCATCAAGCGGTGGTACGCAGAAGGTCACTCCGTCTTCGACGACTACTTACACCGCGACGGCCGTCGGCGTTTCCGGCAAGGCAACAGCAAACGTTGCCGTTACAGTCGGCGCGGCCGTGGCTCCGACGATTACGATCACCGCTAATCCGACGTCCGTCGCCTCTGGCGCCGCTTCGACCCTGACTGTGACAGCAACGAATGCGAGCACTGTCACCATCAGCGGATCCGACGGGACGTCATACAACCTGACATCGACAGGCGGAACGCAAAAAGTAACGCCCACCCAAACGACAATCTACACAGCCACGGCGACAGCCTCGAATGGCGTGACGGCAAAGGCCAATGTAACGATTACCGTTTCGGGGACGTCCGCGGCTCCTACGGTTTCGATCGTGGCGAACCCGACTTCGATCGCGCAGGGCAATTCGTCCGTGCTGACCGTCACCGCCACCAATGCCACTACGGTTACGATTTCCGGCTCTGACAGTACCAGCTACAATCTGCAGCCGAGCGGCGGAACACAATCCGTGTCTCCCTCGGCGACTGCGACCTACACCGTTACAGCCACAGGCCCGGGCGGAACCATCTCTGCGACCGCGACGGTAACGGTCGTGGCACCGGGGAGCATTAAATCCATCGATCACGTTATTTTCATGCTCCAGGAGAACCGCTCCTTCGACAGCTATTTCGGAATGTTGAACAGCTATCGGAAGGCCAACGGCTGGACGCAGGGAGGCGATGGCAAGACGTACGCGGTTGATGGAATCCAGGACGCAACCGGCGCGATCAGACCCTTCAAGAACACAAACGATCTCAACCAAACGTTTTCGCTCTTCAAGTTCACCAGCAGTTGCATCGACGACCTGTCCTCCGCCTGGCTGGAGAGCTATGGCGATGTTAACCGTTATGATTTCTCGACCACCCGTCCGATCGCAATGGATGGATTCGTACACATCGCGGAAGGGTTTGCGACATCGTGTAAGGTGAGCGGCGCCTGCTCGGGCACGTTTAGCGACACCGCCGGCAAGCGCGCCATGGGTTATTACGATCAGGACTTCCTGAACTACTACTACTACATGGCATCGCAGTTTGCTGTGTCGGATCGCTGGTTCTCGCCGGTTTCGAGCAAGAGCATTTCGAATCGCATTGCCACCTTCAGCGGCGGCACGACGCAGGGGTTGGTCAAGGATCCCGGCAACGATGACAAGCTGCCGCAGCTGGCGATCGCGACGATCTTCCAGGAACTGGATCAGGCGAAAGTGTCGTGGAAGGTCTACTACACGGTAGATCAGTCTATGTGCACCGATCTAACCGAGTGCTCGAAGCCTGGGTCGAGGTTCCCGGCAACAGACTTCGGTAGTTTCCAGTACTCGTATCAATTCATGTACGACAATCCTACCGGTGCGCCGTGCACGCCGCCGACGCAGCCGTCCAGCGTCGTTGGAGATTCGAGTAATTCCTTCTGCATCGATCCGAACCACATCGCGCCGCTGTCGCAGTACTTTAAAGATGTTGCGAATGGCACGTTGCCCAGCTTCGCGTTCATTGAAGCGGGGTATGGAAATAACGACGAGCACCCAGGCTCCGGCCAGCCGATCCTTGCGGGCCAGGCGCAGGTCGCAAGTATCGTGAATGCCCTGATGCAGAGCCCTTCATGGAAGGATTCAGTCTTCTTCCTCAGCTACGACGAGGGCGGTGGACCGTTCGATCACGTGCCGCCCGTGCCGAAAGATTCGAATCTAAATACCGACCCCGCGGTTGTTGGCGTTCCCTTGTCGAGCATCCCGGATATCTCGACGATCGCCGTCAATCCGGACACCTACAAGCCGTGTCTGCCGCCGACGGGAACGACGGCAACAACGCACTGCGACCTGTCGGCCGACGAACCCGGTGCCAAGGCGACCGACGCTGCCGCTGTCAGCGGATTTGCCGCGCAGCTGGGATTCCGGGTTCCCAATATGGTGATCTCGCCCTGGACGCGAGCGCACTATGTGTCGCATATCCCGATGGACCACACCGCGATCATCAAATTTGTCGAGAACCGGTTCATCGGCCCCTCGGCGCACCTCACGAGCCGCGACGCTGCCCAGCCGAACCTGCTCGACTTCTTCGACTTCACGGGCGTGCCCTGGGCTACCCCGCCCAGCCCGCCAACGCCGGCAGCGGTCGGGACCACGTGCCAGCCGGACAACATGGGCCCGTGAGATCGTAGTGTCCAGCCCTGAAAGTACCCCCTCCCCCCGGGGGCATTGTGTGGATCTATTTGGATCGAGAGCTGTTCCGGGGTAATACCCTGCGGGTATTACCCTGTTTCGCTGTGCGAGGCGCAAGGGTGTGGGCAGAAGGCCCGGGGAGCTGTCAAAGAGCGCCTGCGCAGCGATTACGCCTGAGTCCTGGGACTCGCGCAAAGCAAAAAGGGGATCGCTGATGAACAGACGATCCCCTAGTTTCAGGCTAGCGGGATGGGGAACAGAAGCACAAGCAGATTCGGGGAGGCGGACGGTACGAAGGTCAGGTTTCGCGGCGAAACCCGGGGGCGCGTACCTCTTGAGGGGTTAAAGCCTGCTTGAATTTGGGCCATTACGGCACGACTCACACCTTGCGGAAAAAAGCCGCGTGGCAGATCGAAAGACTTCCCTCAGGGGCTAAAGCCCGATTCATTTTTGCAGCGGTTACGGCACGGCTGAAGCCGTGCCCCTTCAAAGCAATCAATTTTCCGCACGCGTGAAGTTGTGCCTGATACAAGGCCGTATTCGTGCGCCTTCGGGAATCTGTGGCAAGCTTCCGAACAGGCAACTACTCGCCCGCACCGCGCCGTGGCGGAATGCGAAGATACGACTGCAGGGCGCCGCGAGCTGGTGCTGCGATGCCTACTGGGGCGTGAGCTCCGTCACCTCGTACCTCTGCCCGTCAAACTCGGCAGTCACCTTTACCGATTCACCCTCGTGCAGCTGGTGCGCGTCATGCAGACGATACGGGTTGAAGTGGAAATCGTACGTCGTGTTGTCGTGCGGATCAATGATCACCAGACGTCCGGACGCGAAATCCAGCAGCGAAATTTGGCCGCTGAAGGTGAACGCCGACCCCGGAGTCGCCAGCACATCGATGTGCGTAGCGGTGCCTCTGCCGCCGGCGCCAGGCTGAAAGGTCACGTTCACCAGAGAACCACGCATCAGGTCGCCGATCCCGCTGCCGCCGGCGGCGAACTCCTTCTGTCCGACTCGCACGATGGGCGTATCGAGAGGAATGTCGATGCGCACGGTCTGGTGCGAAAGGGAGGACATGACGACCAGGTTACGAGTCCGCGAATTAAAGTCTTCCACCTGACCCTGGCATTCCCCTGAGGGAACGGTCGAGAGCATATGAATGCGCAGTGCGAAGACCCTGGTGCCGTCGAGCGTGGTCTCGACCGACGCGTGACTCGCCGGCTTCAGGTCCAGCACATCGATGCGCCGGCCATTCTGGTAAACCTGTGTCCGCTCGTCATAGAACATCGTCATTTTGTTGTTGCTGCCGAAGAGGCGCAGCGTAATCTCGTCGCGCACGGGGTCGACTTTGCGGATCTCCCCGCCGATGACACTGCTTTTACCCGGCGGCGGTGGCGGCAGATTCCTTGCGGGCGGCGCAACGGCCGGCGCAGGAATTGCGTTCTCTACGGGATTGGGCGAAGTGGGCGTGGTTTGCTGAGGGCTTTGGGCAGTCGCCACGCCACTGGCCATGACAACTGCAAGAAGAAGAATCATTCCGTACACCTGTGCCTGGACATGAAACGGCAACCTGCTTAGATGGAAGAGTGTGCGCGATGGTGGTCTGCGACTTCAACGCCGGAAGCCGCCGCTGCGGCAACACATGGCCGTGATTCGCATCCAAAGCCTTATGCCCGAATGGCATGTCTGCGCACGTCGGGTTCAGATGACCATTCGGGGTTTTCCGTCTATGTCCGCGAAACGGTTCAATTCACTGGCTCTTTTGGCACTTGTTGCCTGCATCACCGCGCCTTTGGCACGAGCCGGAGACCTGCGCATCACGATCCCGCGACACAGCAAGCTCACGCCCGTGCAGCGCCTCAATCGGGAGGGCGTCGAGGCCGTGCAGAAGCGCCACTATGACAAGGCTGAGGCCCTGTTTTACAAGGCGTACCTCTACGATCCCTCCGATCCCTTTACGCTGAACAATCTCGGCTACATCTCTGAGCTGGAGGGGCGGCTGGATCGGGCGCAGAACTTCTACAAACTGGCCGCCGAACAAGGCTGCGGCGCCGTGATCGCCATCAGCGACGATAAGAACCTCCAGGGCAAGCCGATGATGTTCGCGCTGGACACGCTCAAGAATGAGCCGATGCGCATCAATCGCATGAACGTCGAAGCGCTCCAGCTCCTCAATGTCGATAACGGCTTCGAGGCGCTCATGGTCCTGCGTCGCGCCCTGAAGATGGATCCGCAGAATGCCTTCACGCTGAACAACCTCGGCGTCGCCAGCGAGGCGATCGGCGACTACGACGGCGCCCTGCGCTATTACGACGAGGCTGCGGCGCTGAATTCCACCGAGCCGGTCGTCGTCACCCTCAAGAAGGAATATCGCGGCAAGGCCGTCAGTCGCGTAGCCGAGGCAAGCGCAAATAATCTGCGCAAAAGAATGCGCAACATGGATCTGAATCAGGCGCGCGCCCACATGCTCGAGCTGCGTGGCGTATTCGAAGCGAACGAGAACGACTGGGCCGCCGCCAAACGAGATTTCCTCGACGCGTACAAGCTGGATCCATATAGCGCATTCTCCCTGAACAATCTGGGTTATGTCGCGGAACGAGACGGCGATCTGGAAACAGCGCAATATTTCTACGCTCGTGCGCGCAGTGCCGCTGACGCTCACGCCCGTGTGGGTCTGGCGACGCAATCCATCGCCGACGGCTCGCGGCTCAATACGGTCGCTGAGGAAAACAACGGCAAAGTGGGCGATGCCTTGCAATCGTTTGCTCGCGAGCGGCGCCAGGAGCAGGGGCCCATTGAGCTGACTCCGAGGTACGGATCCATTCAGCCAGATGCCTCTGCCCGGCCTACGACTCCGCCGGTTCCACAGCAGCAGCCGCCACAGCAGCAGCCGCCACAGTAGCCCCGAGGTGATGGAAACGAAATGAACAAAGCACTTTGTTCATCGAACGAACGGATGTCTCTTCTCTCCTGCCTTTTGCTGTCGCCTGCTGATTCGGCGAGCGCGGCGCAGGCAGCCGAGACACTGCGCGGCCTCACGCGTGAGGACTTCGACGCGCTGCTGACGCTTGCCGCCTCGAATCACGTGCTGATTCGCGGCATGGAGGTCATCCAGGGCCTGTATGAGGCAGAGAAAGACGACCGCGCTCGGTGGGCCTCCGCCGCTCTGGACGACGAGCGTGCTCGCATCGCAAACGCGATTCGGCATCTGCACGAAATTTGCGATGGCTTCGCAAGCCGAAACCTGGATGTCACGGTAATGAAGTCGCTCGATCACTGGCCGGATCTGGGCAGCGATCTCGACCTTTACTCGAATGCCAGTCCTCAGGCCGTTTGCTCGCTCATGACGGAACGATTTGGAGCCCAAATTGCTGCTCGGAGCTGGGGAGACCGCCTGGCATGCAAGTGGAACTTCGAAATTCCCGGCCTGCCGGAGTCGGTGGAAGTGCACGTTGGCCGCCTGGGGCAAACCGGAGAGCAGCTGGTGCTCGCTTCGCGTCTCCCGAGGCGTGCTCGCACGGTAGAGATGGGCGGGTATACCTTTCACGTGCCGTCCGCGTCCGACCGGCTCATGATTTCCACGCTCCAGCGCATGTACCGGCACTTCTATTTTCGGTTGTGCGACATCGTGGATTCGGCATGGCTCGTCAGCTCAGGCCTGCTCGACTTCTCCGATCTGCGCGCATCCGCACAGGCCGCCGGCATCTGGGAAGGAGCGGCAACCTATCTGGTAATTGTTTCCGACTACGTACGGCAATATCGGGGCAAAGACCTCGGGTTGCCTCAATTCGTGAAAGATGCGGCTCGTTTTGGCGGGAATCTCGTGTACTTCAATCGCGATTTTCTCCGCGTTCCCATCATGCCGCAATCCGCCAGCCTCTACGGCACGCAGCTCAGTGGTTTGCTGCGCAAAGGAGAACTGTACAGCAGCGCACGACTGGGTCTGCTGCCATGGCTGGCTACAGCCGCTGCCGTCGGCCAGAAGCTTACGGGCAGCGATAAAGGCATTTGGTAGTTATCTTTCGGACGTCCGTGATTTCTCGACTTCACGGGCTTCGTGCTTATGGGAATTCGCATCAATGAAAAGGAGGTGCCGGGCATTCTGCCTCCCGGCAATCGCGATATGGGCTATCCCGCATTGAGAACTCCAGAATTCGAACCTCAGGTTGAGAGCCAGGACGAGCGGGCCAACAGCGGCCTGTACCTGTGCACCAGGCCTGTCGTCTTCGGGAAACCCCTGCCGGACGAATCGCTGTTTGCGACGCTGAGGGCCAACCTGCGCGACGCATTCTTTCCGGAGAAGCAGCCTCCGCTGCACCTCACGTCCCGGCCCGTAGCCGTTGCTGATCCGCTGGCAGTCCGGCGCGGCCCGGCATCGAGTATTCTCGCCTTCTTTGTTCACGCGACCGCAATCGCCGCGATCCTCTGGGTCACCATGAACCTGCACACCACGCACGTCAAGCCGGTTCAGGCTCATGTGTTCACGCCGATTTACTTTAAGCCGTACATTCCGCCGACGATTCCCGCGCCCAAAGCCATGGGCGGCGGCGGTGGCGGCGGCGCGCACCACATCGTGGAGCCGGTCAAGGGCAAGCTGCCACCGATGGTGAAGCAGCCGGTCACGCCTCCGCAGATCCTCAAGATCGACAACCCGAAGCTGCCGCAACCGGCCGCCATCCAGGTGCCGCAGAAGATTAATCTGCCGCAGAACACCAACATGCCGAACGTCGGTTTGCCGAACTCGCAGCAGGTTGCGCTCGCTTCGCAGGGCCCGGGCAGCAATTCCGGATTTGGCTCGACCATGGGCGGCGGCATTGGCGCTGGGCATGGCGCTGGCCTCGGCGCCGGTATGGGCGGTGGGTACGGCGGCAGCGTCATGAGCGTCGGCGGCGGCGTCACGGCTCCCGTGCTTGTGCACCAGGTCCAGCCTGAGTTCACTGACCAGGCTCGTGCCGCGAAGCTGGAAGGTACAGTTGAAATTCAGCTGATCGTCGACGCTTATGGCAACCCGAAAAATGTGACTGTCGTTCGGTCCCTCGGCATGGGGCTCGATCAGAAGGCCATCGCGGCAGTCAGCCAGTACAAGTTCAAGCCAGCTATGTACCAGGGGCATCCGGTTGCAGTGCAACTGAGGGTCGACGTCGGCTTCCACCTCTATTGAGTTCTCCAGTTTTTAGCCAACTCCTCCTTCGGCGGAGCCTTCGGGCTCCGCTCTTCTTTTCCATAGTGAAGGACGCGGCACCACACCTGTGACCGCACCTGCGGAAACATGCAAAACGATGCATGCCTTTCGGTCCCGGATTGCATCCTAAGCTCCAGGTTAAGGAGTCCCTGCAACTCCAGCCATATCCCTATGCTCGAAATGCAATCCTTACGATCGTCTCTGGTCCGCTGCATCGCGCCGGCCGCCCTCTCGCTCTTTGTTTGTGCAGGTTTCGCGGCAGCGCAGACCGCTGCTCCCGCCGGCCAACGGCCCGGACAGGCTACGCCTGCCTCGACGCAGAACCCTCCGGCGAATTCACCGATGAACGAGGACTACACGCGGCGCGAGATTCAGCCGAATCTCGGCGTCGACCGCGATCCCGTATTGTCGCCTGATGTTGCCGACAACGGTCCCGTTCGTCCCGCGACGACCCTCACTGCTGAGAAGGGAAAATCGAATGCTTATGTCCTGTACGAGAACGTCGACGAGGTTCTGCTGCCGTGCACGGTCGTCGATGAGCAGGGGCAGGTGGTCACGGACCTTCGGCAGGCAAACTTCAGGGTCTGGGAAGACGGCGTTCCCCAAACCATCGTTTCTTTCGATCATGGAGACGTGCCGATCTCGCTCGGCATTCTCGTGGACAATTCAGGCTCGATGCGGGACAAGCGGCAGGCTGTGAACGAAGCGGCGCTCGATCTGGTGCGCGAATCCAATCCGCGCGATACAGCATTCGTCGTCAACTTCAACGAAAAGGCATACCTCGACCAGGGTTTCACGTCGAACGTCAGCTATCTGGAGCGGGGCCTCTCGCACTACGATGCCCGCGGCACGACGGCGATTTACGATGCCGTCGCCGCCTCCGCCGATGAGCTGGCGCATTACTCGAAGTGGCCGACGCAGGTCATTCTCATCATTACCGACGGGGAAGACGATGCCTCGCGCCTGACTCTGGCGCAGGCTGTGCGCCGCGTGCAGCAACTCAACGGACCTGTGGTCTACAGCATCGGTCTGCTTTACGATTCGCCCAGCAAAGAGGCAGCGCAGCGCGCTCGCGACGAGCTCCAGAGCCTTTCCAGCAGCACCGGCGGGGTTGCGTATTTCCCGCGTTCGCTCGATGACGTGAACGACATTGCTCGTGAAGTGGCGCGGGTCATTCGGAATCGCTACACCGTCGGCTACACTTCGACGAAGCCGCCCAACCTCGGCGGCTACCGGCATGTTCGCGTGGAAGCGCGGCTAGGCAAGCACGAGCTCACCGTGAAAACGCGGCCCGGCTACTTCCCGCGTGACATTCAGCAGATGCATCAGGCGAAGACGGTCGAGGAGATCAAGACCGCCCAGACGCCGCCTTCGGACGCGCACCAGCCATAGCCTCGGCGGGAATTTGCACAGATCGGCCCGGCAGCCACTCGGCTCCCGGGCCTTTTCTATACCCGCGGTGGCTCTCGCGCGTGCAAAGCGCCTGGAATGTGTAGCTTTCGATATCGCCACATCCCTCCATGATTTTTGCTTGACTGTATTGCAAAATGCGATATGCTAATTGCGATTTGCAATAGAAGCCCCCATGAAGCTTGGCGAGAAAATGCGCTACCTCCGCGAAGTTGAGGGCAATCTCCGCGGCATGAATCGGGCGATGACCCAGCAGGAGCTGATTCGCGCAATCCAGCAGGAGACCGGCGAGTCGCTGAGCCAGAGCTACCTCTCGCAGATCGAGAGTGGAGCGCGGCCGCACCTGACCAATACGACGCGCCAGGTGCTCGCGAAATTCTTCAAGGTTCATCCAGGGTACCTGGTGGACGATCCTGACGGCTATTCCGCCGAGCTGCTCAGCGATGCGCGCGCACTCGAAGACAAGCTCGACCTGTGGCTCATCAGCGGCGCCGAGCGTTTCCGTCGCGATCCGCCGCTGCGGCAGGCGCTGCTGGCTCTGGCTCGTCATGTGGACACGCGGCGCTGCCTGCTGCTGCTGCACGCTGTGATCGAAACACCGGGTCTCGTGGATCGACTGTTCGACGTGCTCGGAGCCGCTGGCCCGTCGCCGCGTCCTGCGGACGCCGCGTTGCCGATCCAGACACGCCGCTCCGCAGTGAGGAAGGAGGCTCAGAAGTGACCACCTTTTATCTCATCTGTTTCACGCTTGGGCTTACGCTGACTGTCCTCTCCGCGCTGGGCGCGTTCACGCACCTGCACTTCGGACATGTGCATGTGCATCTCGGCCATGCGCATGCCCACGTGCATGGAGCGGGCGCAAAAGGCGGAGTCAGTCCCATCAACGGATTCACCCTGGCCGCGTTTCTCTGCTGGTTTGGCGGCTGCGGGTATTTGTTGACGCGCAGCGGAGATTTCGCGTTCCTCGCCGTTCTTGTGTTGGCCATCATCACGGGTCTGGCGGGCGGCGCCATCCTCTTCTGGTTCCTGATCCGTGTGCTCCTTCCGCACGAAAGGGAACTGACCGCGGAGGAGACCGCAATCGTGGGTATGTATGGCCTGGTGACTGGCCCGATCCGCGAAGGCGGTACCGGAGAGATTCAGTTTTCGCAAAATGGCAGCCGCCATTTTGCACCCGCTCGCAGCGATGCGGGCGGCATGCTCGCGCGTGGCACAGAAGTCGTGGTCATGCGGTACGAGCAGGGCATTGCGTATGTGCGGGCGTGGGACGAAATCGCCGGGGAGGCCTCGTCGACGTCCGCGAACACTTCAACCACCAACCAGTAACGGTCCTGATGGAAAGGATCAGGCGTTATGAACACCACTTACTACATTGTTGGCGCTGGAATTCTGCTGCTGGTGCTCATCATTCTGTCCGGCATGCTGGCCAGGATGTTTCGCAAAGCCGGGCCGAATGAGGCGCTCATCGTCTACGGCTTCCGCGGCCCCCGTGTCATCAAGGGACACGGCACGATTATCTTCCCCATGGTCGAGAGCTGCCGCGAGCTGTCGCTGGAGCTGATGTCCTTCGACGTCGCGCCGCAGCAGGATCTCTACACCAAGCAGGGCGTCGCCGTTACGGTCGAGGCTGTCGCCCAGATCAAAGTCCGCAGCGATCAGGAGTCGATCCTCACCGCCGCCGAGCAGTTTCTGACCAAGACGCCTCCCCAGCGCGAAGGTCTCATCCGCCTGGTGATGGAAGGCCATCTGCGCGGCATCATCGGCCAGCTCACGGTCGAGCAAATCGTCAAAGAGCCGGAGATGGTTGCAGACCGCATGCGCGCGACCTGCGCCGACGACATGAGCAAGATGGGGCTCGAGGTCGTCTCTTTCACCATCAAGGAAGTCCGCGACAAGAACGAGTACATCACCAACATGGGCCGGCCGGACATCGTGCGCATTAAGCGCGACGCGGAAATCGCTGCCGCCGAAGCCGAGCGCGACACGGCCATCCAGCGCGCCAACGCGATGCGCGAAGCCGCCGTCGCCAAGGCCGCCGCCGATCAGACTCGGGTCATAGCCGAGACGGCATCGCTGGCCAAGCAGGCGGAGGCGCAGCGCGATCTCGATATCCAGAAGGCGCAGTTTGCCGAGCAGAGTCGCCGCCAGCAGGCGCAGGCTGACAAGTCGTACGAACTGCAGACCAACATCACTCAGCAGCAGGTCGTTGCGGAGCAGGTGAAGGTGCAGCAGATCGAGAAAGAGCAGCAGATCAAGGTGCAGGAAGCCGAGATTGTGCGCCACGAGAAGGAGCTCATCGCCACCGTGCTCAAAGAGGCCGAGGTCAATCGCCAGCGCATCGAAGCCCTCGCTGCTGCGGAGAAGGCTCGCCTCACGATGGAAGCCGAAGGACGCGCGTCGGCTATCCGCACGCAGGGCGAAGCCGAAGCCGCGATCATCTTCCAGAAGGGCGAGGCCGAAGCGAAGGCTATGAACGTCAAGGCTGAGGCCTACCAGGAGTGGACTCAGGCCGCAGTGGTCGACCGCCTCATCGGCAGCATGCCCGACGTGGTGCGCGCCATGAGCGAGCCGCTGGCCAAGGTGGACAAGATCACCATCGTCTCCACCGGCGGCGATGCTGCGGGCGCCAACAAGCTCACCGGCGATATGGCCAAAATGGCCGCGCAGGTGCCGGCGCTCTTCGAGGCGCTCTCGGGAATGGACATCCGCGATCTCATGGCCAACGTGAAAGCCATGGCCGCGCGGGGCGACGGCAACGGCCACAGCGCTGCTGCGACTGCCATTGTCGAGGCGAAGTAACGAACAGGGCGGGGAACTGCGGTTTCCCGCCCGCGATTTTCTGAAGGGAGAATAGTTATGGCACTCCTCGAACGTGTAGGAACATTGCTCAGAGCGAACATCAATGACCTCATCGACAAAGCCGAAGATCCTGAGAAGCTGCTGAAGCAGCTGGTGCTCGACATGGAAAATCAGCTTCTGCAGGTGAAGACGCAGGTGGCGATTGCGATTGCCGATGAGCACCTGCTGGAGAAAAAGCGCGTCGAGCACGAGGGCGCGGTCACCGAGTGGCAACGCAAGGCCGAAATGGCCGTCCGCAAAGCAGACGACACGCTGGCCCGCGCTGCGCTGGAACGGTCGCTGAGCGCAAAGCAAATGGCCGATGGATTCGCGCAGCAGCTCGAAGACCAGAAGGTCGAGGTGGAAACGCTGAAGAATGCTCTGCGCCATCTGGAGCAGAAGCTGCAGGAAACGCGCAGCCGCTGCGACCTGCTCATCGCCGAGCACCGTCGTGCCCGCGTCGTGGGCCGCGCCCAGCAGGCGCGGGACGCGATGGGCAAGTCGGACCGATCCACCAGCATCGATCGCATGAAGAGCCGCATCGCCACCGAGGATGCGCGCAATGTAGCCACGCGCGAGCTGATGGATCACGACTCCCTTGAAGACCGGTTTGCAGCGCTCGAGAGGGAAGAGCAGATCGAAGAATTACTGAAGAATCTGAAAGAGCAGCACGCCAAGACGGCGTAGCGTGGTCCGGATCCGGTTGCCCCATGTCTCCTGTTGTTGGAGACATGGGATCACCGCCTGCCGCGCTCACCTTCAGTCACGGCCGCTGCCGCAGCAGTTCGCACGCAATCGCCGCCTGCCCCAGAGAGATGCCGCCGTCGTTTGCGGGCACGATGCGCGGGAAGAAGACCGCAAAGCCCTGCTCGCGCAGCGCTCGCAGGCACCCCTCGAGCAGCAGCGCGTTCTGGAAGCAGCCGCCGCTCAGGCACACCCGGTCCAGCTGCAGCGCGGACCGCATCTGCCGGCAGACCTCCACAATGACCGCTACCATCGTCACGTGAAACCGCGCAGCAATGGCCTGCTGCGTCTCTCCGTGCTGCACCTCATCCACGATCTGCCGGATCATCGGCCGAAGATCGAGATCTGCCGGGCTCGCGCCGGAGACCGCAAAGTCATAGGGCTCGAGCGCCCGGCCGCTCCACGCATCGGCTGCGGCCTCCAGCATCATGGCCGCCTGTCCTTCGAACGACACGGAATGCCGGAGGCCGATCAGCGATGCGACGGCATCGAACAGCCGGCCT